>CAMAWN010000119.1 GCA_945861865.1 Candidatus Kuenenia stuttgartensis | reverse complement strand
CGGTCATGCACGGCATCTACCGCCAGAACATGGGCTACACGCACATCGTCATCGGCCGCAAACACGCCGACGCGCCGTATGCCAACGGCGAGTCGATCTGGGGCGACTTCGACGCTCAGGAGATTTTCAAGAAGCTCGGCGGCGACCTGCAGATCAAGACGGTCAACGTCGGCTTCGCGGCGTACTACGAATCGGCCGGCCGAGTCGATCTGATGGAGCGTCACAAAGACGAGAAGCCCTGGTCGATCAGCGGCAAGGACATTCGCGCGACTTTGCAAAAAGGCGAACTGGTCGATGGCCGTATCATGCGTCCCAGCACCAGCAATATCCTTGGCGCGGCGATGAAGGTCGGCTAACGATCAACACGCGAACTCTTGAACAATCCGCCCGACATGCCTCGCGCATGCCGGGCGTTTTCCTGCGCGAGTGACTGCTTGCCGCAAACGTGTTCACTTGCCAGACTCCCTCGCGTCCTGCGACCGATCAAGGAGTGAATCACTCCCCCCGGAGGACTCATGAACGCGCTCGAGACCGTCAATCGCTACGTCACCGAAGCGGCCACCACGCTCAAGCTCGACGACGCTTTGATGTCGTTTCTGCTCACACCTGACCGGCAACTGCGGGTTGAGATTCCGATCACCCTCGACAACGGGAAACAAACACAACTAACTTGAAACCAGTAATCTCAAGTGCGGTGTGCCAGCTCCGCCTTGGATCGAAACGAAAAGAGTCGCCGACGTGGAAAAAGAACTCGACGAATTCGTGTTGGAGCAACAAGCGGTTGAGCAGCTTCGCAGCAGCCGCCGGCGCATCGACGAGCAGCTCTCGAAAGTCATCGTCGGGCAAGCTGCCGTGATCGAGCAGTTGCTCATCAGCCTGTTTGCCGGCGGGCATTGCCTCATCACGGGAGCTCCCGGATTGGCGAAGACGCTGCTCGTGAGGTCGATCGCGCAGATTTTTCATCTCAAGTTTTCACGCATCCAATTCACGCCCGACCTGATGCCGGCCGACATCACGGGGACGGAGATTCTCGAACAATCCTCCGACGGCCATCGCCGAATGCAGTTCGTGAAAGGGCCGATCTTCGGCAACGTGATCCTGGCCGATGAAATCAACCGCACGCCGCCGAAGACTCAGGCCGCGCTGCTCGAAGCCATGCAGGAGCATCAAGTCACGGTTGCCGGCGTGCGGTATCCGTTGGAGGAACCGTTCTTCGTGCTCGCCACGCAGAACCCGATCGAGATGGAAGGGACATATCCGCTGCCCGAAGCACAGCTCGATCGGTTCATGTTCAATGTGCTGATCGACTACCTGCCGGAAGACGACGAGGTCGCCGTCGTGCAGCAGACGACCTCGCGACGGCCCGAACCGATCGAACCGCTCTTCACCGGCGAGGACGTCCGTCGCTTCCATGAAGTCGTGCAGCGCGTCCCGATCGCCGAAGACGTCGTCCGCTACGCGGTACGATTGGCCGCCGCCAGTCGTCCCGGCCAGACGAACTCGCCCGACTTCGTGAACGAGTGGGTGAGCTGGGGCGCTGGGACGCGGTCCGCTCAATACATGGTGCTGGGATCAAAAGCCCGTGCGCTCTTACACGGCCGCAGCCACGCCTCCGTCGAGGACATTCGAGCGCTCGTCGCTCCAACGCTGCGTCACCGAGTTCTTGTTGGATACCGCGCGGAAGCCGAAGGAATCTCAGTCGATCACGTCATCAGCCGGCTGTTGGAGACCGTCGTGCCACCCGGGACCTGACCGACCGAGAGCCGACCGCCATCGGCTGACGGCGGCCGCCGGACAATCGAGTCGCGACTGGAGAGTAAAAGTTGAAACTGGACGCTCCGACCACTGCCCGTTCACGAGCCTCGTACATCGACCCGGCGGCGTTGATGCGGATCAAGAATCTGGAACTCCGCGCGAAGCTGGTCGTCGATGGATTCTTGAGCGGTCTGCATCGCAGCCCGTACCACGGGTTCTCGGTCGAGTTCACCGAATACCGACAATACAGCCCCGGCGATGATTTGCGGTTTCTCGATTGGCGACTGTTCGCTCGGTCGGATCGTTTCTACCTCAAACGCTTCGAGGACGAGACCAACCTGCGTTGCTACTTGCTGGTCGATTTGAGCCGCTCGATGGGGTTTCACTCGAAGCCGTTGGAATACGACAAGGCTGAGTACGCCAAGACGGTGGCCGCGACGATTGCGTACTTCCTGACTCTTCAGCGAGATGCGGTCGGGCTGATCACGTTCGACCAAGCGATCCGCGAATACCTGCCGGCACGGTATCGCACCGGGCATTTGCATCGGTTGATGATCTGCCTCGAACACGAATTGGCCGGCACGGCCACGGACCTCGGCTTGCCGCTGGAGCAGGTCGCGCGGACGGCTCGCAAGCGCGGCGTGATCGTGCTGCTGTCGGACATGCTCGCTCCGGTCGAGATGCTGGAGACGAAGCTCGGCTACTTGCGGTCGCAGGGGCACGAGGTGGTTGTGATCCGCATCCTCGATCCGGCCGAGGTGAGTTTCCAATTCCAAGAAGAGTCGATGTTCTTCGATTTGGAATCGGGCCGCGAGTTGTACGTCGATCCGCAAGCGGCCCGAGCCGGCTATCAGGAACGCTTCACCGATCACGCGAGGGCGCTCGCTCGCGTGTGCAGTGGCCTGGGAGTCGATGTCTACGACCTGACCACCGACGGGCCGCTCGATTTGGCATTGTTCGATTTGCTGAACTCACGGATGCGCCGCGGACGGCAGGTCGCGCGACGGCGGAGGGTTTCGTAGGATGGGCGTTCTGGTTCCGCTGTATCTGGCTGGTCTGACGGCGCTCTCGCTGCCGTTGATCTTGCACTTGGTGCGGCGGACGCCTCGTGGACGGCAGGAATTCAGTTCGCTGATGTTTCTGTCGCCGACGCCACCTCGACTGACTCGTCGCAGCCGGCTCGATCAGATTCTGTTGTTGCTGTTGCGGTTGGCGGCGCTGGCCCTCGTGACGCTCGCATTTTGCCGGCCATTTCTGAGAGAGGCGGCGTCGTTGTCGTTTGCGGACCTCACCGGCAAACGGCTGGCGATTTTGATCGACACCAGCGCCAGCATGAAACGGGGCGATCTTTGGCAACAGGCGATCAAAGCGGCTGAGAAACAACTCGAGGATTTGAACCCGCAAGACGACGTCGCGCTGTTCGCCTTCAGCGACCGACTGCGAACCATCATCGACTTTCAGAAGGAAGGAGCCGCGCCGATCCCGGACAAGCCACAAGTGGTTCGCAACCGGTTGAAGGCACTGCAACCGGATTGGAGTTCGACGGACCTCGGAACGGCGCTGGTGGCGGTGGCTGGCGAACTCGACACCGCCAGCGATGTGCGGCAGTCGCCGCTCGAACCGCAGATCGTCGTCATCAGCGATTTCCAAGGCGGCAGCCGCATTGAGGCTCTGCAATCGTTCGAGTGGCCGGAGCGCGTGCCAGTGGTGACTTTGCGAGTCTCACCGACGAATACGACCAATGCCCACGCGCAGGTGCTGCCTGCGGAAGAGGGGAATGAACTCGCCGACGTGCGCGTGCGAGTCGTCAATGCAGCCGACTCGCGCGGCGATCAGTTCACGGTCGAGTGGTCCGAGTTCGTCGTTCCGTCTTCAGGCGACAAAGCAACGAATCGCCTGAAGGCGGAACGACGAACTGACGTTTATGTCCCGCCGGGGCAAACGCGAATCATCCGCTTGCCACGCGGCCCCGACAGTTTGCAGGCCGATCGCGTCGTTTTGCGAGGGGACGACCATGATTTCGACAACACGTTTTTCGTGGTCCCGCCGCGTAAGCTGGAGGCGACATTGCTGTATGCCGGTCGCGATGCGGCCGAAGATCCGGAAGGACTTCAGCTTTATCTGCGGTTAGCGGTGGCGAACGATCCGCTGCGACAAATTGAAGTGCGTCCGCTGGACACCATGAAGTCGCTGACGGCTCCCGGTGATTCCGCTCCGAAAATGATCGTGGTGTCGCAGGCGGTCTCCGAGGAGTTGCGAACAATGCTGACGAAGTTCGTTGAGCAGGGGGGCGTGCTGTTGCTCGTGCCGGACGGTGACGAAGCGGCGACGTCGGTCTCCTCGTTCTTCGACGATGTGGAATTTGCGCGAGCCGCGGCGGATCCCGTTGGGGAAGGGGAGTCGCGCAGTGAAAAATACCTGTTGCTGGGCGAGATCGACTTTACGCATCCGCTGTTCACGCCGTTTGCTGGCCCACGCTATAGCGACTTCACGAAGATTCATTTTTGGAAGCATCGGACGATGACGCTCAAGTCGCCGGCGACCACGCGCATCGTGGCGCGGTTCGATAACGGAGATCTGGCGCTGTTCGAACGCAGCGTCGGAAAAGGTCGTGTGCTCGCGCTGACGAGCGGCTGGCAACCAGCGGACAGCCAATTGGCTCTCTCGAGCAAGTTCGTGCCGCTGGTGGGAGCGTTGCTCGATTTGGCCTGTGGCGGCACCGAGGTTGCCGAGAGCGTTGCGGTCGGTCAGTCGGTGACGTTGCAGTCCTCGACACAGCCGGGACCGATCGTGGTGCACACCCCCGATGGCCGAGCGGTCCGGCTCGATGCGGACCTCTCGACGTTCAGCGAAACCGATCAGCCGGGCATCTACCGAGCGAAAGTTGGCTCGACGGAAACGCGATTCGCGGTCAACCTGCTCGCCACCGAGAGCCTCACCGCGCCGTTGGATTTGGAACAACTCGAACAACGCGGAGTCCGCATCGGGACCGAACTGACTCGCACGCAACGCATCGACCGAGTCCGACAGCAACGAGACACAGAACTCGAAAGCCGACAAAAAGTCTGGCGCTGGCTGATTGTCGTGGCAATTGGATTGCTCGTCTTGGAAACATGGTGGGCGGGACGGGCCGAGCGTAAGATCACTTCGTAGCGACAGGCATCTCGCCTGTGCTACGTCAGGCGAAAGAGGTCGTCCGATGATTCAGGATCGACTGTGGCTGGAAGTGGAACGAGTGGCGGATCGCTACCACCGCTTGCGATTCTGGCGAGCACTCGCCGTCGGCTGGGTGATCGCCTCGGTGATTGTCCTGTTGCTGAGTGCCGTCGGGGTCGTGACCTCACGCGATCCCTCGGTCTTCTTGTCGGTACTTGGTGGAGTGGCGACGGTGCTGGTGGTGCTCTGTGCTTGGGTGGTGCATGCCTCGAAGCCCGGCCCTGAGTGGGTAGCTCGGCAGATCGAGACCGAATTTCCCGACCTCGGCAGTTGTCTGCTGGCGGCGATCGAACAGGAACCGGCTCTCCCTGATGGACGCTTCGGGTTCTTGCAAGAAAGCGTCATTCGGCAGGCGTTGGTTCATGCCGCGCGTCACTCTTGGGCGCAGGTGGTTCCGAATCGACGCCTCGCTTTGGCCGTGGCGATGCAGAGCGCGACATTGGCTCTGTTTGTTCTGGCCCTGACCAACGCGCCGGTCGGAGTTGCTCGTGCGTTGATTGCTTTGTCGCCAGAAGGTCCGCAACCAGTGGCGAACACTTCGGAGTTTTCCGTCGAAGTCGAACCGGGGACGACCGAGATTGAAAAGGGGACCAGTTTGTTGGTGCTGGCTCGGATCACAGGGCAAGTGCCTGCCGACGCGATGCTCGTCATGCAACCGGCCGCCGGTGAGCCGACGCAATTGGAGATGACACGCAGCCTCGAAGATCCTGTCTTCGGCGGCCGAATGCCGTCGGTGACGGAACCGCTCGACTATCGTGTGGAACTCGGTGGGCGATCCACGCCGACGTTTCGTGTCACGGTCTTCGAGTACCCGCAGCTCGAACGCGCGGACGCACGCTTGGTCTATCCGAGCTACACCGGTCTCGAAGAGCGAGTCATTCAAGACGTCCGCACGATTTCGGTCGTCGAGGGAACGCAGGTGATACTGACCTGTCAGCTCAACAAGCCCGTGAAGTCGGCGACGCTCACCGAAAAGAACGGCGAGTCGCTCGCTCTCGTGGCCGCGCCGGGCGATCGGCCGGTCTATCAAACGACGATCACCGCCACGAAGTCACTGCGACTGAAGTTGGAACTGATCGACGAAGCCGACCGCCGCAATGTCGAGCAAGCGGACATCTCGATCAACGTCGTACCCAATCAGCCGCCGACGCTGAAGCTCGTCCAACCAGCAAAGGACATGGAGGTTTCGCCGCTGGAGGAACTCGACGTCAAAGCGACCGCGTGGGACGACTTCGGCGTCAAACGCATGGGTGTCAGCTTCGCTCTCGCGGGCAAAACAGCAATCGACGTCGTCCTCGGCGAGAATGCGGCAGCTCGGCAGAAGCACGAACTGACCAACGCGATCAAATTTGAGGAACTCGAAGCCGAGCCGGATCAGTTGCTGTCGTATTTCTTCTGGGCGGAAGACTTCGGCCCCGATGGCAACCTGCGACGTACTTCCAGCGACATGTACTTCGCCGAGGTGCGGCACTTCGAGGAGATTTTTCGTCAGGGCCAGCAACCTCCTGGCGGCCAGCAACAACAGAAGCAGCAACAGCAGAACAGCCCGGCCGGGCAGCAAGCTCAGCAACTGGCTCAGTCGCAGAAGGAGATCATCAACGCAACGTGGAAGCTGATCCGGCGTGAGATTGGCTCGAAGCCGACGGAGCCATTCGCGGAAGACGTCGAACAACTCATTCAATCGCAATCGGCCCTGTCGGAAAAGGCGGTCGTTCTCGGCGAAAAGCTCAGCGACGACGAATCGCAAACGCATCTGACGGCAGTGCTCGCAGCGATGCAGCAGGCGATCGATCAATTGACGGCGGCTCACGATCAGCCGTCCGCCGCGCCGCTGCCACTGGCGCTGGTTGCCGAGCAATCGGCGTATCAAGCGTTGCTCAAGCTGCGTGCTCGTGAACACGAAGTCGTCCGTCAACAACAACAGCAGCAACAAGCGAGTAGCTCGCAGAGCCAATCGCAGTCCCGATCGGAGCAGCAGCGTCAGCAGATGCAGCAACTCGATTTGAAGAAAGAAGAGAACCGCTACGAATCGCAGCGTCAGGCACAGCCTCAGCAGGAGTCTCCGGAGGACCGCGAAACTCGGCAGGTGCTCAACCGGCTGCGCGAGTTGGCGCGGCGGCAGAATGACCTCAACGAACGGCTGAAGGATTTGCAGTCGGCGTTGCAAGAGGCTCAGACCGCCGAACGCAAAGAGGAAATCAAGCAGCAACTCAAACGTCTTCAGGACGAGCAAAAGCAAGTGCTCCGCGACACCGACGAATTGCAGTCCCGCATGGAGTCGCCGGAAAACCAGGAACGCATGGCCGAGGAACGGCAGCAGCTCGAACAGGCCCGCGACCAAGTCCAACGCGCGTCCGAGGCACTGGAGAAGGAGCAAGTCACCCAGGCCGCTGCGTCGGGCACTCGCGCTGAAAAGGAGTTCGAGGAACTCCGCAACGAATTTCGCCGCCGAGCCTCGAACCGTTTCAACGAAGAGATGCGCGAGATGCGCGACTCGGCTCGCGATCTCGATCAGCAACAGAAAAAGCTGTCTGAGCAACTCACGGAAGTCACAAAGCCCGATCCTTCCGCGAAGAAATCACTCCGCGACGACAACCGCAGCGAAGAGGTCGTGAAGGGGTTGAATGAGCAGAAAGAGAAACTCTCGAACCTGACCGAACGCATGAAGCAGACGATCGAAGAAGCGGAGCAAACCGAACCGCTGTTGACCGAGCGGCTGTACGACGCATTTCGCAAAGTGCAGGACCAGAAAGTCGATCGCGCGTTGGAAGCGGCCGGCCGCTCGCTGCAACGCGGTCTGATCGAGGATGCGCAGAAGGTGGAACAAATCGCCGACCGCGGCATCAATCAGCTTCGCGAAGGAGTCGAGAAAGCGGCTGAAGCGGTGCTCGGCGACGAGACCGAAGCTCTTCGGCGAGCACGCGAACAGTTGAAGAATCTGTCGCAGGAGCTGAACCGCGAGGTCGCTCGTAATTCGCCGGAAGAGGGGTCTCAGTTGCCGCGCGAGCGTTCGGATCAAGAAGGGGAGCGCGGAAAAGAGGGCGAGGGGGAGAAGGGCAACGAAAGTAATCCCACGTCACAGCCACAGCCGGGCGAGCCGCAGAATGGTGAGCGTCAGCCGGGACAGCGGCAGAACGGTCAACAGCCGAATGGTCAGCGACCGGGTGGACCGCAACCGCAAGAAGGACAACAACCGGGTCAGGAACGCGGCAGACAGCAGCCCAACGAAAGACAACCGAACGAGGCTCAATCCGGTCAACAACCTCGCGGCCAACGCCCTGGCGAGCGTCAATCAGGGCCGCCTCAACAAGGACAACCACAATCCGGTCAGCAGCCGAACCAACAAGGTCAATCGGGGCCGCAACCTTCAGATGGCCAGCGGAAGGAGACTCCATCGCCGAACGGTCAAAGTGGCCAGCGCGGCACGCCGCGATTGGCGGACGGCAATCAACCCGAAGGTGCGAGGCAATCGGAAGGGGGCGCGAATCACGAGTTCGCGCCGATCTCCGGCGAGGATTTTCTCAACTGGTCCGACCGTCTGCGTGATGTCGAGGAAATGGTGGACGATCCCGAACTGCGAGCCGAAGCCGCTCGCATCCGCGATGAAGCTCGCGCGATTCGTGCCGAGATGAAACGGCACTCGAAGGAACCGAATTGGAATCTCGTCCGAGTCAACATCGCTCAACCGCTCGTCGAGTTGTCGAACCGCGTGTCGGACGAATTGCTACGGCGCACATCGAAGCAGGCGATGGTGCCGCTCGACCGCGATCCGGTTCCGCCCAAGTATTCCGAGAAGACCCGCCGTTACTACGAACGACTGGGGAGTGGCAAATGATTCTCGCCGAAGTGACCTTAGGTGCGCGTCACTGGCTGGGCGGAGCGGTGTTGTTGTCGGCACTCGCGCTGGCAGTGCTGGTTTGGTCGTATCGCCGCGCGGGATCGGTGTCGTGGGTGCGGGGACTGGCGGTGTTGCTCAAAGGGACTGCGGTCGTCGCACTGGCCGTCTGTTTGGTCGAGCCGCTTTTCACGGGAACTCGGCCACGGCCGGGAAGCAATTTGTTTCTTGTTGTTGCGGACAACAGCCGCAGTTTGAAACTGTCTGACGGTGATAGCACGGCATCGCGCGGTCAGACGATGAAGACGCGGCTGGCGGATGACTCGTCGTGGTTGACTCGGCTGGCTCAAGATTTTGACGTGCGGCGCTATGTGTTCGACACAAATCTGCGGCCGGTCAAATCGTTTTCCGAACTGACGATTGATGGCGAAGCGTCGGCGATGAATACGTCGCTGGCGGCGCTGGTCGATCGCTTTCGAGGTCAGCCGGTTGCTGGCATCCTGTTGCTGACCGATGGCAACGCGACCGATTTGTCCGACGTCCCGCTGGATACGAAGAAACTGCCGCCCGTGTATTCGGTAGCGGTCGGAGCCGACAGCGGGCTTGTCGATTTGTCGGTCTCGCACGTCGCAGTGAGTCAGACGAATTTTGAAGCGGCTCCGGTGACGATCACGGCCACGCTCGAAGGTCGTTCGGTTGCCGGCCAGGAGATCGGCTTGCGGTTGCTCAATGAATCCGGTGAGGAGGTCGAACGTCGCAAGGTTGAGAAGATCATCGACGGTGAGCCGTCCGTGCAGCGATTCTTGTTGCGGCCGGAGAAGTCGGGATTGAGCTTCTACACCGTGCAGGCGTTTTTGTCGGGCGAGGAAAAACTGAGCGAGAACGAATCGACGTCCAAAGAGGCGACGCTGGCGAACAATCGGCGACTGGTGACGGTCGATCGCGGCGGCGGGCCGTTCCGAGTTCTGTACGTTGGCGGCCGGCCGAATTGGGAGTTCAAGTTCCTGCGGCGAGCGCTCGATGAGGACGACGAAGTCAAACTGGTGGGCCTCGTGCGGATCGCCAAGAAGGAGCCGAAGTTCACGTTCCTCAGTCGATCGGGGGAGCGGACCAATCCGCTGTTCCGCGGCTTCGGCAACAAGGACGAGCAAGCGGAGCAATACGATCAGCCGGTGCTGTTGCGGCTCGGAACGGAAGACAAAGAGGAGTTGCTTGGCGGGTTCCCCAAGAACTCGGACGATCTGTTTCGGTATCACGCGGTGATTTTGGACGAGATCGAAGCGGCGTTTTTCACGCAGGACCAACTATCGCTGTTGCAGCAGTTCGTCAGCGGACGTGGCGGTGGGTTGTTGATGCTCGGCGGCAAAGAGTCGTTCGTCGAAGGGGGCTATCAGCGAGTGGCTGTGGGTGAGATGTTGCCGGTCTACTTGGATCGAGCCGACCCAGCCACGATCGACGCGGGCTATCGGCTGCTGCTGACTCGCGAGGGTTGGTTGCAGCCGTGGGTCCGCACGCGGGCCAACGAACAGGAGGAGCAGAAACGTCTGGCGGCAATGCCGGAATTCAAAAGCCTCAACAGCGTGCGAGTGATCAAGCCTGGCGCGTCGGTGCTCGCGCAGGTGACTTCGGCTGACGGAACGGAACGCCCCGCGCTGGTCGTGCAGCCTTTCGGCCGAGGCCGCACGGCGGCGTTGTTGATCGGAGACCTGTGGCGTTGGAATCTCAAACGAACGGATCACACGCAAAGCGATCTCGAAAAGTCGTGGCGGCAGACGGTGCGTTGGCTGGTCTCGGATGTGCCGAGCCGAGTCGAAGTCGAAACTCGTCGTTCATTCGCCGGTGCTCTTCCGGCTGTGCAAGTGCTGGTGCGAGCGCGAGACGCTCAGTTTGAATCACTCGACAACGCGAACGTCGCGCTGCGAGTGCAGACGCCGGATGATCGCAAAATCGAACTCGTCGCCGAGAGCAGTGATCGTTCGCCCGGTCAGTACGAAGCGACGTTCGCCCCGCGCGCTCCTGGCGCTTACCGAGCAACGATCACCGTCACGGCGGCGGATGGCAGCGAAGTCGGTCAGCGCGAGATCGGCTGGTCGGTCGAACCACAGACGGAAGAATTCCGCACGCTGGCGGTCAATCGTTCGTTGTTGGCCCAACTCGCCAAAGAGACCGGCGGTGAGGTGATCGAGGCCGATGACCTCGATCAATTCGTCGGCAGTCTGCCGAACCGCAAGATTCCAATTGTCGAAACGTGGACGTATCCGCTGTGGCACCAGTCGTCGGTGTTCCTGCTGGCGGTCGGCTGCTTGATCGGCGAATGGGGCCTACGTCGTTGGCGAGGAATGCCATAGGTCATGGAAATCCCAATGTCCAAATCTCAATGTCCAATGAAAGTCCAAGTTCCAATGCACAAGGTGCGACGGTGCTCGTTTGGAAATCCGTGCCGCCTGTCGTTGATTGGGATTTGGTCATTGGTCATTCCTTGGACATTAGGATTTGGAAATGGGGTCTTCGTCTCTGCTGATGAACCTCGAACGACGGTGCTGATTGTCGTCGGCGCGGAGGGTTCGGCGGAGTACGGCCAGCAGTTTCCGTTGTGGGCGGCTCGTTGGAGCGACGCGGCTAAACTTGGCCGCTCGGAGGTCGCTCAGATTGGATTGGCGGATGCCGGTTCGGAGACCGATCGCGAGCAATTGAAAAAACGGTTGGCCGAAGCGGCGGGGTCGGGAGACCCGCTCCGAGCGCAGACGGCACCGCTCTGGTTGATCTTGATCGGGCACGGGACGTTCGATGGAAAAAATGCGCGGTTCAATCTGCGTGGCCCGGATGTCGCCGCCGGCGAGTTGGTCGACTGGCTCAAGCCGATCGAGCGGCCGATCGCGGTCGTCAATTGTGCGAGCAGCAGTGGACCGTTTCTCAATGAGCTGTCCGGCCCGAACCGAGTCGTCGTCACGGCGACGCAAAGCGGGCACGAATACAACTTCGCTCGGTTCGGCGAATTTCTGTCGGCTGCGATCAGCGATCCGAAAGCCGATCTCGACAAGGATGAGCAAACGTCGTTGCTGGAAGCGTTCCTACTGGCGTCGTCTCGCGTGCGCGAGTTCTACGCCAGCGAAGGCCGCTTGATGACCGAGCACGCTTTGCTCGACGACAACGGAGACAAGCTCGGCACTCCGGCGGACTGGTTCCAAGGCGTGCGAGCCGTCAAATCGGCCAAGAGCGGAGCGGCTGTCGATGGCCTGCGAGCTGCTCAATGGCATCTCGTTCGTAGCGTGCGCGAGGAGTGGCTTCCTGCGGAGACTCGCGAGCGACGTGATCAACTCGAACAGGAACTGGCTCAACGGCGTTTGCGAAAGGCCGAACTTTCGGAGGAGGAGTATCTCGGACTGATCGAACCGCTATTGGTGGAATTGGCGAAGCTCTACGAAAGCGTGACGCCAAGTGGCGAGAAGTAGGGCGTCAACCTTCCGAATGTTCGGAGCGAATTTCGGCCGAGAGGATGCCTTCGGTGCGATTTAAGTCGGCGATCAGTTGCGGTAGCGAAGTGGCCGGCAGCAAGGCGACTCGGTAATGCAATTCCATCGCGGAACCTTGCCGGATCGTGCTGGCGGCGAGTGATTGCACGTCGGAGACATGCTTCGACAACGAGTCGCGAAGTTGAGCTTCCAGCTCCGGTGACCAAGTCAGCTTCACAATCAAAAGTTTTTTGTGGAGCACAGTCGCTACCCCGTGTGGCTGGTCACGGTAGATCGCAGCGGCGGCAGCGACGGTTGCCAAACCAATCAGCGCGATGGTCGGTTGTCCGGCCCCGATCGACATGCCGACGACGACGGCGAAAATCACGAACGCCGTGTCTTTGGTGTCACGCAAGACGGTGCGGAAGCGAACGATCGACAGCACTCCGACTAGGCTGAATGCACGTGCGAAGTTGTCGCCGGTCACTTGCGTCACCATCGCGATCAGCACGCAGAGCATCACGAGCGTGGCCGGAAAGGTGGTCGAGTGATCGGACGTGCGGCCGCGAGTGGCTCGGTGGATGCCGACCACGGCGATTCCCAGCAGCAGCGCGGCGACCAGCCGCACGAGCAACGTTTGCCAGGGATCGATCGGGATGGCACCAAAACTTTGTCGTAGCCAGTCGGGCATTACTTGATCCTTGCGCGGCGAGGTTCAAACGCATTCGCCCGTCAGACGAGACAACGAGATGCACGCCGCAACGCTCTCACGGTACTTCGAGAACGACTTGGGTGCCAATCGCAAATCTTGAATCAGGCCACGAAAGGACGCGGGGAGCACGTCGCGAAACTTGAGTTCCACGATCCGTTGGCCGTTCAAGAGTGGCTCGCCGGACAGAGGGCCGGACGGAACGTGCCAATCGGCCGCGTCGGTCGCGAACAAATCGCGGTCGATCGTCAGTCGAATTGGCCCGGTGTCGGATGTTCCGATGCGAGCCGACCGGTGATACGTCACTTGGCACACGGGCCGCAGCTGGCGTTGGTCGAGCCGACGTTGAAACCAAGCTCCCTCCCAATCGAGATCGGAGGGCTGGCTGATTTGCTGAGACCACTCGGTCTCGGCGACGGAGACCCGGCGCTTGCGAACGAGTCCGTTGCGTTTGCGTTTTAGTTCGAGCCAGATCGTTGATTCGTTCCCGTAGCGCCGCAGACGAAATTTGCGGCGGCGGAATCCGGGGCGACGACGATAGGTGTCGAAGTTGAGCGTGTCGAGATACAGACTGTTGACGCAATATCCGTCTTCGCTTTCACGAGCGTGTGGATCCGCCGTGAGATGCTGTTTTGCCCATGCGGTGATGATGTCAGCGACGTCGGCATCGACCACGAATTTCATCTCGCAGGCACCGCGTGAACTGACAAGCGACGGTGAAACGGCGGCCGACATCAGTGCGGGATGCGGGATGATTCCGGCGTCATTGGTTTCGATCACCATGCGATCTTGCGGCAAGGCGAGTCGCGGAACTGCTCCGAGGACGCCCGCCACTCCAAGCGACTCGGAGTGCGGCAGATCAGGATAACATGCTTTCGGAAACATGGAATTCATCTCTGAGGAAGCTCAGCGTTTTGCGTGAGGCGTTACCTGCCGCTGAGGTGATGATCTTCTCGCGGCTGACGTTGCAGTGAAAGATCACTTGGCGGGGGACGATTTGACGGCTTCGTGATTGAGCAGGAACTCGCGACGCTGGTCGGCGAACGCTCGTAGGCTGACCGAGTGATGCGGCGGGCCGAAGCGGCGCGGCGGTTCGGATTCCGCCTGGTTGTTCGACCATTCGGGTACCAACGCTCTCTTCCGCAGAACCGACTCGTTCGTTTTGATCAGCGTGACTGACCGCCAGACGGAGGCGGGCTTTGTCGCCCAGGGAAGAACAGCGGGCCTTGATACGGCTTGCCCGCTAGGCCGTGCCATTGTTGAAGTTGTTCGGCAGTGAGTACTGCCAGCATCTGTTGCAGCGTGGCTCTGACGCGATCTTCAAAAGTCTCCGTCGCCGGCGACTCTTTGCGCGTTCGGTCGAAGAAGGCACGAAATCTCTCGGCTTCGATGGCTCGCAGGCGTTCTTTCTGTTCGGCGGTCAGCTTGAGTGTCCTCGCAACATCCGGCTCACGGAGTGCTCGCGATCCCTGACATTGCAGCGCGATTTGTCCCAGTCGCTGGCGCTGATCGGCACTGAGAATCATCGACAGCGCGGCTTCGTGTTCGCGTGCGATGACCAAGAAGTGCTGCCGCTGCTCGTCGGTGGGCGCTTCGCGAGGACCGCCGCGGCCTGGTTCGTGGCGCGGCTCGTTGGGGCGTTCAAACATCGCGGCCAATCGCTGGCGTTGTTCCGTCGTCGCTTCCAAATCGTCGAGCACGGCCGGTTCGCGCAGCAGAAACGATTGCCGGGCCGCTTGCAGAACCGCCAAGTCATCCAAGATTTTTTTCACGCGGTCGCGAGTGATTGCCAGCTCCGCTTGAGCGTCCGGCTTCTCACCGCGCTGTTGGATGAATTCCTGGTAGTACTCCAGAGCTGCTTCGAGCAGCCGTTTGCGCAATCCTTCTTGAAACGGGTTATCCGACAGCTCTTCTTCGGCCATCCGAATCATTTCGTCGGCAGCGCGGCGAGCTAATTCAAAGCGAGCTTCGGCTTCGACAGCGCGTTGACTTTCCCGTTCGTAAGCCGCATTTGTCGCGGCTTGTTCGCGAGCGACCAGCGCGGTCGTGACCACCAACCCGATGACTCCGCAGACCAGTAACAACACCGCCGCACCGACAAACGACGGATGTCGCCGCATCCATTTGCGAGAACGGTCCACTAGCGTCGGCCGACGCGCATGAATCGGCAGTTCATCGAGATATCGCCGCAGATCAGCCGCCATGTCGTTGGCAGTCGCATAGCGTTCGAGTGGACTCTTCGCGGTCGCCTTGAGCACGATCGTTTCCAGATCGACCGGAATCGCACGGTCGATCTGTCGCAGCGGACGAGGATCATCGTTGAGAATCTGCAACAACAACGTCGGGCGATCCGAACCGGAGAAAATCGGTGCCAGCGAGAGCATCTCGTACAAAGTCGCACCGAGCGAATAAACATCGGCGCGATGATCGACCGGAACCCGACGGCCCGATGCTTGTTCGGGACTCATGTATCGCAGCGTGCCGACCAGATCGCCGGTTTGAGTGACGCCGACATCAGCGACAATTTGGGCCAAACCGAAGTCCGTGATCCAAACGGCTCCCTTGGCATCGAGCAACAGGTTGGCGGGCTTGATGTCGCGATGCACGATCCCCGCCTCGTGAGCGTAATCCAGCGCGTCGGCCACTTGTGATGCGATGCGTGCGGACGTCCGAAAGCTCTCGCGACTGCGGCCTGAATGCTGCGTGGCACTCGTCACATACGATTGCGCAACCGTCGCACCGGCGTGATACGCGGCGGTGGTCGCCAGCGACGAGGAACTCACATCGTTCGGAGAGTCGCCTCGCAACTCTCGAATCAACGCCGACAACGACCGTCCTTCGATGAGCTGCATTGCGTAGAAATGGACCCCGCGTTCACAACCGACCGCGTACACCGGAACGATGTTCGTGTGATGCAACTGAGCCGCAGCAGTCGCTTCGTTTTTGAAACGTTGCAGTTGCTTGGCATCGAGCGCCGCCGCGAACGGCAGCACCTTGAGTGCGACTCGGCGGCCGAGCGAGAGCTGAATCGCTTCGTAGACGACTCCCATGCCGCCGCGACCGATCTCGTTCAGAATCTGAAAATCGCCCAGCGGACTCGCGGTGAACTCCGGCTGTAATTGCGGAATCGGCACTGGAGGCCGTAACGATTGCGCCAAGTCGATTCCGTCGAAGCACTCCGAAAGTTGGTCGGCCAACTCTGGGAATCGCGTGAGATATGTTTGGCGATCCGGTTTGTGGCCCGCTTCCAACTCGGCGAGATACTCACGCGACGCTTGCAGGATTCGCGGATCATCCTGTGTGAGGTCGTCTTGATGGGCGTTCATGGTTTCGACTCGTTGAACTCTTTCTTCAGTTTTGTCAGGCCGCGCAGCCACAATTTTTCGACACTGTCCACGCTGCGATTCATGCGCTCGGCCACCTGCGGAAACGTCAGCCCCTCGAGATGCCGCAACACGAGCACCGTTTGATAGTCCTCCGACAACCGAGACATCGCTTCGGCCACCAGCAGACTTTGTTCGCCGCGCATCACCTGTTCGCTCGGCGAACTATGCGGATCAGCCAACATCTGTCCGAGGGCGCAAGTCGACTGATCCAGATCCTCTGCCAATTGGCGTTCCAATCGCAGGTCGCGAGCTTGCGTCCCCAAATACCGCCGCACGATGTTCGACAGCGTCGTCGCCAAGATCGTTCGCAACCATTGGGCAAACTGACCTTCGGCATGTCCATGAAAATTGGGGAAGTGACGATGCGCTTCGAGAAAAGTTTCCTGCACAACGTCGGATGCATCAACCTTTCCCTGCAACCGTCGGCCAATCTCAATCCGTGCCAACAATCGCAGGTAGTTGTGATAAGACTCGAGCAGTTGCCCCAGCGTGGCACTATCCCCCGCGCGAGCCTGTTCAATCCAGCGTCCGATGTCCGCCGCCATGTCTGCTCCGATCAAGTTGTCGTCTCACGAATAGTAGTCACCTTGCGTGTTTTAAAACCGCCGCGCCGAGTGTTCGGCTAGCGGACGGACTCTGATGATCGAGATATCGCGTTCGTTGCCGAACGATCAGGGTGCCGATCGTCTCGTAAAATCAATTCGCGCATTTCGGCCGCAATGAAGAACGACCCTGTCACGCAAATCAGATCCTTCGAGGTGGTTATTCGACGAGCCATTTGCCAAGCCTCGGCTGGAGTCGATGCCAAATGGCACGGCGCGTCGCTGACCGATTGAATCAAGCGCAACAGTGATCTTGGAGGAACCGCTCGAGGATTATTGAGGTACTGCGTCAAGATGACGGTGTCAAAACGAGGCAGCAATTGTCGAGCGATCCCAACGACGTCCTTGTCTCTCGTCGCCGCAAAAATCAGCACACGACGAGATGCCGAAATCCCAGGCGATAAGAATGACTCTTCGAGTGTCTGACCAAGTGCAGAAATGGACTCCCAATTGTGGCCGGCGTCGACAATGACAGTTGGTCGCTGAGCCACGACTTCGATCCGCATCGGCCAACGCACACGAGCGAGTCCAATCTGGGCCGCTTCACGTGAGACGCTCCATCCCAATTGCCGTAGCTTGTCGATCGTTGCCAATGCGACTGCTGCGTTGTGTGCTTGATGCTCACCTGCCAGCGTGAGTGTCATTGCCGGCCATCGCTCAACAGGAGTTTCAACGTCAACTGTTCCCAAATTGGTCAGTGAGTAACCCGGATCAGTGAGGCTGGATTTCAAGCAACTATGCGAAGTGTGAACGTAGCGGAAATCCCGGCCAAGCTGCCAAAGTTCGGCCTGCTGCTCGCGGCATTTTTCAACGATCACCGCTTGCGCCTCCAGAGCCTGAACGCCGCTAATCACCGGAATCCGTGGCTTCACGATTCCAGCTTTCTCACCGGCAATCTGAGTCAAAGTGCTGCCGAGCAATTGCGTGTGGTCGCGGCTGATCGTGGTGAGGACACAAGCAATCGGCGAACAGACGTTCGTCGAATCTAACCGCCCTCCCAAGCCAACCTCCAAAATGACGATCTCCGCCCGCTGCATCTCAAAGAACAGCCATGCGAGAGCTGTCGTGACCTCAAAAAATGTGGGACTGAACGGAGACGCGGCAAACTCACAGTGGCTGACAGCGACCTGCACCCGGCGCACGAGTTCGACGATCTGATCTGGCGTCGGTCGTTGGCCGGCAACCTGCATCCGCTCTTCAAAGGCATGCACATGTGGTGAGGTGTAGAGTCCAACTCGAAAGCCAGCCGAAGAGAGGGTCTCGGCCAGCATAATTGCCGTTGATCCCTTTCCCTTCGTTCCGGCGATATGGACCGTTGGCAAGCGTTTCTGTGGATCATCGAGAAGCTCCAGCAGTCGACGCATTCGGCTGAGCTTAAAATCCTGCGCACCACCAGCCGGTGTTCGCTCAAAATTGGTTCGATCAAACAGGAAACCGATTGCCTGTTCGTAGGATTGAGCTGGCTCGATCATGGCGGAGTTGGAACGTCGAAAAGACGCCCTCAAGTTGAGAAGACCAAGACATCACGATCAACGACTTCAAAAAATACGCGAAGGGCAGACGATCTCCGGTCGGTGGCTTCAAACGGCGGGCCGACACCGAAATTCCTTGATGCCGCGAATTCCACCGCAAGAACTTTTGAGTCTTGTTAGCCACATCCGATACGACTCACAAGAGATACAATCGTGAGAACAGCCACGATACGGTGCTGATTCAGCACTGTGGTGGCTGGACACTGCGAAGAAGAGACGGCAAAATCCTCCGCCTTGTGCATTTGGGCGTATAGCTCAGTTGGCTAGAGCGCAGCTCTGATAAAGCTGAGGTCCTCGGTTCGAATCCAAGTACGCCCACTTGTTCGCTTCCGGAAGACATGATGGGCTAGGTCTCTACCGGGAGCGTGAATGCTTCGGGGACGTAGCTCAATTGGGAGAGCACTGCCTTTGCAAGGCAGGGGTTGCCGGTTCGATCCCGGTCGTCTCCAGTGGCAATAAACCGGACTTCGTCCGACTTTTCAAAAAGTCGGGCCGATCGGTTGACCCCCAGCGGGGATGCCAATAACATCCCCGCTCGCCTTTTGCGGCTGCCCAGAAATTGGGACTGCAAAAGCTGACGTAGGTCTTTGACAATTCGGTGGTTGTGAAATCTGCAATACACAATCTCAATGCGCTCCAAACATGGAGCGCGAGCGTCCAAGG
>CAMAWN010000118.1 GCA_945861865.1 Candidatus Kuenenia stuttgartensis | reverse complement strand
TGCTTCTCATTCATCGCGATCGCGAATGCGTTTCGCGAGTTACTCGACAAGGAACAAGGGAGCGTCGTGACAGTCTCGATCTCGACAACGAGGATGGCGGCAGAGAATTACGGCTACATGGCTCCGGTCAAAGCGGCTCTCGATTCGTCGGTCTGTTTTCTGGCGAAGTCGTTCGCGAAGTTCTCGTCGATTCGGTTCAACTCGGTTTGTCCGGGGCTACTGAAGACGTCCGCATCGGCGGGAATTCCCGGTTACATCGACAGCTATCTGCACGCGGAAAAGGCGACGCTCCGCAAACGAGCGGTGCAGACGGACGAGGTCGCCAACACGGTGGCCTTTCTGCTCAGCCCGCGATCTTCGGGCATCAATGCTCAGGGATTGGTCGTCGATGCGGGGATGTCGATCAACTACTTCGACGACAGCTTGGTCCGGCCAACTTGACCGAGCACGCTGTCACTTTCAGAATTTTGGAGTGCGATAATTCATCGCCGCACTCCAATTGATTTCAAAGAAAGGTTTCCGATGTCCCGCCGATTGATGTTGAGTTTGTTTGTCGTCAGCGCTTTGTCAGTCAGTTTTCTTCCCGTGTGGGGCGAGGCTCCGCAGAAGATCGTGGAGATTGCGACCGTCAAAGATCTCGTGGCTGAGATCGACGGGAAGATGGAATTGCTGGGCCAGCAAATGGCCAGCGCGGAAGCGTTCGCGAAGACGCTCGAAAAGAAAGAGGTCAATCAAGCGGCCGGCGTCGTCGCTTGCATGGCTCAGGCGATCGTCGAACATCCAGACAAGGCCCAGGCTAAGTTTCACGCCGCCGATTTGCGCGACGCGGCCGTCTTGCTGCGAGCGGCAAAGACGTTTGAGGATGCGACCAAGTTGTTTTCCGCCGTGAAGGATGCACAGGCAGGCAAGTCGGCTGGTTCGGCAAAGCCGGAGGCGGAATGGAACAAGCTCACCAGCCAAGGCCGGATGATGGAAGAGATCAATGGCCGCTCGGCGACGATTCGCCGCGGCTTGCGACGGCTGCAAAAACCAGACGAGACCGCGCGGGACTGCATGACACTTGCGATTCTGGCCCTCGCCATGGAAGCCGATACGCATGAGGTCAAAGACCCGGCTCAACTGCCACTGTGGAAGGAGCTCTCGGTCAAGTACCGCTCCGAAATGATCGCGATGTCCAAAGCCGTCCGAGCCAAAGACACCGCCAAGGCGACCGAGCACTTCACTGCCGCGAACGAAGCCTGCAATAAGTGCCACGAACAAATCCGTGACAAGGGCAAGTAGCGTCGGAACTTGTCGCGATCGGTCGTCACCAATGCCCGGTGTCTGCGGAGTCGCCGGGGTTTTCCAGGTCGGATCGAATTGGCGGCTGTCTTTGCCGAACTTCGATCAGCTTCCGCTGTCGATATGAGGATGGTGGCCGATAGAATATCGCCAAATCTGGGCTTGGCTGGCGTCGAAGAATTCTCGAACGGTGAATTCTCGACCGAGGCACGCAAGAGACGAAAGGAAATCCTCGTGTGGACGTCTAACCTTTGGAAGCTGATGGTTGTTGTCCTGTTGGTCCAGTTGAATGTTGCGCCAACGATGGCTCAAGGCGGCAGGAGTGGTGGCGCGCAAATTGGTGCCGGCGGCGGCCAGCAGAACCAACAGGCCATGCAGCAGGCGATTCAGCAGATCGGCCAACGTCTTCAGGAAGGCTCAAAGGTTCTGGAGGAAGCCAGCGAGAAGGCCACCGAAGTTCGCCAAGTATGGCAGAAAGTTGATACCGACCATAAGCAGAACTTGCGCGAGTTAGCGAAGACAAAAAAGGAAGCAGAAGAAGAAGCCAAGAACTTGCCGGAGTTGAAGGCCGCCAAAGAAAAGCTCGAAGGGCTGCGCGGCGAACTGGCAGAGATTCGCAAGAAAGTGATCGAAACTCTGGCCACCGAGAACGAGAACTATCAAACGGCCTGCAAGGTTTACGAAGCCGCGGTCGTTCAGCGGAAGGCCAACAGTGGGGTCGCCGTGTCGCCGGAGACGCGCAAAGAGTTGACCAAGAAAGTCTCTGAAGCGGACAAGGGCAAGAAGACCATCGAAGACGTCGCGATGGCGGACAACTCGGAGGCGAAAGAGTTGGTCAAGCAGATCAAAGAAGCGACTGCGGAACTCGGAGCCGCCTCCAAAAAGAAGACGGAATCGATCGAGACCGATCCAAAGTTGAGTTCTGCCAAGACCGCTTTTCAGCGAACGCGAGACGAGTTGAAGAAGGCGAAAGCGGACCTCGATCAAGCGGACGGCGAGGCCAATCGGATTCGCTCGGCGATGCGGACGCTGAACAATCAACGAGCATCGATTCAAAGCCAAATCGATCTCCAGCAGCGATCGCAGCCGAGTGGTCAACAAGGCGGTGGTAACGGCTACCAGCAGAAGGGCAGCAAAAAAGGTGGGGCGCGATAGACTCGCGGGACAAGTCGATGACGATCGGCCCGGCGGCCCATGAGGCGTCGGGCGGTTCTTTTGGTGATGACAAAATCACGGGGGATGTCATGCAACGGTGGATGTGGTCGATGTTGCTCGGAGTCATGTTTCTGCCCGCGTGGCTCCTGGCGGCCGATCCGATTTTCGAGCCGAGGGCCAAGCTGAAAGTGGAAGCTGGCCAGGGAGCCGGCGGTGAAGGACCGGCCTGGCATCCGCAGCTCGGCGTGCTGTCGAGTGGCAATGGACACATCATGCGGCTGACTCGCGAGGGCAAGTCGGTCGTGCATCGCGAGGGTGCCGGCACAAACGGGCTGTTGTTCGACGCGAAAGGACGCTTGCTCGCCTGCGAGCCGATGCTGCGACGAGTCACTCGCACGGAACTCGACGGCACGCTCACCGTGCTGGCGGACAATTATCTCGGCAAGAAGTTCAACCAGCCGAACGACATCACCGTCGATTCGCGCGGCCGAATTTACTTTTCCGATCCGTGCTACGGCAGCCGCGACGACATGCAGCTCCGCGACGACCAAGGCCGCACCATCGAAGGGGTCTACCGGATCGAGCCGCCCGAAGTGGCCGGTGAACCGCTGGTGACGCGCATCATCGGTCGTGAACTGGATCGCCCGAACGGCGTGCTGGTCTCGGCCGATGATCGGTTTCTGTTTGTCGCGGACAACAACAACGACTCGCACGACGGCGCGCGAAAACTGTGGCGGTTCACTCTGCGGGCCGACGGTACGGTCGATCTCGCCTCGAAGAAGCTGCTTCGAGACTGGGGCAAGGGCCGCGGGCCGGACGGACTCAAGCAGGATCAAAAAGGACGACTGTTCGTGGCTGGCGGACTCAACAAACTGAACCCGCCGTTCGAGCCGGCGGAGGATGTCAAAGCGGGCATCTATGTGCTCGATCCGAACAACGGCGAACTGCTCGACTTCCTGCCGGTCCCGACCGACGAAGTCACAAACTGTGCGTTCGGCGGCCCGGATCGCAAAACGCTGTTCGTCACGGGGGGCGGTGTGCTCTACAGCATCCGAGTGAAAACGCCCGGTCGAGTTGTTTGGCCGAAATGATTTTCGTGGGGCAGGTTTTCAACCTGTCGTGAGTGCGGGCACGTTGAAAACGTGCTCCGCGATCGGAGCGTGCGATGTTCGGTTGGCTGCGAGCAGGTCGCCGTCGACGCTGGCTGGCAGAGCCGTTTCCGGCGGAGTGGGAGGCCGCGCTTCGGCGGCACGTCAAGCAAGCTGAGCAAATGCCGGTCGAGTTGGCTGCGAAGTGGCGACAACGGATTCAGGTCTTCGTCCACGAGACGTCGTGGGAAGGTTGCCGCGATCTGAAAGTCACCGACGAAGTGCGCGTCGTGATCTCCGCGTACGCGACGTTGCTGGTGCTCGGCTTTGACGACGAATGGTTGAGCCGCGTGCGGCATGTGCTGGTCCATCCGACTCCGTATCAAGGCCGCCGTGCGAGAATTGGCGTCGAGGGAGTCGATTACTCGCACGGCGATTGGATGCAGCAGCTTGAAGACGACGTCGAGGACGAGCATCTCGGCGAGGCGTGGATTGAGGGTGGCACGGTCATCATCGTCTGGAGTGAAGTGCCAACGGCCGAGCACCTCGTGCCGCCGGGAACGAACGTCGTGTTGCACGAGTTTGCTCATGTGTTGCACGAGTTGCTGAGTGGCTGGTTTCCGTCCGCTTGTACCGAGAGCGGTGAGTCGTGGCTGGGGGCGTTTCAGAACGAGTACGGACGGCAAGTCCGCGAGGCCGATCGAGGTCGGCGGTCGTTGTTGGACGATTATGCGGCGGAGAGTCCCGAAGAGTTTTTCTGCGTCGCGACCGAATGCTTCTTCGAGCGCCCCAGCCGCATGCAATCGCAGTCACCAACACTGTTCCGTTTGCTGAAGCAGTGCTTTCGCATCGACCCGACGAACTGGATGGCCTGAGAGAACAGGGAGACTCGATGTCTCAGGGTCACTCTTTGACGAAGCACTTCGGATGCCGCGTTCGAAACTCCTTGATGGCGTCGAGGCTGACGACCGTATTTTGCAGGTCGAGATACGTTAGCTTGGGCAGCAAGTCGAGATGTTTGAGTCCCGCATCCGTGACGGCCGTGCCGTCGAGAGCCAGGAATCGAAGCCGAGGCATTTCGCTGAGAGACGACAGCCCCTCGTCGGTGATCGGCAGCGCGGTCAGCTTGATCGCTTCCAACTGCGGTAGCTTGGCGAGATGCCGCACAGCATTTACCGACAAGTCGGTATCTCCCAGATAAATCAGGCGAAGCGACGGCATTTCTCGGAGGCATTCCAAGCCGTCATCAGTGATGTGCGTGCGATTCAACTTGAGCAACCGCAGATCGCGCGACGCGGCGATCAACTTCAAGCCACGGTTCGTCAACTTCGTGTCGGTGGCATTCATCACATGCAGGTTGGGCAACTTGGCCAAGTCCGGCAGAGCTTCGTCCCTGATGGGTGTGCTGGTGACCCCCAAAAATAACGCTTGAATCTCGCGAATCAGTTTCAGCACGTCACCCTGCACTTGGCCGTCGGTCGTGAAATGCTCTTTGAACAGAAGCACGTACGTGCCGCGGTCGTGAGTGACTTCGTCTTCGACGTCAAAAACTTCGGCACCCAGATCGATCAGCGCCTTGACGGCCTTTGCGTGCCGCTCTGCCGCGGGATCGACGGTCGCTCCGCATCCGAGAAAAATCGTCGGCAACAAGGCGAACAAGAGCCAGGAAATAAACCGCGCGGATTGGAGCTTCGCAGGAGTCACTCGGCTGGTGAACGAGACAGGATTCTGCGGGACTCGACGGATCATTCGGAGAGTTCCAAGTCGATCATTTGTTTGCCGGGTTTGACTTCCCGGGTCTCAGATTCGGCATTGGCCTGAAAGTATTTCGGATTAATTCCGGTGGGATCCGTCGTCATGATCTCGACTCGGCACTTACCGATGGCCACTCCTCGGAGCTTGTCTTCTTTTTTTCCGTAAAACAGTTCGTAACGACCGGTCGTATCCGTCTCACCGACCGAGGCCGTGATTTTGAATGATTTGCCCTTTGAATCTTGTTTCTTGTCCACAGGATGAAAAAAAACTTGTGCTCCGGCCAGCGGCTTGCCGTTCACGGAGATGGTCCCGGTGACGGTACCCAACTTCGGCACGTAGGCCTTGTCGCCGAACATGGGGGAAACCAGGAAGTAGATCAGCAAGTAGATGACGACACCGCCTCCCAAAACTGGCAACAATTTGGTGCGGGCCTCGTACCACAAGCCGTCCCAGTCGAATCCGGGCTCGTCGGGTTTTTTCTCCGGCTCGGCTTCGTTCCAGTTCGCCTTCTTGCCTTTCTTGGCGGACTTTGACAACAAATCGCTGGCAATGTTGGCGGCGGGAGCGTTGGGATTTGTTCCTGGTGGCCGTCGCGAGGGAGTCGGCTGCCCATCGGACTCGCCGTCCAATCCTTGGAGGGGAGCTGTTTTTCCGGGTGCGTCTGGTCCGCGTCGAATTTGAAAAGATTCGCCGTCGTCATCCGCAGGCTGCGATTTCGAGCGCTTCGCTGGAGGTTTCTCGTCCGATTCGTCGAGCGAGGAGTGCTCGGCATCGAGGGTTTTCGTCGGCCGCGAGGTCTTGGCGGCTTTCGGTTTCGACTTCACAGCCGAATCATCATCGCCCGACAAGAAGGCGTCCAAATCGAAATCGGCACCTGAGTCGGAGGGCTGGCTGTCGGCCTGTTTGGATTCGGCGTCTTCCGAGGACTCCGTCGCGGTGATCTCACCGGAACTGGCGGAGTCTCCGTCCGCAGCGGGGACGGTAAACGGGGTCTTGCACTTGGGACACTTGCCCGGCTTGCCTGCCAGATCGTCTTTGATCTTCAGGACCGATCCGCATTCCTCGCACTCGTAGCGAATCGACATGCAGTCTGCTCCGGCAGAATCCGATGGCGAAGACAAAGAGGCAGCTCTCGCAACCCGACGTTTCGAAAGCTGCCTCACGAGAAATCCGCAGTCTCGGGAACGAATCTATTCCCCGTCGTACTCACCGATCGTCAACCCATCGCTGATGCTGGACAAATAACGGAACGTGTTGAGGTCCAGGTTTTCGTTCATGAAGCTGACTCGGCCATCGACGAACAGGAACCATGCACCGCTTTCATGATCGCTGCCGGGGCCGTCGTAATGCAGGTTCTTGTTCAGACCGAAGCGGGTGGTAAACAGTGTCGCCATGCCGCCCCACGCCCAACCATCGCTGCTCTGCAACAATTGGTTCGTGGGATGATTCAGACGCGTATTCTCCCCGACCATTAGGGACTGGCTAGTGCCGTCGGTGACGTCGGCGAAACGCACGCTGCTGTTGACGTAGAACACGCCACGATTAATCGGCGACGGCGTGTAAAGTTGCGTGGGATCGTTCAGGATTTGATCGGGCGTCAGAGCAAAGATCGCACGCGGGTTCCCGCCGAATCCAATCGGACCGGGATTAGGATTACCAGGAACAGGATTAGGAGCAGGGACTCCTCCACCAATCAGTGGATCGTTGACCAGAAATCCGCGACCAGCGTTTCCGCTGTAGTCATTTCCGCCTTTGGACCAAAGCCCCGTATTCGGCATCGGATTGAGACTATCGATACGTTTGACGTAAGTTAGTTTGGCAGTGTTCATGTCGTTGCGCCGCGTCGGGCAATAGAAGGTGGGTATTTCAGTGTGCGCTGGACGGAACGGATTGAACAATCCTCCGGTGCTGGTTGTCATCCCGTTGTCGTACACATTCAATGTAAACAGCCATTGCTTTGTCAGCGTCGAGAATTCTAAGCCCGGAAGAATCTGCAGCATCCAACTTGTGCCGTGATAGCCCAAGGCGGCGGAGTTCGACAGGGTGGCTTCGAGGGGATTGGTTTGCCGTTGCGATGTGGAAGGCGTGATGTTTGTGAACAGCGTGGAAATCATTCCCGACGGGAATCTCTTATGGATGTTGGCGTAATTGTGCAGCGCGAGGCCAATCTGCTTGAGATTGTTCTGGCACTGTGCTTTGCGAGCCGACTCACGAGCTTTCTGCACGGCCGGCAGCAAGACCGCGACCAGGATCGCGATGATGGCGATCACGACCAGCAATTCGATGAGAGTAAACCCACGGCGGCGTTGACGTGGCAACATGGCGACATCCTTTGAACGAGAACGAGTTCAGATGAGAACAGATCACATCACATTCAAAGGAAGCGCGAATCCTCGCGGAATTCGACGCGTCGTTGAAGGTGATCTTGGAGTTCGGGAAAAAGTCGGTTGGGATGCTAATACTGGCTGTTGAAGAGCGTCAATCAGATTTTAACAATCGTAAGGATTGTGCAGCCGGAAGACGCTAGTCGTCTTTGGGGCACTCCGCGGACGATTTTGGTTCGGGCATAACTTTACAACACGATTGCCTGGAGGTGGCAAATTGGCCCGTTTATCGAACCCATCGCCTGGAAGTTCGCGAGCAGTCGGCGAATGACCGGCACGACCAGAAGCGGTGCCGCAGCGGGAACAGTCGATTCGCCAAGTTTTCGCGGCAGCGGCCGAATCACCGGACAGAGTCGCGATTGCTGACGTCATCGGGCAATTGCGCCGTTCGAGGGAGTGGTCAGCAGAGCTACCGCCAGTCACCTGTTACGCTTTCAACTGCAAGCGGTTCACAATTTGACGGTCGTTTTTGAGCGGACCTATAATCTGCCTCACCGAACGGCCAACGGCAATTGGCAAAGCTTGGGGAGAGTTATTGTGAATTGGCTACGAACCATTGGTTGGATCAGTGCGTGGGCGGCCGGCATCGGAATGCTAGGTCAGGGCGTGTCGACTAGAACATTGTGGTCGGAAGAGGCCGACGACGCCCCCGTAGTCGCCGCCAAGTCGCCGCTCGCTGTGTATCTCAGTGTTGGTAGTCCGATTCGTGACGCCGTTCAGGCCAAGGTCCTCAACGCTGCCAGAAAACTCCAACAGCAGGCCGAGCAAGAATCGCGACCGGGAATTCTGATCTTGGAGATCGGTCCAGGAACCAGCCAATTCGGTGCGGTGCGAGATCTGGCGAAGGAATTGGCGTCTGCGAAATTTGCTTCGCTCCGAACAGTCGCGTGGGTGCCGGAGCCGAAGGACAAGAAGCGAATCGACGGCTACAACGTGATCCTGGCGCTGGCCTGCAAAGAAATCGTGATGCATCCGGATGCCGAACTGGGCGACATTGGCCGAGGCAAGGCGCTGGACGCCGAAGAGCAACAGTTCGTGCTGTCGTTGATTGAGAAACGACTGAATCCCAAGCTGAGCACGGCGCTCGTTGCCGGCTTGATGGACCCACAGAGGGCAGTGCTCAAGGTCAAGATCGAGGCGGAAGCGGACGGACGCAAGACTTCCGAGGATCGCGTGCTGACTTCGGAGGAGCATCGCCGACTGTTGGACAACAAGGTCGTCGTGCAAGACGTCATCACCATCAAAGAAGCGGGAGTCCTGGGGCTGTTTTCTGGCAGCCGAGCCCGAGCCTTAGACGTGCTCGTCACACAGACGGCTGAAACACGCAGCGATTTGGCCGACCTTTACAACTTCCCGCGCGAGTTTCTCCGCGAGAACGCGACCTCCGGTGAAACGCCGCGAGTCGTCCGCATCAAAATTGACGAGATGATCGAACCAATTCTGCAAGGCTTTGTCGATCGTGAGATTCGCCGCGCGAAAAGTTCCGGCGTGAATCTGATCATCTTCGAGATCGACTCGCCCGGTGGGATGCTCCCACCGAGCTTGGAAATCGCTCATGCGATTGCCGACCTGGACGCCAAAAAAATTCGCACCGTTGCGTATGTGCCGAAAATGGCTCTCAGCGGTGCGGCGATCATCGCGCTGGGTTGCGATGAGATCGTGATGCAACAGCACGCCAAAATTGGCGACGCGGCTCCGATCACGATTCGAGCCGGACAACAATTCGAACGCGCCCCCGAGAAGATCCTCAGCTTTCTGCGGGAAGAGCTGAAGACGCTGGCCGAGAAAAAGGGGCGTCCGTCCGGTCTCTGCCAAGCGATGGCCGACAAAGACCTCGACGTATTTCAAGTCACGCATCGCGAGAACGGCCGCGTGTCGTACTTGACGGACGAAGAAATCGCTGTCGCCAATGGCGAGTGGATCAAAGGCCGCATCGTTCCGGAATGCCAAGGCGAGAATCTGCTCACCGTCGATGCGCAGCGTGCTCACGAATTGAAACTCGCCGAAGCTCCGGTCGCCGACGAAGACGAATTGCGGCAACGACTGGGCATTCCGGAGGGTGAAATCCCGCAAGCCAAGGGCCGCACCTGGGTCGACACGCTGGTCTGGACGCTCAATACGCCGTGGATGACGTTCCTGTTGCTGCTGGCCGGCAGCGTGCTGATTTATCTCGAACTGCACACGATGACGTCGTTCTTCGGCGTCGCGTCGGCCTTCTGCTTCATGCTGTTCTTCTGGGCCAAATTTCTGGGTGGAACCGCCGACGTCTTGGAGATCGTGCTGTTCCTGTTTGGCGTAGGTCTGATCCTGATGGAGATTTTTGTCGTTCCGGGCTTCGGCATCTTCGGCATCGGCGGAGCACTGGCGATCCTTGCGTCGCTGATTCTGGCGAGCCAAACGTTTGTGTTGCCAACCACCAGTTCCGAGGTGACACAGATGACCAAGTCGCTGGGCACATTGAGCGTCGCATTGGTCAGCGTCATTGGCGTGGCCGTGATCATCAGCAAGTATCTGCCAGAGATGCCTCTGCTCAAGCACTTGATCCTGTCGCCTCCCGATCCGACCGCCGTGACCGACATGGATGCGCCGCGTCTCCGACCAGACATGCTCGGAGGCGTGATGGCCACCGGACTCGAATGGCTGCTGCATCAAGAGGGCGAAGCCTTCACCACGCTGCGTCCCGCTGGCAAGGCCCGCTTCGGCGAACAAGTGTTCGACGTGCAGAGCCAAGGCGACTTCATCGACCCCGGCCAAAAAATCGTCGTCACCGAAGTCACCGGCAACCGCGTCGTCGTGAGACGTGCGTGACATGCCCAAGCGTTTTCGCAGTCTGCAACCGGACAAGGTCGTCGAAACGGTCGAGTGACTGGAACACCGCATCGCTGAACGGTTCCCGAAAGTGAACCTGCGGCAGGTTGCCGCCGAGTTGGTCGTGATAGCTCGCGAGGCCGCCGGGCGTGCTCAAGCCATCGGCTGGCCGAATGGGCTTTGCACAAGAAGTAGGGCAGGCGTGGCCCAACATGTGATCATGGTGGGCCGTGCCCACCCTACAAATGGGCGGCTCCGTGATTCCTTGCGCAAAGCACAGTCCGCACGCCGACTTCCCGATTCGAGCCAAGGTCGATCGACGCACGCTGGAGCATGATCCCGACGCCGGTGCGGCCCGCGGTACCATCATGACCAGCAACCGCCCGACGACGTGTTGGTCATTCATGGTTGCGTTACCTGGGCACAAAGAAGAGTCCGCGATTGATGTTCGGCGTATCGTGCCGCTCGCGATCGAGCAGGAACTTCGATGCATCCTTCAGAGCCTCATCGTCGAGTTCTTGCGACGTGATTTGCGTGGATTCCAGGTTCTCGGGCTTCGGCTCGCCCTTGTAGGTCTTCACGATCGAGCGTTGCGGGGCGTGAATTTCACCAGTGGCGATGTCGAGAATCGTGATCGTAAATCGAGTCAGCCCATCCACGCCCTCAGGCATCACCCAAGCGTAGGTGTCTCCGTGCTGTCCGACATGGCAAGCGTCCTTGGGGACATCGCCTTTGCCGCCGACGCAATACCAGCCCAGCGGCAACATGCACTCGTACGATTCTGTTCCGCCGACGAAGAAGCCTTTCAGTCGGTCCTGACAGTGATCGCACTCGGAAGTCCCCGCACCGACGATGATTTGAAACGCACAACGCAGACGGCGGATGTTGTCCGAATCCGTCACCGGAGTAGTCGACCAGTTCTCGGTCACAGATCGCGTCGCGGAGACTCCAAAGAGCAACGAGAGAATCGGGAGAGCGCCGCCACCTTGCGATAACCTCGTCAGAGTCGGGCTGTAAGTCGGATTGAAACTGGCTCCCTGTTGATCTTCGATATTCACCGTTCCCGCAGTGACGACCGAGATTGATGGCATCGCCGCTGGATTCGACGCAAAGCAGGCCACGTTGTTGAGCACTTGCTGATAATAAATATCAGAAACCGTGATGTTGGCTGCGGCCGTGTGTTGACGAAGCGCACGATGAGTGGCGCAGCCATTGAGCCACGGGGCCACCAGGAGGACCAGCACGACAAGCGATCGGCTCGCGGCCGATGTGCTCCAACGAACTGCGGATTGAGTAGGCGCAGCAAGGCACATAGGCCATCCCCTGGCAGACTTTTCCGATGATATCGGTCGTCCGAACAGGGCAAGATGAGTCAAACGTCCGCTCGCCGATTTCATTTGTGGTCAGGCCAGAATCTCGCGGACCACGCGTGCGGGTTGGTTGCTCGATGCTGAATCATTGGCATTTGGTGCTGTGGCCACTCGGATGTGGGGATGCCACGTTGCTTGTCCCCAGATGCGGTCGCGGAACGACGGAAACGGTCGCCGGTGTTGAAGAGGAATTCGCCGCGACTTTTTCTTGTTGACGCCTCATGCCTTTGATGAGGATCGTTCCCAAGGTGCCTCCCAGCAGAGCGGGCAGGAAGACGATGTCGCCGGCGACGGCGACGGCGATGATCGCGGCCATCAGCCAACCAAAGCGGCTGACCAACAACAGCTCGGATGGGTACAGCATCAACATGCCCAGGGCGAGCACGGCGGAGGTTTCCCAAATCGCCGGGCCGCTGTGGCCGACGGCCAGCGCGATGGAGTCCTCTCGTGTTTTTCCGTCGCCGATGCCTTTGCGGAACCACGTCAACTTGTGCAGCGTGCCGTCCACTCCGATGCCCATTGCAATCGAAGCGGTCATCATCGTGCCGATGTCCACGGGGATTCCAAAGTACGAAATCAACCCGAAAATTTGTCCGATTGGATAGACGTTGGGCAGCATCGTCATAAAGCCGGCCAGCAGGTTTCTGACGGCGAAGATCATCACGATGGCGACCGTCAGATACGCGACGCCGAAGCTACTGACCTGGCTGTCGATCAACGCTGTTTGCGTCTGCAAGAAGACCGGAACCATGCCGGTGACGACGTGGTTTGTGCCGGCATGGCGTCGCAAGACCGACTGTGTCATGCGATGCACGTCTTGCAGGAGTTCGGCGAAATTCGTGTCGGTCATGATGAAGCACTGCGCGGTGATGCGCCACAGTTCGTCATCGATTTGGTTGAGCTTGGCGTCACCCGGTTGGCTGAGATCGCTCGACTGTTTGGCGACGGAATAGAACGATTTGGTGCCAGTGACTTCGCCCTCTCGGATGCGGCGTTGCATCTCGGTCGCCGTTTTGTTGTGACGCATGATGGACAACGTTCCGGCGTCGGTCGGCAGTGTTTCGGAGACCGGACGAAAATCAGGCAGCGCGATGGCTCCGCTGATTTCGCTGTGCTCGCGCATGCGGCTTTCAATCGAGCGAACGACTTCCATGCGCTCCAGAAAGTTCATCTTCGTCTGGCTGTCGCGGTCGAAGCGGACGATGACGTCCACCGGCACAATGCCGACCAGATTCTCTTCCAGAAACCAATAGTCCTTGACGATTGAAGCGTCCGCCGGGAAGTAGCGGATGACCTTCGTCTCCGTCTTGAACCAATTCAGTCCGATGCAGCAGCCGATGGTCACGGCCGTGTAACCCCAGACGATCCAGTGTCGCTTCTGACAGCACCAGCGTCCGAAGTTTTCCCACTTGGTCGAATCGATCTCGTGGGGCTTTGGCGGCTGGAACGGCATCAATTGGATCAGCGTGGGGAGCAGAATCAGCACGGCTCCCAGCCCGATGACCGAGCCGACCGCCGAGTACATGCCGAAGTCGCGCACCGGCCGAAGTTCGCTGGTCATCAGCGAGAGCACGCCGATGGCCGTCGTAATCGTTGCGAACGTGCAGGGCGCAGCGGACATTTTGAAGCACTCGACGATCGCCGTCTGTTGGTTGTGAAACGCGGCGTGACGCCAGTAGTGAGCGACATGAATCGCCCCAGACATCACGACCACCATCAGAAACGTCGGCATCAGGACCATGACCATGTTCATGCTGCCGCCGGTCAACGGCACAAGGGCCGTCGTCACGAAGACGGTGAAGTACGACACGAACAGCACCAGCAACGACAGCTTGATGCTGCGCAGCATTGAGAATGAGACCAGCAAGCCCACGAGACCCGACATCCCGATGACCGAGCGTTCCCAAAAGCGGCTGAGTTTGGCGGACTTGTTCCAGACTGCGGCTTTCACCCCTTCGTTCAAAGCGGTGCCTGCGACGGGACGGCCGCCGAGATGCAATTGCTCGGGTTTGATTCCGACCGCGATGGCCGCCTCGCGGATCAGCGCGATCGCTTTCGATTTGTCCGCTTCGCCCGCTTCGTTGAGCACCACCGCCAACGCGACTGGCGAACCGAGTGCCTGAAAGCAATCCTCAACCAACGGCTCGCCATCGGGAGCCTTGGTCGTCGGGCTGCCTTTCAAACTGAGCACCAACTCTCGCAGTTTCGGGTTCGGCTTGCCGAGCAGCATTCCCTTCCAGCGGACTTGAAAGTCGTGTTGCGGGATCGGATCAAACTCGACGACCATCGTTTCCACGGGATCGGGAACCGCAGACTCACTGGCAACGGTCGCATTGATGGATTCGGCCTCAATCGGCGGATCGTCTTCCAACGCTTCAAATTCCTGGGCGGCCGGGAGGATTTGCAGATTCAGCCCCAATCCCGCCTGGGCCTTCGCGAGTAGTTCGCGTTTGAGTTCTTTGAGACGCTGTCGACCGACTTCCGTCAGGCGAACCTTGAGTGCTCCCGTTCCGACCAGAACGCCCTCCAAGCGTTGGATGGCTTCATCACGTTCGACGCCGTGATCCACCATGCGAGTGACCGCATCACGCGGTGTGGTGACTCGCGCGACTTGCTTCAAGCCGTTGCGCCGCACTCCGTGCTCATCGAGCTTGCCGACGAGCCGCTCGGCCAGCTTCTCGACACGCGAATCGGTCAAGCTGCTGTCGTCCCACGACACCAGGATGCTGTCGCTGGCATCGAGGTTGAATTGCTGCATCGACCAGCGCAGTGTCACGGCGTTCGGATTGTCCTCCGGCAGCCAGTGCTCGATGTCGTTTTCGATGTGCGTGTTTTGCAACGACCAGACGCACAACGGGGTGACGAAGAGGCATCCCAACAAAATCCAGAGGGAAAATCCGTTTCCCCACCGGTCGCGCTTTTCAAAGAAATTCGTCATATTGCGAGAGCTTCCGTGTTGCTCGGTGTGTCGAACCTGTCCAGTGTTCGGCACGAACATCGATCCGTGATTTGTTCGCAATCTGGGGAGAATGTGAACGGGGCGGGATTCTAGCCATCTTCTGGCAAATGAGTGAAGAACAGTCCGCTGCGGCAATCACGGCTGGTTTTGTTGATCGACCTGTGCTCACCCACGTTGCGAGTGACGGGCAAGAGTGCTCGTCCTACACTGGCCGCATCATGGCAGGCAATTCCTTCGGACAAGCGTTGCGAATCACGACAGCGGGAGAGAGTCACGGACCGGGCAACGTCGTCATCATCGACGGCGTGCCGGCGGGAATTGAGTTGACCGAGGCAGATTTGCTGGTCGATTTGCGGCGGCGGCGGCCGGGACAAAGCAAGATCGTCACGCAGCGACAGGAAGACGACTCGCCGGAGATCCTGGCCGGGGTCTTCGAGGGACGGACGACCGGCACGAGCTTGGCGATTCTGATCCGCAACCAGGATCAGCGGAGTCGCGACTACGAGGACATCAAGGAGAAGTATCGCCCCGGTCATGCCGATTTCAGCTTCGATGCGAAGTACGGCTTTCGCGACTATCGCGGCGGCGGAAGATCGAGTGCTCGCGAGACGACCGTGCGAGTCGCCGCTGGTGTCGTCGCCAAAAAAATTCTGCGCGAGGCGTTCGGCGGCGAAGTGGTTGGCTACGTCGTGCAGGTCGGCGACGTGAAAGCCAACATTCCCGATCCCGCCGCAGTCACCTTGTCGCAAGTGGAAACGCTGGCGAGCGGTGAGCCGAACATAGTCCGCTGCCCGGATGCAGACGCCGCCACTCGCATGATCGAATTGATCGAAGCGGTTCGCAAAGATGGTGACTCAATCGGCGGCGCGGCGGAAATCGTCGCGACCAACATCCCACCCGGATTGGGTGAGCCGGTCTTCGACAAACTGAAAGCCGACCTCGCAAAAGCGCTCTTCAGTTTGCCGGCGGTACTCGCCGTGGAATACGGCATCGGTTTCGGCTGCGTCACGATGCGCGGCAGCGAACACAACGATCTGTTCGTGCCGAAACGTCGCGCAGGCGACTCGCCTGCGGCCGTCGCTGACCTCGTCACGACGTCGAGCAACCGTCACGGTGGAATGCTCGGAGGCATTTCGACCGGCTTGCCGATCGTGCTGCGCGCGGCAGTGAAGCCGACCAGTAGTCTGCCGATCGAGCAAGCGACAGTGACTCGCGCCGGCGAGCCAACGACCATCAAGACGAAAGGCCGACACGATCCGTGTCTTTTGCCTCGCTTTATCCCGATGGCCGAGGCGATGGTGGCCATCGTGCTGGCCGACCACTGGCTTCGCTGGCAAGGCCAAGCACTCTAACCACTCAATCCTCGATCATGCCGTGGCTTCAGCGACAACTTCGATTGCCGGAATTCCCACGCGGATTTCATCTCGTGACGGACCAGGTGTTCGACGCGCTGCCGGAACTGAATCGGGTTCAGGTGGGGTTGTTGCATGTCTTCATTCAGCACACGTCGGCATCAATCACGATCAGCGAGAACGCGGACCCCGACGTGCCGGCGGATTTGGAATCCTCATTCGATCACCTCGTGCCCGAGCGATTTCCGTATCGCCACACGGTCGAGGGGCCAGATGACATGCCGGCGCACGTCAAGGCGGCGATGCTCGGCAGTTCGGTCTGGGTGCCGATCGCCGAAGGCCGACTGTGCCTGGGGACATGGCAGGGGATCTATCTTTGCGAACATCGCAATCGAGGCGGCTCGCGGCGCCTGGTGCTCACGTTGCAAGGCGAGTGGTTGCCACCAGTGTCGTCCGACGGTGTCGAATAGCAGGGAACGATGACATTGCCATGCACCTTGCGGCCAACGGCGAAGCGGCAGCGAGTGTGTCGAAGCAACTCGTTGACACTCTGCGGAGACAGGTCTAGCATCCAGCCGCTCATTCAATGCCTCATTCCAGGCGGATTTGCTGATGAATTCCCATTGCGATCGATCTGACGGGCGAAGTTCGTGGCGATCCGTCGAAGCTTGTTCCTGGAGGTGTCTCGCCGTTGCTGTGTTGGGCGTGTTCATCGCAGGTCAATGGTCATCGCGCGTCTTCAGCGCGGAGAGGCCTCCGGAAGTGCTCGCCGCAGTTCGCAAAGCACTCGACCTCTTACAGAAGAACGTTCAGGTGGTTTCTCCGCATGAGTCTGGGCTGGTCGCTTACACATGCATCTCTGCGGGAATGTCGCCGGATGACCCGTACGTGAAGGGGCTCATCGACAAGATTCTGCTGAAGATCAAAACTGACAGTTATGTCCCGGAATTCCACCACAATTACGAAGCCGGTGTCGATGCGATGGCCTTGGTCGCCGCAGACAAGGCGAAGTATCGCGACAAGATCCAGCACATCGCGAACTACCTGCTCAAGAATCAGCAAGTCAATGGGTCGTGGGATTATCCCGCCCAGAAGAATGGCGGTGACACGAGTATTACACAGTACGGCATGTTGGGTTTGTGGGCGGCCGCTCGCGCAGGAGTCGAGATTCCGATGAAGGCGTTGGATCAGTCCGCGATTTGGCATGTGCAAACGCAACTGCGAAATGGTGCCTTTTGTTATCAGCCGCTCGGTGTTGAAACCAGCATGAAGCACAGCATGACGATGGCCGGTGTCGGGTCGTTGGGGATTGCTCGACTTTTGATGTCGCGCAATGCACAGGAGTTGGAGTCTCTCGAAGAACCCGATGCGAAGACCAAAAAGAACGAGAAGGCCTTCGGCGTCTTGGAACGAGTTACTGCCAAGGAGACTCCCGACCAGCCTTTTGCGGCAGCTCCCACTGACGCGAATTACAAGCCTCAAGTTTCGTCCCGCGATCTTGATGCCGCGATGAGACGTGGCCTCGGGTGGCTCGTCACGAATTACACGGTTGATAAGAACGCCACTGGCTGGCATCTCTATTACCTGTATGGGCTGGAGCGCGCGGCATCGCTGGCGAACCTCGAAAAGATCGGCGGCCATGATTGGTACACGGAGGGTTATCGAGTGCTGCTGAAGGTTCAAGACGCCGATGGCGGATGGACTGACACCGGTGGGAAAATTTCGGCAACTTGTTTTGCGGTGCTCTTCCTAGTTCGAGCGACGGAGAAGTTGGTTCCTAACGCGCCGTCTCCCAGAGCAGCTCCGAAAGCCGCGACGTTTGGAGGTGGTCTTCTGGCGGGCGGTCGCGGTCTGCCGACCGACTTGGCCAACGTCGATACCAAGGATGGCAATGTCACCGCCAAAAAAATGAATACGCCGCTCGACAAACTGCTGGCGGAGTTGGAAAACCCGAAGTCCGAGAAGATTGAGTCTGCGCAAGCGGCTCTGGTCGAAGCGGTGCAGGTTGGCCAGCGCGAACAACTCATCGGCCAGAAGGATCTGCTGCTGAAGTTGGCCAAGGATTCGCGAGTCGATGTGCGCCGGACGGCGTTTTGGGCACTCGCTCGCTGCAACGATTTGCGAGTCGCTCCGGTGCTGATTCAAGGTCTGATGGATGTCGATTTCGATGCGGCGGTGGAGGCTCGCAATGCGCTGTGCGTGCTGAGTCGCCGGCCGCGCGGATTCGGCCTGCCGGATGACTTGATCGCCAAGCTGGCCGAAAACGCCTCTCAGGCTGAAAAGGACTCGGCCTTCGAGAAGTGGCGGGACGCAGACCTCCGCCGCTGGCGTGAGTGGTATCAAAGCGTGCGACCGTACAGCGAACGAGACAAGTTGCCCGATTGAGAGTGAGTCACCAGCCCGAAGAGGGGTTCCACTTATTTCAGTGAGTCAACGACGGCGAGTCGCCGAGTGAAAGAGTTTCGATTGTGAGCAGCACCACCGAAAGTCCCAATCAAACACGCGCGCCGGCGATCAGTCTGTCGCAGCACGACAAAGTCACGTCGGGGTTGTTTGCATTTTGCATGCTGCTGGGCACTACGACGTTTCTGCTGGTCACGATTTGGATCGCCAACATGCTGCCATCGCCGAAGCGTCCACCGGCGGTGCAGTTGTTGGAGGAAGATCCCGGAGGCGATCCGCACGGCTTCGAGAATGGCACGCCGGGTGAGACGCTGGCGTTAGGCTCGCCCGATGTCGATCCGAATGCTCCCGCGATGGAAGAGGCGGAAGAGATCCCGGACACGTCCGAAGTCTCCGCCGAATCATTGGACGCGGTGGCAGATGTTTCTGACGCGACCGAAATGGAGAGTTCGGAGTCACTCGACGGTCCGGTGGTCAATCAGGCGTTTGCGGCGGCTTCCATCGTGCCGACTCGACCGGGCAGTCCGTTCGGCACAAAGGGGGGGACCGGTCGGCCGCCCATTGGATTCGGCAAGGGCAAGGGAGGCTTCCCTCGCGAGATGCGATGGTTTGTGAAGTTCGTCGAACGTGG
>CAMAWN010000117.1 GCA_945861865.1 Candidatus Kuenenia stuttgartensis | reverse complement strand
GTCAAAACCGACCCGCAAATCCTCGTTTTTCGCGTCACCCATTGGGTTCCCCTATCACCTTGACACATCTTGGCAGCAAACCCCTGTTTTTCAGGTGTGTGGCGCAAATCGCATGCCAAGGCGAGGGAAGTCATCTGGGAAATGCGGGTTAAGACTTTGGAAGTCTTGGCAGGTGCGTCCTCGGCCGTCCGGACGATCTTAGAGCATCTCACAAAATGCTGGCTAGCAGCCATCGCAACCCGGCTGATCTGGAGATTCGCGAGGGGCAAACAATTTGTCCGACCCTTAATCCAATCTTCAGGTAGCACGCGCTAAACTAAACGTTTGACACGCTATCGACAGCTGGATTTCATCGGCGAAGTCGAAAGTTGGTCTCCTGTGACTGCCAAAACCACTAGACAAAATGGGCAGTCCCCACCCTCATGAAACGAGAAATCTCTGCTTCCGCAGTCTGTTTTCTGAAATTCTTTCTCATTTTTCTGTTGAAAGTTGAAACTACGACCGATTCTAATCGCCGCTACTCGTAGGTTTACCGGGGTTTGTCGGCTCATTTCTTTCGTTTCTTTGGACCATCCGGTGGTTCATCGATGTTCTTCGCGTAAGCCTGCACTTGTCATTGTCCGTTCCTAGAAAAAGGGAGGTTCTCATGTCAGAGCACCGAAAAGTCTCGTTCCGCTGGCGAGGTTTCACGCTCATTGAACTCCTCGTCGTGATTGCGATCATCGCAGTCCTCATCGCTTTGCTCTTGCCCGCTGTCCAACAGGCTCGCGAAGCCGCGCGGCGCGCGCAGTGCAAGAACAATTTGAAGCAGCTCGGCTTGGCGATTCACAACTACGAGGGGACGTCGAAGCAATTCCCGATTGCCTCCGGCCACAACTGGCACAGCAATTGGGCCTCCGACGGTGGCAGCCGCGGATACCTGAAGGGGAACGTACTGGTCATGCTTCTGCCGTACACCGATCAGGCACCGCTCTACAAAGAGCTCGATTTTCAGCCCTTTAATAACCAAGGTGGCTCGGTGCCTTACGCGGTTGGCCCACCTAGCAAGCGTACCGTGCCAGGAGGCCAATTCGTCGGAGTTGACACCAATGGCTATAGCCTCATTAATCGCCAGTTGCTGCCAGGCTTAATTTGCCCCACATACGACGGAAATGTGTCCGGATGGTCTGACACGAAAATCACCAATTACATGCCGTCCGATGGTGCTACGTACCATTGGGGGAATAGTTCGTGCTACTTCGACTTTCCTGCTCCAGGTTCGTCAGCAAATGGACATGAGCAATACTTCCGCAACGGGATGAATGGTGCGTGGTGGGGTATGTCGAATGATCCCAACGCCATCTCGGGAGTTTTCAGCGCTGGTGGTTGGGCCGCGAAGATTGCGCAAATCACGGATGGAACAGCCAACACAATCGCGATGGGAGAGGTCCGCCCGAACTGTACTTCCTGGTATCTGGCCGGATGGGGCTCAAATGGACCAGGGTGTACCGCTTCAACGATGGCACCGGTCAATTACAACTCGTGCTCCACCACCGACGGGAATGCCCAGGGCCGGGACCATAATGGTGTGCTTACAAATGGGTGTGGCTGGTACGACAACCACCAGACGTCAGAGGGCTTTAAGTCGAAACACACGGGTGGAGCGCATTTCCTAATGTGCGACGGCACCGTGAAATTCATCACGGATGGCATTCAATACCAACTCTACCAGCGCCTCGGCGACCGAAGTGATGGGAGGCCTGTTTCCAACTTTTAATTGGCGACTGCTTAAGCGAGTAACGTGTGCTATTGTGATTCACCGCAACGCACCAATGGCGCGTTGCGGTGAATTGTTTTTGACGTCAAACCTCGTGAAAACTTATATGAGGCTGAATCTATGCGACGCGATGTCGGCTTGACTCGACGAGTTGTTCACCTTTGGTTTCTATTGCTTATTTCCCAATTCTCGCTCGGCTGTGGAAGCGACGCTCACGTGATTACTCCAGTAAAGGGAGTGGTCACCATGAATGGGAAGCCAATGGCTGGAGTGCAAGTGTTGTTTAAAGTCAAAGATTGCCCCCTAGGTGCATCCGGTGTGACGAATGACCAGGGTGAATTTGAGTTGACGACGAACAACACGAATGACGGTGCCGTTGTTGGTGAGAACCATGTGGCTATCCGAGAAATACCGAAAGAGGCGATCGTTTCATCCGGTATGTCTGCGGAAGACATGAAAGCGGGAAAAATGATCCCTAAGGGGGCCTCTCGAGACATGGAAAAAGAAACCAAAAAATTAGGAAACTCGAATGGAGCGGTCCCGGCGAAGTACGGGGACCACGAAAAGTCTGGCTTGACGCGAACCGTCGTTCGTGGTGAGAAGAACGTCTTTAATTTTGACCTCAAACCATAAAGAGACTGACAAAGAACTTGTTGGGAAGATGGGAAACCTCGGCAATCGCTTAGAGGCTGACCATGAGCTGGAACGCGCTAGCGTTCGGTTCTGACGCTCGAAAGAACCGGATGCTAGTGCGTTCCGGCTGATGCGGTTCTTCTTGTCGGATAGGCTTTTAATCAGCCTCTTCGCAGGTTTGATTTTTTTGTCGGCCTCTAAACGGCCAATGAATCGCGGTTGGGTCTGATTTCAAGTGACGCCTTACCGATTGCTATTGTCCGTCCTTGCGGCTTTGATCTTGGGATGTCTGTTATTTGGCATCCGATTGGCATTCCAACTCGCTCAAAAGCCCTCATTTGAGTCGGCTTGGGCCGCACGGCTGAAATCCGATGATTCGGTCGCGAAACAAGTCGTCAAGTCAAGATTTGATGATCCGGCATTCCGCGATCCCAGAATTGTGTTGCAGGCCGGACTCCTTGTGCATCGGGGTCGTGCTGCCGAGGCAGCCAAGATTCTGCCGCGACTTAGTCCCAAATGGCGAGAGCGCCCAGAGACGCGGCAACTTTGGGGTGAAGTGTTTTACGGGCTGGGCAGATTACAGGATGCGGAGACGCAGTTTCTGTCGCTGCTGCGCGAAGATCCCTCGCGTGGCGACGTGCATCTTTGGCTGGGGGTGATTTACTACGATGAAATGCAGTTCGATCGTTTCTTTCGGGAGATGGATCGCTCGATTCGGTTGGTGCCGGACGATTATCGCCCGCATCGATTAATGGGGTTGTGGTATCATCGCTACTACCACTTCTCTGATGCGGCCCGCCACCTTCAGGAGGCCTTGCAACTGGGGGGGATTCCCGGTCAATTAGACATCGTGGGCCACTTGGCTCAGGCGCACCTCTTCAATCGTGAACACTCATCAGTGGTTGAATTGATTGCGAAGGTTCCCGAGCCCTCGGGAGAAATGTGGGCCATGCTCGCCGAGGCCCATTTGAACCTCGGAAGCGACCAGAAGCTGATCGACGACTGCGTTGAACAGGGACTGAAAGTTGGACGGCACGAGCGACGAGTGCTGCAATTTGCCAGCCAGGTTTTCATTGACAACGGCCGTGTTGAGGAAGCGATTGTTTTTCTGAACGAGATTCTGACGACCGCTCCCCACTATGAGCGTGCCCACTACTTGCTTTCTAGGGCCTATTTGAAATTAGGGAGGCAAGAGGACTACGAACGGTCCATCAAACTCTTCAAGGCTGCGGAACAGATCAAGAAAGAGCACTCCGATTTGATGAAGGACCTGGTGGTTCACCCCAACGACGTGGAGGCGCTGAATCGAGCGGAGTATCTGGCGGCTGAAATGGGCGAGCCAGAATTGGCAAAGTTGTATGCGATTGCGAAAGCTTCGAGGTCATCGAACACAGCACCGAGTCGCTAGCCTGCATTATTCATGGGATGGAAGTAGCACGACGCGCAAGCAAGTGCTAACTGGATACAGACTGCAACGAAAACTCCCCGACTCATGAATAATGCGGGCTAGGCGGTGACGTGAGCATTGGGAGGGTTTGCGTTGTCGATTGCCACTCAAGTTCACACCGCACCACTCGCCCGTCAACGACGTTCGTGGAACGTTCGTCCGAAATGGGCTGCAGCTGCCGTTGTGTCACTTGTACTGGTCGCGGTGGCAGTTTGGTGGCAAACCAAGGCGGTGCCAAATTCTCTCCCAGCCGAGTTTTCCAAGGCTTGGGAACTGCTCGAGGAGGGTCGAATTGACGCGGCCGAGAAACTCCTTGACGCCCTGATGCGGCAACAACAGCATGGGAATGCCTATCTCGTTCTCGACGCCGCGCTCTCCGTCGCCCACAAGGACTTTGAGGGGGCAGAGAGTCGGATCCAAGCGGCGAATTTGAAAGGAGCGCTACGGCCTTATGCGCTCGAAGTTTTGGGAAAGAGTTTCTTCGGTCGGCAACGTTGGTATGACGCTGAGCGAGTATTCCGCACCCTGGCCAATGAGATTCCGCGAAGTTTTACGGCGCATCTTTGGTTGGGGATGGTCTACGACGATTTGCATATGTTCGGCCAAGCGATCCATGAGTTGATGTTGGCTGCAGAAATTCAACCAACGGATTATCGCCCGCACATTCTGCACGGCTCAATTCTCAACCGCTATGGCCGATACCAGAAGGCCGCCGAGCAATATCAGCAGGCACTTCGGTTGATGCCTCCGGATGCGGCATCCAACATCACATCAATTACCTATTTCGTGAATTGTCTAGTGCGAGACGGTCAATTCGATGTGGGGCTGGAAAAGATCGCGGCGGTTTCCGATCCATCTGTGGAATTGCGGGTTCTTCGGGCCGAGTGTTTTCTCGGACTTGGACAACTCGCAGAGGCCGCACATGAATGCCGAACAGTTCTGGAGCATGACGAAAATCAACAAGCCGCCGTCATCATGCTCGCCAAAGTTGGCATGCAGCAAACAGCGACTTCGGAACACGCTCAGTTACTCGAAGCGGCGCTCGCCAGAAATTCCAATGATTCCGAGGTGATGTTCTTACTGGCGCAAGTTCATGGACGACTTGGGAACCAGCAGCGTCAGCAAGAATTACTGACCCAGTCGCAAAGATTGGTGAAATTGCAAATTCGAAGCAGGGAGTTATTGGAAGACATTTGGTCGCAAGCTGAAAATGTGGATGCTCGACTCAAGTTGGCGGACATCTGCGATGAATTGGGAGAATCGAAGCAAGCCAAGCAGTGGCGTCAGGCCGCAGCCGGTTGCCAGCAGCGAATCAAAGCACTTCAGGGCAATGCACCTTGACGCACGTCAGACGTCTGGAATCCCGGTGTCGCACCTTTGCTCCGTACGACCAAAACCTTCTCGCCCGAAAAACGTTTCGACAGCGATTTTCCGCGTCTATTGCGATTCCGCGAGCTGGCTATGTTTGCTGGACTCTTCCAGATTACCCAATGCGGCATAACATTTGGCGAGTTCGGCGTGCGCAGCTTTGTGTTTCGGCTCCAACTCCACGATGCTGCGCAGCCACAGAAAGCGTTCTCGCGGTTCACCCGTTTCACGTAGCAACTCTGCGATTTCAAATCGTGACTCGACGTCCTTGTCGTCGTCCCTCACTTTCCCCAACAATTTCTGCAGACGTTGACCGACTTCGTTGCTCTTGAGGACAAACTCAAAATGCTGCTGCGCTTCGACCGTTCGCCCGACTCTCTGCAGGGCGGATCCTAGCGCGTATCTCGCTTTTGTGTCGTTACTTTTGATCGCCACAGCCTTCTCTAAGAGTTGAATCGCCTCCAAATATTGTTCGGCGGATGAGTGAATCTCCCCGAGTATCCATAGGGCCACGAAATTGTTGGGATCGGACCGCAAAATGCGATCGACCGTTGTTCGCGCCTGATCATTCTGGCCTCGTTCGAGGAGAACTTGTGCCCAACCCAAGAGGGCTTCCGGATTGTTGGGTTGGCTGCGCAGTGCCTGTTCGAACAGTTTCGCGGCCTCATCCATTTCTCGCATCATCAGTAGAGTCGCGGCCAAATTGACGTGGATGTCAATTCGTTTCGGTGCCAATTCGAACGCCTTGCGGAAGTGCGTTGCCGCGGCAGCCCAACTGGCCATTCTGCTGCTAGACGCCGCACGAAAGACATGGGGTTGGGCATCGGACGGATAGTCTTTCTCCCAGGCGTCCAGGATTTGGAACGCGTCCGCCAACTGATAGGCCAGAAAGTAACCATTGACAAATGCTTCGCAGATCTCCGGACCATCGTCACCGGGATTGATCAACAGTTCGCTCAAGTGCGGTCGGGCTTCCTTCATTTGGCCCGCTTGAGCCATTGCCAGCCACTCTTCACGTCGGATGCGGTCGCGAGTCACACCGAGTTTAGCCGCCCGTTCCAGAGAATCATGAACTTTGTCCAACTGCCCCTGGCGACGAAAAACCCGAGCCATCGTGAAGTGGACCTCGCCATTGTTTGGAGTCAGCCGCGCCGCTTCGCGAGCCGCGTTCAAGGCTTTGTCCGCATCGCGGTCTTGGAGCGCTCGTCGAGCAATCGCCAACTGTCTCGAAGACCGCCAGTCATCGAGATAGATGACGACGAATCCCGACGGCACGAGGATCAGAAAAAAGAGCGTGATCTTGATCTTGCGTGATGCCTGCATACAACTCACGTCCTCGCGGCTCAAGAAGAAGTTGTTACGTCCCATCGCCACCTGGCGTGCAACGCTGGAACGGAAGGGGCCGAGAACCAAAGTGTCTTGTTTGAATCGTCTTTCACAACCGGGCTGCGACGAAGATCATTCGCCTGCGCGGAGTATAATCGGAGAACTGACTCGAAAGGAAAAGCCGAGGCCAGCCAATCAGACGTCAGGCCGTTAGCCTGTTGACCGTTTTGTGGGGACTCCGACAGCTTGAGTGACTGAGTTGTGAAACCACTTCCCGTCGTCCGCTGCGGCGGTCTGGAACGAAAGTCATCTTGATGAACGATTTTTTTTCTGCGGCGTGGCTTGAACCACGTCCGAGTGTGGTAGACCGCGAAGCCGCACAATTCCTGGCTGGCCGAGCGACGACGAAACACGGCTGGGAGACTTCCGGGATCGTGTGTTGTTTCTTGCTGGCCATCATGGGTTGTTCGAGTGGGACATCTCCGAGCAGTCCGCCAGGAAGCGCCTCCGCCAAGCCAGGTAAGTCACCAGCCGGCGGTACCTCGGCGGTGTCAACGGACATTCGATTTGAGAACGCCACAGAGCATTCGGGAGTGAAGTTCACATATCGCAACGGGAACGAGGCGGGGGAGGTCGCCATTTTGGAGTCGCTCGGTGGCGGGGTCGGACTGTTCGATTTCGACAACGACGGCAACTTGGATTTGTGTCTTCCCGGCGGCGGACACTACAGCGAGAAGCGTGGAAACGTGCGAGATGTGCTCGGCTGGCCCCATGCGATTTATCGGAATGATGGCGATTGGCATTTCACCGAAGTCACGTCGGAAGCGGGAGCCGTGATGACCACCTATTACAGCCACGGAGCAGCGGCGGCGGACTTTGACAACGACGGTTTCTGCGATGTCCTGATGACCGGGTATGGCGGCCTGTTGCTGCTGCACAATCGAGGTGACGGCACGTTCGAAGAGACCGCGAAGCCGTCCGGGCTGACCGATGCGATGTGGAGTTCCGCCGCCGCGTGGGGCGATTTCAACAAGGACGGCGCGTTGGATGTCTACGTGTCTCATTATGCCGATTGGTCATTCCAAAAGCATCCATTTTGCGCGGGACCCAAACCGGGAAGTCGCGAATCGTGTCCGCCGCGTGAATTCATCGGGTTGCCTCACTCGATGTATTTCAGCACGGGCGACGGATCGTTTCGTGACGTCACGCAGGAATGCGAACTGGTGCCGGGAGGCAAGGGCTTGGGAGTGCTGGCCGCCGACCTGGACCTCGATGGCGACGTCGATGTGTATGTGGGCAATGACACCGTTCCGAATTTTCTCTATCGGAATGACGGCACCGGAAAATTCGAGGAAGTGGGATTGATCAGCGGGACGGCCCTAAGCCAAACGGGGACTCCCGATGGGAGCATGGGAGTCGATGTCGGCGATTTCAATTTGGACGGCCTGCCGGATTTGTGGGTCGTAAACTTTGAGAGAGAGAGCAATGCACTGTATCGAAACGACGGAAAATGCTTCTTTCAGCATGTCAGCCAGGGAACAGGAATCACCGCCGCCGGGGCGTTGTACGTGGGCTGGGGCACCGCTTTTGCCGACTTCGACCAAGACGGTGACGAAGATCCGTTCGTGTCGAACGGCCATGTCATTCGCTACCCCGAAAACGCGCCCGTCCGACAAACTCCGTTGCTATTTGAAAATCAAAACGGCAAGCGCTTTGTCAACGTGGCGGCGAGCGTCGGCCCATACTTCCGAGAAAGTCACGAGGGACGAGGATCAGCGGCGGGTGACTTGGATGGTGACGGAGATGTGGATCTGGTGATCTCTCGACTGAATCAACCGATTGTGCTGTTGATAAACTCGACGAAAACGTCGCATCACTGGTTGTCGCTGCTGCTGATCGGCCGCGAAAGTCCGCGTCTGCCAGTCGGTGCCGTCGTGAAATTGACTTGCGGTTCCAAGACCCAGGTCCATCAAGTCAAAGGGGGCACCAGCTTCGCATCGACGATCGATCCTCGATTGTTCTTCGGATTAGGAAACGCTGAATCGATTCCGTCCGCTGAAATCGTTTGGCCGTCGGGGCAGGTTCAACAGGTGTCTGCGTTGACGATGGATCGGCGGTGGGTGATTCGCGAAGGTCTCGAACCCGTCCCTGAATGATTGGCCGTTGTCGTGTTCGAGACAGACGAGCCATCGCGTGTTGCGTCATTCGATCGAGACTATCGCCGCACAACTCGGTGGAAGTGTAATTCAACTTCCCGCTCCACGACGCGGCGGGTGCCTTCGACAAGACATGACGGTTCGTGGTCCCCTTCTCCCTGTCGTTTGATCGCCTCCAGCGGAGTTCCTGGCGTCACCGTAAAAGTGCTCTGATGAATGATTTGGTTGCCAGCATCGAGTTCAGGGACAATGAAGTGAATCGTCGCTCCAAAAGTCAGCATGTTGCGAGCGTAAGCGTCCTCGTACGGATGGAAGCCAGGGAACGGTGGCAGCAGGCCGTGATGCAAATTGACGATCCGTCCGCCGGCGAAGCGCCAGCAAGTGCTCGGCGGCAAGATACGCATGTAACGAGCCAGCAGGATGTAATCGACGTCGTACTGGTCGAAGAGTTCAACCATCCGGGCGTTGTCGGGATTGCCTTTCGCATCTCCGACATCGTGCCAGTCGATGCCGAATTGCTCGGCGACACCGCGACACGCGGGACGGTTGCCGATCATCACGGCGGGAGTCGCCTTCAACCGTCCGTCACGAATGGATCGCAGCACCGCCAGCGCCGGCTCAGGCCGATAGGTCGCGCAAATCGCCAGTCGAGGCGTTTGAGCATGCTCGTCGCGCGACCATGTTCGGATCGACAAACCCTTCATCTCGCCAATTTGATTCATGCGTGTCCGCAGCGTCTCGATCGGCTCTTGGTCGGCGGGCCAGTCCACGCGAGTGAACATCGCGAAAAGTTTTTCGGTGTCATGGTCGTACATCTGGATTTCGTGGATGTTCGCCCCGGCCGATGCGAGGTAGTGAATAATCGGGTCAGCCAACCCGCGATTATCCGGACCGACGGCGGTGATCGTGACGTGCATGAGCAGAATCCTTTCACGTTTTGTGAGTCGAAAGGATGATTGCCGCCGGTGGATTTGCCAAGAGGATGCCGCCTGGAACACGATGTTGCATCCCAAAAGAGGAAGCCTCATGCTGAACGAACAGATTTTTCATCACAGCGGTTTGAACCTGAATTTTGCGACCGGGCCGCGTAATGGGCCGGCGCTCGTGTTTTTTCACGGCGTCACAAGACGTTGGCAAAGTTTTGTGCCGCTGATTCCAGCCCTGAGTGCTCGTTGGCACATTCACGCGCTGGATCATCGCGGGCACGGACAGTCGTCGCGGGCCAAATTCGGATACCTCGTGCGTGATTACGTCCGGGACGCGGTGGCCTTCGTGCAGAATCAGGTACAAGGGCCGGTCGTGTTGTACGGCCACTCGTTGGGCGCGATGGTCGCTGCCGGCGTCGCGGCGGAACTGCCTCAACAGGTACAGGCCGCTGTTCTCGAAGACCCGCCATTCGAGACGATGGGACCGCGCATCAGCCAATCCGCACTGCTCAGCTATTTCGCGGGAGTCCAGCCGTTCGCAGAATCCACGTTGCCCGTCGGTGCTCTCGCGCGGCAATTGGCGGAAATTCCACTGACCACTCCGGGCAAGACGGGCTCCATTCGATTGGGAGACACGCGCGACATGGCCTCGCTGCGGTTCACGGCGAGATGCTTGAAGCCGCTTCATCGGGACGTGCTCTCGCCAATCGTTGCGGGCCGTTGGCTGGAAGGCTTCGACTGGGCGGCGGTCTCTCAGAAAATCACTTGCCCGGTCTTGCTCATGCAAGCCGATCTGTCGGTCGGCGGCATGTTGACCGATGACGACGCCGCCGAGGCCGAACGTCTGATGCCCGATTGCGTCCGCGTGCGTCTGCCGAAAGTCGGACATCTGATCCACTGGCTGCAAACGGACACTTGCTTGCGGTTGGTCAACAGCTTTCTGGAATCGCTGGAAATACCATTGAGCTGAACCACGTTATTTCTCCCAAGGGGAGAGGGTAGCCAAAGGCCGGGCGAGGACCGCGCGGCGTTTGAACCGCGATCGCGTGACCGAATCCAGCAGCGGACGTTGTATCGCGAACAACGTCTTGCGATGCTGTGTCCCTCACCCCAACCCTCTCCCAAAGGGAGAGGGGGCCGGACGCGCGGGCAACGGAGACGGACCTTGAGCACGAAATGGATGACCTGGAATGAGCTGCCGTGGGTGGCTCGCGGCGAGACCGGCACGGCCGTGCAACTGTGCGATCGTTTGATCCAGGCCGCGCTGAAACAGGATTCTGCGACCAGTTATTTGCAGTCAGAGTTGCCGGAACTCTCCACGGAATTTCCCGCGCAGTGGGTCGGCGTCTGGATGCGAACTCCGAAGTGGGAGCTTGTCACCGAGCATGGCCGGCACACATGGCCGCAACCGCCTCTGCGATTCTTCGACGACGTGATCGAACGCGAGGCCGGCGGGTGTTGGCCGAGCGTTTTTGAATTGGACAGTTGGACGCTGATCGGTCTGCCGTTGCCCGCATCGCCCGAAGGGCAACCGCGAGTGCTCGTTTTGGCGGGGCGACGACTCACCACCGACGAGTTGCCGATTGTCCTGGCCGTCGGCAGAGTGCTGGGTTACGGGCTGTCGCTCTGCGAGCGGATATCACGACAAGCTCGCCGAGCCGACAAGCTCCGGAACACACTCGCGATCGCGGCGACGTTTGCCGGAGCGCCGGATACGACAACGCTGCTCGAAGCGATCGCGCAAGCGGCGACGAAGCTGCTCGATTGCGACCGTGCCAGCATCTTCATTTGGGATCGCGAACGGCATGAGGTCGTGGCGTGTCCGGCGCTCGGAGTCGAAGGTGGCTCGCTGCGGATCCCGGACAATGCCGGCATCGTCGGCCAAGTGATTCACACGGGGCATGCGATTCGCGTGGATGATGCTTATGCCGACAGCCGCTTCACGAAGGCGGTCGATAAAGCGACCGGCTATCGCACTCAGACGTTGTTGGCCGTGCCGTTGCTCGACGCCGAGGGCAAACGCATCGGTGCCTTCGAGGGAATCAACAAGAACTGCGGCCTGTTCGATGCCGACGACGAAGAGTCACTGACACAGCTCGGTATTCAGGCCGCCGTCGCGCTTGCCAGCACACGCGAACGGCAGAACCTGCTCCGCAGTCATCAACAGATGACCGAACAAGCCGCATCTCAAATTCAGGTCATCGGCAGCAGCAACGCGATGCAACAGTTGCGAGCGACCGTCCAGCGGCTCGCTCAGACCGACTTGCCAGTGCTGATCCTCGGCGAGAGCGGAACAGGAAAAGAAGTCTTCGCACAGTCGCTGCACTACCACGGCACGCGAGCCAAGCAGCCATTCATTGCCGTCAACTGCGCGGCGCTGACCGAGACACTGCTCGAAAGTGAACTCTTCGGACACGAAAAGGGTGCCTTCACCGACGCTCACGCGGCCCGGCAGGGAAAGTTCGAACTCGCCGAAGGGGGCACGATCTTCCTCGACGAGATCGGCGACATGAGCCTCAATGGGCAAGCCAAGCTGCTACGCGTGCTCGAACAAAAAGTCATCACGCGCGTCGGCGGCTCGCAGACGATTCCGATCAACGTGCGTGTCGTCGCGGCGACGAACGCGAAGCTCGCGCAGCTCGTGCGCGAGAAACGCTTCCGCGAAGACCTGTATTACCGGCTGAGCGTCGTCACGATGGAGCTGCCTTCGCTCCGCGACCGCTCGGACGACGTGATCCCGCTCGCCGAATTTTTCCTCGAAAAGTTCAGCCAGCAAGCCAAGCGGCCGGCACTCAGCCTTTCCGCCGAGGCGAAGAAGCGGATGCAAGCTCACGGCTGGCCCGGCAACGTCCGCGAGCTCCGCAACCTGATGGAGCGTGTCGCCTTTCTCGCCCCCGGTCCGGCGGTCCAGGCGGAAGACATCGCCTTCATTCTGACGCCGGAGAAGGATACGTTTCTCGACACCGCTTCCGACTTCGGACTGGCTGACGCGACCAATAAATTCCAACAGGAATACATTCGCCGCGCGATCAAGCGAGTCAAAGGCAACATGTCCGAAGCGGCCCGCCTGCTCGGCCTGCACCGCACCAACCTGTACCGCAAGATGAGCCAACTCGGCATGCAGGAAGGCCGGCTCGACATCCTCAGCGATTCCCACAAATGATTTCGGAGCACCTCATGGACCCTGTTGATCTACTCAAGGACTTGGTCGCAATCCCCAGCGTGAACCCGATGGGCCGAGACTTATCCGGCCCAGAATTCTTGGAGAGCCGCGTCAGCGATTACCTCGAAGGAGTCATTCGGAAACTCGGCGTGCGGTATCAACGTATCGAAGTCGCTCCCGGCCGAGCGAACGTGATCGCGCGGTTCGATTCCCCGAACGCGAAGACAACTGTGCTGCTGGATGCCCACCAAGACACCGTCCCGACCGACGGCTTCCCCGATCCGTTCAACCCTGTCATCCGCGACGGCAAGCTCTTCGGCCGAGGCAGTTGCGATGTGAAAGGGGGCATGGCCGCGATGCTCTCAGCATTCGCTCGACTGATTCGCGAGAAACCAGCCGGCGCACCGAACGTCATCCTGTCATGTACCTGCGATGAAGAATCCACCTCGCTGGGAGTCAACGACCTCACGACGCTCTGGACTGACCCAAAAAAGGCAGGCTCGATCATCAATCGGCGACCGGACATCGCGGTCGTTGCGGAGCCGACGCAACTGGACGTTGTCGTCGCACATCGCGGAGCAACGCGTTGGAAGATTCGGACGACCGGCCGAGCCTGTCACAGTTCCGCGCCGCACGAGGGGGTCAACGCGATCTACAAAATGGGGCGAGTCCTGACCGCTCTGGAAGAATTCGCTTCCAAGCTGCCGACGATGATCACCGCACATCCGCTCTGCGGTCCAGCAACATTGAGCGTCGGTCGCATCACTGGCGGTATCAGTGTCAACACAGTTCCCGACAGTTGCGAAATCGAAATCGACCGCCGAGTCATCCCCGGCGAGGACGGCTGGGACGCCATCAAGCAGGTCCAGCAGCACTTCGCTTCGCGATTGGACTTCGAGGTCGAACACCTGCCGCCGTGGCTGGTCGGAGTTTCGCTGTCGGATGAACACAACGGCCCGCTCGCCAACCGACTGCTCGAATGCATCTCCGAGATCGCCGGACCTCACAAGAAAGTGGGCGTTCCGTACGGCACGCACGCCTCACGCATCGCCTCCTCCGGAGTCCCTTCCGTCGTCTTCGGACCCGGCGACATCGCCCAAGCTCACACTGTCAACGAATGGATCGACATCGGCCAACTCCGTCAGGCAGCCGAAGTGTATTTCGCCTTCTGCGCGAACGCGTCTTGATGCCGCGCTATTTGGTCAGTCGCGATTGTCGATCACGCCATTCGTAGACGGGGCCTTTGAGGGCTTTCACATGGTCTTCGAGGAAGCCGAGCATTGCCTCTTCCACTTTGAGATTCTTGCCAAGTAAATCGGTCCCGCGCAACGCGGTGTTCAGTTCTCCGTAGAAGAACCGCTCCTCAGTCTTCTTTTCCGAGCCCTTCTCAGCTTCCTTTTCTTTCTCCTTGGCACCCTTCTTCGGCTCGGCTTTTTTCTTCGGAGCCTCGGTTTTCGCCGGGTCGCCGCCAAGTTTCAGAAACAAGTTCTTGGCTTGGTCCTTGTCGTGCGAATCGGTCTTGCCGACGACCACGAACGCGGCCATTGGGGTCGCTTTTAATTGCCCGGCGACCAAGTGAGCCGGCACCTGAGCAAGCGCCGTTTCAGGAGACAAAAAAATCATCGCCTGAACGTCCTGTCCGTTCGGCGTCCTCATGGCAACGTTCGAAGCGTCGTCATGCGGAGGTTTCTTCCAATCTGCCGCAACAAAGGTGATCGCAATCGCAGCACTCATCGTTGGTGCGACGATCGCCATTTTTCGCATGTTGAGATTCCCTTTCTGATGTTCGTCGAAGATGAACTTCTTGATGGCATCCATGTCACGCACCATCAGGAGATAGTCGGCCGGTTTGAGTTCGCTGCCTGCGGAGGACTTCTTCGACTTGTCCTTCTCAGACGACGCGGCTTTCTTCGGATCATCGTCCTCCGCACCCGGCTTGCTCTGCCCGTGTTTTCGGAGGTCCACGGCGACAACCGCAAAGTCCTTCGCATGCAGTTGCTCGGCGAAGCCTTTCGGGGCCGTCCAAGTCAGACGGCTCTCGTTCTTCATGTGCAGCAGCACGACAACAGCTGCATCCTTGCCCGCGGCGGATCGGTAGTACGTCAGCCTGAGCGGCCAGCCATCGGCGGGCGACTGAAGCGTCTTGTCATCGACCGGTTTCTCTTTTTCTTTCTTGTCCTGAGCCACAGCCACCGAGCCGAAACAAATGATCCCGAAGGCCAGCAGCCCCAACCAGCGCATCGTTGTTGCGGCCAGTTCTGGAACTAATCTTTCACGCATTGGTCGAGAAACACTCATGTTGTCGAGACCTTTCAAAGCGGAGAGCCATTGCCACTCATGACACGGCCAGACACGCATTCAACGACCGCCAGTTTAGAACTGAGTCCGAACCCTTTCAATTCGCTTCTGAAACCGCCATGTTTTCGCCGCCAAAGAGTGTGGGACGAGGCGTCAGCGGAAGACCCTCAAACCGCACCTTGCCGAAGCCGACGACTGTCATGGAATTGCCAAGAAAGGTTGACTCTCATGTCTCTGAAAGTGGTGGTGACTTCGTTGCTCGGCGATGCCGGACCGCATTTTGAACTTTTGAAAAATGCCGGGTTCGAGACGGTTGTCGTGGACCGCAAACTCGATCTAAATGCTGAAGACAATATGATTCTCGCGTTGCGAGACGCCGATGCGTGCATCGCCGGCTCCGAGCCAATCACAGCCAGAGTCATCACGTCGTGCCCGAAGTTGCGAGTCATCGCTCGCACCGGCGTCGGATTTGATGCGGTCCACCTCCCCACCTGCGATCAAGCGAAGATCGTCGTCGCGACCACTCCCGGAGTGAATCATCACGCCGTCGCCGAGCACACGATCGCGATGCTGATGTCGCTGGCTCGCAATCTGCCGCAGCGGGACCGCGAAGTTCGCCGAGGCCTCTGGGAAAAGACTCCCACCCCGCGAGTGATGGGCCGCACACTGGGATTGGTCGGACTCGGTCGCATCGGCCGCGCCGTCGCGACTCGCGCACGCGGATTGGGTCTCCAGGTGCTCGCATTCGATCCGTTTCCCAATCGCGAATTCGCCGAGCAGTGGCAGATCGAATTCACTTCGCTGGACGACCTCTTGTCGCGATCAGATTTCGTTTCGCTGCACCTGCCAATGGATCGGTCGTCGCGGCACCTCATCAACGCCGACTCGCTGCGGAGGATGAAACGCGGCGCGATTCTCATCAACACCGCTCGCGGGCCATTGATCGACGAGATCGCATTGTGCGACGCGCTCAAGTCCGGCCACCTGCGAGCCGCCGGACTCGACGTCTTCGATAAAGAACCGCTGCCGCTCGATAGCCCGCTGCTGAAGCTCGACAATGTCTTGACCTGCGGCCATCTCGGCGGACTGGACCACGAGTCTCAACAGGGCACGCTGATCATGGCCGCGCAGGTCATCATCGACTTGAACCAAGGCCGCTGGCCAACCGAGTGCGTCCGAAATCTGCCGGGCGTCAAAGATTGGAAATGGTGATCGTCACTCGCACGAAAACAACAATCACGCTCGCCGAGGCCATTGCCAAGCGGACGGTCTTGGTTCGTTGGCATTGCTGAGACAGACGCTGCGCGAATGGGTCAAGAACACGACGTGGGAGCCATTCGACTACCTCTGCGTCTGCTCGGACCCGACCGTCAGCCAAGGGGACGAGGAATTGGTCATGCGGCCCGAGCCTACGGCGATCACCACTATGACCACTTCAAACTCCGGCTCCTGACTCTTCACCACACCAAATTCACCCTTGCGGGCTGAACCAGGATGTCGCCAGCCCCCAAGAGGCCCGATGAACCAAAATTGTTTTGATTCGAACCTCTTTTTCGATACCATTTTGGATCAATGAGAGTATCCGCCTGCCCGGCACGAGATGTGGGCGGCACTTGTTGGGTCACTTGCCAAGGAAATGCAATGAACCGTCCCGTGAGCACCGAACCGAATTCCATTGCGGCGATCTCTCGCCGACAGATTCTTCAGGCCGCCGGAATGAGTGCCTTGCCCCTAGGATTACCCGGAATGGTCGCGGCCGGAGTTGATCCGAAGCGTGGCCTCGGCAAAGGAGCAGACAAGAAGTCTTGCATTTTCATCCTTTTGTGCGGTGGGCCGAGTCATCTCGATACCTGGGATTTGAAGCCGGAAGCTCCCGACACGATTCGTGGGCCGTATCAGCCGATCCCGACCAAGGTGCCGGGGATGCAGATCAACGAGATGCACACTCGGCTGGCGGCGATGACTGATAAGTTCGCGCTGATTCGGTCGATGTCGCATGTCGGAAATATCAGCAATCACTTCGACGCGATGCACCACCTGCTGAGCGGTCAGGCTCAAGCACCTCTGGACGCGCCCTACATCGGATCGATCTTGTCGAAGGCTCGACCGGATGAGCGGAGCATTGCGCCGTATGTCTGGTTGATCAAATGCGTTGGCGATCCAGTCTTCTGTGCGGTGAACATTGGCAACGGCGGTCACCTCGGGATGCTGCACAGTCCGCTGTTTGTTGGCTCGGCGACGAATCATCCCGCGATGCCGACGTTCAAGGCTCCCGACGAATTGATCGCCACGGTGCCGACGGAACGAATGCTCGAACGACGTCGCTTGCTGGACGGTTTGAATCCGACAACAAGTGCCGTGAACAACCAGCGTGTGACCGCCGATTGGCAAGACCTGCATGGCCGCGCGTTCGATCTGACGAGCGGCTCGGAAGGGCGCGAGCCGTTTGAGCTGCAACGCGAGTCAACTGCCACTCGCGAACGTTACGGCATGCACCCACTGGGACAGAACCTGCTCCTCGCGCGACGGTTGATCGAGTCGGGCGTCGGCTTCGTCACGGTCAACGGTTGGACCGGCCCTTCTCCCAACGGCGGCGGCGGTCCTCCGGCTTCAAGCTGGGACATGCACGGCGGCGAAATGGGAATGGGCAATGCCTTCGGCAACGGCTCGTATGGCATGGGCTGGTGCTTGCCTTGTCTCGATGAAGCGGTGTCCGCGCTGCTGACCGATCTTTCCGATCGTGGCATGTTGGACAACACGATGGTGGTCGTTACCGGAGAATTTGGACGCACTCCGAACATCAACCAAAACGGCGCTGCCAATCCCGGACGTCAGCACTGGCCTTCCTGCTATTCCACGATCGTCGCCGGCGGCGGCATCCGCGGCGGCCGAGTCTACGGCGAATCCGACAAGCACGGAGCCTACGTCAAAGACCGACCGGTTCGGCCGCAGGATTTGGGAGCGACAATCTTCCATTCGCTGGGCGTCCCGCTCGATCTGCGTCTGGGCAAGGACGGCTTCACACGCCCACTCTCCACAGGCGAGCCGCTGCTCGATCTGTTTGGATAAGAAGCGGACAAAGAACCTGTTCGCAGATGGCACTTCCTCGGAGTTTCACAACCTTCCGGAAGGTTCTTTGTCAGCCTCGCGTCCTTGCGGCAGCCGAACGTCAGCACCGTGTGCAATGCCGATGGAAGCAGCCACCGCGAACAGCTTTCACGCTCCAGCTTCCATCTCGTCTCGTCGAGATCGACCACCAGCGCCAACGCCAGCAATTCGCACAAGGCGTCGAACTCCGGCGGCCAGTGCCGAGCCAATGGATTCAACAGCGCGTCGGCTTGCGATTTCTCGATCGGACGTTGGCAGAAGAACCGCAGCCGCAACCCCGGAACTCGCGGTGCGTCGTTGTAAAACCTGCGCTTGTGAACTCGATAACCGACTCGCACTGCCTGAGCCAGCTTGTCGTCCGTCGGCTTCCGGCCACCACGCCGCGAAACATTCTTCCGCCGCCACGCGGTAATCACTCGGCGCGACCGGCCCGTAGTCCGTTGGCGGTGGCGGTTCCTACTGCGCCAACCGTGATTCGAGCATCTCCACCCGCGCCGTCAACCGTTGATTCACTTCGATCTGCGGAAGCAACAACTCCAGAACCTGCTCGACCGTGATCATTCCCGCCGCCACTCCCTGCTTCAAACTCGACACGTTCATGCGGCAGAACTAATCCATCCGACAATTCTCGAAAACACCAGGCTGGGAATTGGACAGCTACGCCCACAGTCTGCGTCGCACACACGCACACGCATGAGACTCGCGCTCGTCCAACACGATACGCTGCTCGTCGGCGGTCAACTCGATTCGTAATCAGGACATGCACCGACTCCCTGCATGTGTGTCAAGACGTCAGCGGACATCCTGGTACCCATCCGCTGTGTCGAGGAAACTCACAAACAGGGAAACATCTCATTCAGCGCCGCGAGTGGTCTAGCAACAGGGCCAGTTGTGTGCGACGTGTTCCGAGCATTTCGATTCTCCTGTTCTGACCAATGATCCGGTTCCCAATAAATAACCGCGCGCCGCTTACGGCACGGGATTTGCGCAGACTCAAGCCATGAATTGATCACCGTCAACATGGCAGGAGGCTGGGCATGACTGTTGTGGAGCATCATTCCGTGGACGAGTTGCAGGAGTTGTTT
>CAMAWN010000116.1 GCA_945861865.1 Candidatus Kuenenia stuttgartensis | reverse complement strand
CCGACACCGGCGCTCAGCACCAGTCAATCCTCACGTCAGTCCTCCTCACCTGCGATCAACTCCTCCGAAATCCCCTCGACTTCCTCGCCCAAGCACGACGAACCGCTCAACCAATCCCTTTGTTCGCTCCGACGCGGTAAACAATCACGCCAACTGGAATTGTTGCCAATCAATTGCTAACCGGTGAAGCGAACAGCGTGTTAGTTTCGGCGGTAACAGAAGGTAACCATCTCGCATTTCTGGCGACGGGATCGAGTGGACTAGCGATCGTCAACGTTTCTCAGTTCACCGCCCCACGCGTGCTCAGCCAATTGACGCTGACCGGCGATTCGAGCGACGTGGATGTGGATTCGGTATCGAATGTTGCCGTCATTGCGGCCAATGATGGCGGACTGCACTTTATTGACGTGTCTGATTCTGCGCGGCCGAACCGAATTCGGACGGCCGATATCTTGGCGAGTCAGGTGGAGGCCATTGACGGAGTCGCCTACGCAGCGGCGGGAGGCCAGATTGTCGCGTACGAGGCGCTGACTGGGGACTTGCTCAACACGTTCAATGTCCCTGACGGAGCGAACATTACGGGAATGACTCACGAAGGCGGCATCCTCTACACAATGGACGCCAACCGAAATCTGAGCGCCTTCGAAGTCGGCGACACCGGACTCGTGGCGCGCGGGTCCGTGCAATTGACGCATGGAGGCGGGCAGATTTCGGTCACGAATGGCATTGTCTATGCCGCTGCTCGGCCAGGTTTCAATCAAGGTGGATTCGCCACGGCGGACGTCACCAATCCGAGCAACCTCGTGGAACTCAGTGCCTCGGACGTGCCCGGCGGGATTGCTGTGCCCGGCGATGTGGTGGTAGCGAATGGATCGGGCCTTGCGCTCCTCGGTGGTCTCGCGGCCTCGTTTCCGCCAGCGACCGCGATCGATGTTATGGATGTACGCGACCCGGCGAATACCGCGAACTTTGTCACTCGGTTCAATCTGCCCGTACCGCCGCAAGGCATCGCCATTGCCAGTGGGATCGGCTACGTCGCCGATGGCACGGGTGGGTTGCAGGTCATCAATTACGTCGGATTCGACACGCAAGGACAGGCTCCCACGGCCACGATCACGGGGCCGGCGGGGGGCAATCTCCAGGAAGGGAGCATTGTGCCGATCCGAGTCTCCGTGACCGACGATGTTCAGGTTCGCAACGTCGAGTTGCTGATGAACGGGCAGATTGTGGTCAATGACGTGTCGGCTCCGTTCGATCTGAGCGCGATCGCGCCCACGTTGGCCAACGGAGCCGCCACGGTCGCGTTCCAAGTCCGAGCCACCGACACCGGCGGTAACGTCGGCTTGTCCAACACGCTGACCTACAACTTAACCAGCGACATCACACCGCCGGTCCTGATCGGCTCCGGCCCGACCGACGATGGAGCGGGCTTCCGCGTGGACACGGTCACGCTGCGGTTCAACGAACCGATCGACGCCAGCCGGCTGTCCGTGGACGGTGTCACGCTGACAAACTTAGGAGCCAACTCGCGCCTGGGTGGCGGCGATGACTCGAACATCACCGTGACCGAAATCGAATCTCCCTCGCCCCGCCGAGTGGTCATCCACACCGAGCAACCGTTTGGCGAGAGCCGGTATCAGCTCACGGTGAATCCGTCGATCCTCGCGGACCTGGCCGGCAACTCGGTCGCCGCCCCGGTGGCGATTACGTTCACCAGCTTCGATGCCGAAGTGGTCAATGGAATCGCCTGAATTTCCAACACCGACGGCGACTGGAACAACCCCGGCAACTGGAGTACCGGCAAAGTCCCCGGCCCCGACGACACCGTCATCATCGACCGCAAAGCCACCAACGTGAAGGTCCGCTTGCCGAGCGGCAATGTGATTATTCGCAGTCTCTTCTCTCGCGAAGAATTCATCATGAGTGGTGGATCGCTGACCGTGACAGGGCCGACTCAGATCGATGCCCGCTTCGAAATCGGAAACGCCTCGACGCTGACTGCTAATGGCCCGACAGCCCGCTTCATTGCCAACGGCGAAACAAAAATCATTGGCGGAAGTTTCATCGCTCAAAGTGGAGGACAGATTTCGCTTCCGAACGCGACGAGCTACACGAACACGACCAACGCGCCGGTGTTCCGGGCCACCGGGACCAACAGCTTGCTGGACTTACGGAATCTGGTGAGTCTCACGGCTCTGAATGCGGCGTTCAGTTGCATCGACATCGAGGCCTTTTCCAGCGGTGTGGTCGACTTGCGTAGTCTGACGCAGATCATCGATCCGACGGTCGGCGACACTCGCAATCGAAGCGTTCGCATCACGGCGGATGGCCCGACCAGTCTGGTGAATCTGTCGTCGCTGGTGGAGTTGCAGGATCGGAACAACGATACCTACGACGGCAACTGGCCGGGCTACTCCAGCATCACCATTCGCGCCGGAGGTATCGTGGAGGTCGCCGGAAGTGCGCATTTGCAGAACACCGTGATTCAAGTAATTGGAGGAGGATCTGTCGTCGGTACCGTCACGGTCGAATCACAGAGCATTTTGCAAGGCCACGACGGCAGCATCAACGGCGATGTCTTGAATCGAGCGAGCGTCCGGCCCGGAACTTCTGCTGGTGCCTTGACGATTACTGGCAATTTCACGCAAACAGTTGCTGGCACACTGGCGATTGAACTTGGCGGGGCGGGGGCGGGGATTGGCTACGATCAACTCCGAGTGAGCGGCGCGGCGACGCTTGACGGGACGTTGGCGTTGTCGTTGATCAATGGCTTCAACCCGGCGGTGGGGAGCACGTTCATCGTCATGCAGTATGGCTCGGTGGTTGGCGAGTTCGCCTTGATCACCGGGCAATCGCTCTCGGGCGGTAAGGTACTGGTTCCGGCGTTCAACGCGACCAACCTGACCCTCACGGTGGCGGCGGCGCTGAAAGCATCAGCCGCCGAGAGTCCAGAGTGGAGAGTTGGTAGCGATGAACTCACCACTCAAGAGTTGGCCGATTTCGTGGCCGCGAGTCAGTCTCGTCTCGACCCTCGCTCACGCTTCGGGTTAGTGAATGAGGTCGAATTCGTCGTCACCGATCTGCCGAACAATCTGCTGGGTCTCGCCGCCGGTCACATCATCTGGATCGATCAAGACGCGGCCGGTTTCGGCTGGTTTGTCGATTCGACTCCCGATGCCGATGAAGAATTTGAGCCACGCGGCGCAGCGACCGGGCGAATGGATTTGCTGACGGTGCTGGCTCACGAATTGGGCCATCTGCTCGGCTTCGAGCATGACTCCGCCCCCGGCCACCTGATGTCCGAAACGCTCACCCCCGGAACTCGTCTACTACCGATTGGAATTGACGATGACATCGACAACGTCTTCGCCAAACCGGACTGGCCATGATACCGGTCTCTTCATAGGATAATTCCTTGAGGGTGAGAATGCGGATGTCAAATGCAGAAGGATCAGGCTTATGTCAGCGGTATTGGAAATTGGTTCGCTGATTGTCGCGTCCGAAGATGTGCGCGGTGGACGTCCGCGCATTGCCGGGACTGGCGTGACAGTCCAGCGCATCGTGCGATGGTATCGCTTGGGGCTGACTCCGGAAGAAATCGCGGATCGAATCGGTCATCTCAATCTGGCTCAAGTTCATGCGGCCCTGACCTGCTACCATGCCAATCAAGTGGTTATCGAAGCCGAAATTGCGACCGATAATACCACCGCCGAACAGGCTCAGAACGAGACAACGGCGGAAGTCAATTCGTGATGTCGCGACTGTACCTCGATGAGGATTCGATGGATCGGGCGCTCGTGGCCGCGTTGCGAGCACGAGGCGTGGATGTGCAAACAGCTCTGGAAGCCAGGATGATTGAAATCGACGACGCGGACCATCTGGCGTACTCCACGTCACAGGATCGTGTGCTGTTGACTAAAAACCAAGTGAGGGAACCATGCCCAACGTGCGACGGCTGCTTTGGGGATTGATCTGTTTGGCGGCGATGGCGATGACGGCTCAGGCCGAGAATTGGCCGGGCTGGCGCGGGCCACGCGGCGACGGCTCCAGTGACGAGACCAATGTTCCGGTGAATTGGAACGAGACCGAGCACATTGCCTGGAAGGTCAAGCTTCCCTACGGCGGACATTCGTCGCCGACCGTGTTTGGCAATCGCGTGTTCCTGGTCGGAGCCAACACCGGCGATCAGCCGAGCCGTGTGCTGATGTGCCTCGACTTCACCACCGGCAAACTGCTGTGGGAGAAAGTCGTCGTCGACACTCCGCTCGAAAAAAAGCATCGCCTCAACAGTTGGGCCAGCGGCACGCCGGTGACGGATGGCGAGAAGGTCTATGTCTCGTTCCTCGACCAGAAGGACATGCTGGTCGCGGCCTACGACTTTGATGGCAAACAACTCTGGCAGGTTCGGCCGGGCGTGTTCAAATCGGTGCATGGGTTCTGCTCGTCGCCAGTTGTGTTCAAGGATTTGTTGATCGTCAACGGCGACCACGATGGCGAGTCATACCTGACTGCTCTGAAGCGAACGAGCGGTGAGACCGTGTGGAAGACTCCGCGTGAGCACAAGACACGCAGCTACTGCACACCGATCATCCGCGAGATCGACGGTCGCACGCAGATGATGTTGTCGGGTAGCAAGTGCGTCGCCAGCTACGACCCGCACACCGGCAAGCAACTCTGGATGCTCGACGGCCCGACGGAGCAATTCGTCGCGTCGCTGGTCTACAACAAGGGACTGATTTTCATGACGGGTGGCTTTCCGGATCATCACGTCATGGCGATCGACCCGCGCGGCAGCGGCAAGATCACCAACGAGTCTCATGTGAAATGGCACTACACCAAAAAGGATAGCTACGTTCCGTCGCCAATCGCGTGCGGGAATTATTTCTTGATCGTCTCCGACGATGGATTCGGGACTTGCTACGACTCCGAGTCGGGCAAGATTCAGTGGCAGGAGCGGCTGGGGACGCACTACTCGGCGTCGCTCGTCACGGCGAATGGGCTCGTCTATTTCCTCGACGATCACGGCTTGATGAAAGTCGTCAAGCCGGGACCGACACTGGAAGTGGTCGCCGAAAACCGAATCGCCGAGGACACATTCGCTTCACCAGCGATCAGCCAAGGCCGGTTGCTGATTCGCGGAACCGACTCGCTGTACTGCATCGAATAGCAACGTCGCCGTCACCGCTCCGTGTGACGAGCCGAACACTTCACCGGCGTGATTTGGCCATCCGGCTCATCACGCGGAGCGATGATCCGCCGCGGCGAACGTTGAATTGAAGGTTTCCATGATCCGCAAGAAGAATCGTCAACCCAGCCACGCGGCTGAATCCGCAGCCTCACGTTTGTCGCCGTACCCGCCTCCCGGAGCTTGGGCGTTGTCGTCCTTCGCGAAGGACAGCGAGTGGGAAGCCGGGATCTTCGGCGACTTGACCGACAAGCAGACCGAGCTGTTTCAACAGTTGTTGGAAGTGCCTCGCAACAGCCGCGGGACAATTTTCTTCGACAGCGGCGGCGGCAGCATTTATTGCGGACTGGCATTGGCGACGCTCATCAAACTGCGCGGCTTGCGAGCTGTCGGAGTCGTCGCGGGAGAATGTTCGTCGGCGACGATCCTGCCGTTCGCGGCATGCGAGCGACGACTCGTCACTCCCCACTCGACGCTGCTGTTTCACCCGATCCGCTGGCAAAGCGAAGAAGAAGTCCGGCTCGAAGAGGCGGCCGAATGGACTCGGCACTTCAAGCTGCTGGAGGCCGACATGGACGGACTGCTGGTCCGCATGTTGGGTGTCTCGCCGGAGAAGTTGCAGGCGTGGACTCGGCCGGGGCGGTTCGTGTCCGGCCCCGAGTTCGTCGCGGAAGGACTGGCCGAAATGATCGACATCTTCGCCGGCGACGTGTGGACGCAAATTCGCCCAAAGTAGACCGGTCACTCCGTGATCGGAAATTCGAGTCACGGAGTGGCTCGGCTACGATCACGCGTCGTTGTTGAGCACATCCACCATCTGACGCAATCGACCGACTTTCTTGCGGTCAAACTTCAGCATCAGCCGTGGCAATTCGAGCGTGTCCGGTTCATCCGACTCCGAGCGATGCGCCGTCGCGCGATCAATGCGGCCGGATTCCAGCAAGTCGGAGAACTCGTCGTTCAACCGCGTCAGCAATTCGTCGGAAACCGAAAGGTTCAGCCGCATGATCAATTGGCCGCGCACGAACCGCATGCTGTGGTAGGCGCGGAAGAAGTGCAGAATCTCCTCGATCGCGGCATCGACGCTGTTGGTCACTTTGAACAGCGACAAGTCCTCCGGAGAGATCAGCCCTTCGGAGAGTAATTCGTCCACCAGATATCGCCGCCATTTCTGCCAGTAGTCATTCGTGGGATCGTCAACACAGACAATCGGCATCAGTTCGTGTTTTCCGGTTTGAACCAGTGTCAGTGTCTCGAAGCACTCGTCCTGAGTTCCGAAGCCGCCTGGAAACAACGCGATCGCGCTGACCTCTTTGACGAACAGCAGCTTGCGCGTGAAGAAGTATTTCAAATTGATGAGCTTGGGGTCGTTGAGAATGATTGGATTCGCGGCCTGCTCAAACGGGAGCATGATGTTAACGCCCATTGCCATGTCGCGGCCGGCGCCAACGTGGGCTCCCTCCATGATGCCACCCCCCGCGCCAGTCAGAACCATCCAGCCAAGCGCCGCCATGCGGCGGCCGAACTCGACTGACTGCTGGTAGCTGGAATGATTCGGCTTGGTCCGTGCCGAACCGAAGACCGTCACCTTCCGATGTTGCCGGTACGGAGTGAAAATTTTGAAGGCATAACGCAGCTCTTTCAGCGCGCGGGCCAGGATCTTCACGTCACCCAAGGCCGCGTTGTCGCGAGCTAGCTTGTCGGCATCCTGCTTGATGCCTGCAATCAACGACTCCATCGTGACGGGTGGACGCTGCTGTCGGATGACCTCCGTGGGGTCGGGATCAAAGTCCTCGTCCGGAAGTTCGTCGGCCATGCGTGCCGCGAGATCTTGCGGAGCCGTGGCTCGCAATTGCTCCTCCAGCGGCGATGACAAGATTTCTTGGAAGGACTGCGAAGGGTCGGATTCGTCGGGAGTTCTCGGTCGATCCGTCATGTGAGCTACCGTAGCGTTTCGCGCCTCAGAAGATTCGCCAGGCTCGGACGATCGTTACACGGCCAACGCCGCGAGCGCTTCCTCGCGCGAATCATAAATCGCCCAGAGTGTATCAAGCGACGTGACCCTCAAGAGTTCGCGAGCCATCGCGCTGGGGCCGCACAGCACCAATTCGCCGCCACAACTTTTGACCAGCTTGTGACAACGCAACAGCAACGCCAAAAACACCGAGCCAAAATAGGCGACGTTACCCAAGTCGAAAACGACCATCGGAACTTTCAGTTCCTTCAGTGGCCCCAGAATGATTGCCGCAGCCGGTTCGATCAGATCCCAACGCATGGTTTCCACACTGGCCGCCGGAATCACCACGATGCAACTCCCTTGCCACTTCAGCTCGAAGCTTTCGGTGGGGTCGATGCGGTCATCTTCGGTGTCGAACATGGTGGGCCTTTCGGTCTCCAGCCAACCGCTGCGATTCAAACCAGAAACAGGCGGAATGTTACGGCTCACCAAAGCCAAGCTGCAAGCAGTCAGATTTCACCCGGCCAATCGCTACAACCGTCAAAGTTGACGCCATCGGAAAAAGCGGTACTCTGTTGCCGACCTCGTGATGCCGCGCACGCTCGCTCTCAGATTCATTCCTCTTGCGGAGCGTTACGACGGTGACTCAACAATTCAGTAGCCCTGTGGGGCAGGTTTTCAACCTGCCATCCGATGCTGGGCAGGTTGGAAATCTGCCCCACGAATTCCGCTGGCCGAAGCTTGTCGCCACGAGGTGCGATTTCAGCGAGCGAGTGGAAGCCGCCGGCTTGTTGCTCGCTCGTGGCGAACTTGGTGAGGCTGCCAAGCAATTCCGAGCACTGCTGCAAATCGGTCTGTTGAACCGCGATGCCGAATTGACCGAGGCCGCGTGTCACAATCTGGCGGCGGTGTATCGGCAATCGAAGCAATGGGACACGGCCGAGATTTGGCAGCAGCAGTCATTGACGTGGCGAATGCGGCATTCCGCCGAGTCGGTCCAACAGTCCGCCGATGAACTCGGTCGTCTCGCGTGCGATCTGACCGGATGTGGTTGTGACGCCTTTTTGAAGCAGGATTGGGAACTTGCCGAATCGCTGTGGCGACGTGCGTTGGCCATCGAAGAATGGCGCGGCTGTTGGGAGGGCCAAGCCACGGACTCCGGCAACCTCGGTCTTCTAGCCGCCGCGCAGGGCAGACTCGATGACGGCATTCGCTGGCTGAAACAATCGCTGCGACTGCATCGCCTGATGCTCGATGGGTGCGGTGAGGGGACCGACTTGATGAACCTCGCCGAGTTGCGACGCCTGCAAGGCAAGTACCCGCGCGCGATCCGCTCGCTACGACAGGCGGTTCAATGTTTCGAGCGTGCTGAGGCCTTGCCGCTGCGCGAACTCGCTGAGCTTCGCCTGCGCGAGGTACAACGCATCGTGGCGTTTGAGACTCTCGATCCGCAGCTCAATTGAACTCGCGCTACGACTTCTCGTGCTTGAGCCGCAGTTGGCCGCAGGCGGCGTCGATGTCGGCCCCCTTGCGTTTCCGAACGGAGGCAGGGATACCGGCTTGTTCGAGGATCGCGACGAACTGCTGCGTGCGAGGAGCGGCCGGTTCGTGATACGGCAGGAGCGAAACGCCGTTCATTGGGATCAAATTCACATGAGCGCAGCGGCCTCGTAACAGTTGGGCCAGTTGTTGAGCGTGTTGCGGCTCGTCGTTGACCTGCGCGAGCAGGACGTACTCGAAGGTGACTCGTCGACCGGTGACTTCAAAGTATTCGTCGGCCGCGTCGAGGATCGCCTCGACGCCAATCTTGTCGTTGACCGGGACGAGTTTGTCTCGCAGCGTGTTGTTTGGAGCGTGCAGCGAAATCGCGAGGTTGTACTGCTTGCCGGTGTGAGCGAATTCGCGAATCTTCGCCGGCAAGCCAACGGTCGAAACCGTGATGTGCCGAGCACCGATGCCGAGTCCGTCCGGCGAACTCGCCGCCGCGAGGACCTGCAAAACCGCCGGTAAATTTGCGAGTGGTTCGCCGATCCCCATCACGACGATGTTCGTGATCCGCTCGTCGGGGCTGAGCAGCGTTTGCATCCGCAGCAACTCTTCAAGGATTTCGCCCGCTGACAGATTGCGCTTCAGGCCAAGCATTCCACTGGCACAAAACACGCAGCCCATCGCGCAGCCGACTTGCGTGCTGATGCACACGGTGACTCGATCCGGCTCGCGCATCAGCACGCATTCGATGGTCTCGCCGTCCCCCAGCTTCAGCAGCAGCTTCTCGGTTTGATCGTACGCCACCTGATGCGATTCGACTTCGGCCGCGAAGAGTCGGAACTCGGCGGCGAGTTGTTCACGCATCGGCTTCGGCAAGTCGGACATCTGCTCGAACGAAGTCGCGCGATGGTGAAACAACCATTTCTGTAGTTGTCCCGCGCGGAACTTCGGCCAGCCATGGGCGACCACCCAATCGGTGAGTTCCGACGGCGTCAAATCGAGAATGCGCGGCAGCGACGCAGTCGATTTTGAGACGTCGGTGAGTTGGCTGAGTGAGGTACTTGCAGTGATCATTGAGGCCGACTTTAGGTGTCATCCCCCACTCACTGCAACGATTGCCGGCCAGCGTCCCTCAAATCAGTTCAGGAATTGGAGTTCCCTGATACAGAATCGGTACCGGCCGGCCTTCGTGCATGAAGACTCGGTCGGTCGCGATGCCAAGCTGCCGATAGATCGTGGCCAGGACGTCGTTGTAGTGAATCGGTCGGTCCTGCGGGATTTCCGCACGAGCGTTGCTGGTGCCGAGCACTTGCCCAGTTTTCAGTCCACCGCCGGTGAGTATCACGGAAAACACGTCGCTCCAGTGATCGCGGCCGGCGTTGTTGTTGATCTTCGGTGTGCGGCCGAATTCCGAAACGACCGCGACCAGTGTCGAATCGAGCAGTCCGCGTTCGCTCAGTTCATCGAGCAGAGTTGCAACCGCTCGGTCGAGCAACGGGAGCAGGCGCGTCTTCATCGCGTTGAAGTTATCGACATGCGTGTCCCAATCTTGGTTGTCAGCGAGGTTCACCAGCGTGAACGGCACGCCCGCTTCGGCCAATCGCCGAGCCATCAACGCTCGTTGGCCGAACTTGTTGCTGCCGTATCGCTGCCGAGTCCCTCGTGTCTCTTTCGAAAGATCGATCGCTGCTTGAGTCACCGGATGATTGATCATCTCGAGGGCCGTGCGGCGGAACTGGTCCATGCCGGTCATCATGCCAGAGGCATCAGCGTCTCGTTTGAAGTTATCCAACTGCTGCAACAAACCCTGGCGGTCGCCAAAGCGAGTCACCGGCATATCTCGGAACATCACCAACGGCTGAGGCACTCGAAATGGCGACTCGGCATCGACCGGTATGGGACCGGACTCGAATGGGGAATAAGCCATCCCCAAAAAGTGCGAGTCGGCATATCGCACGCGATCGCCGAGTTGCCCTTTGTCCGGCACGCAAAAATATGCCGGCAGTCCCGGCCGGCTGGGGCCTTTCACCTTCGCGACGAATGAACCGACCGACGGCTTGTCGTTCCGATTCTTCGTGGTCGTATTCGCGCCAGGATAGTCGTAGCCGGTCAGTACCCAATGAATCGCCGCCTCATGGCTGGGCGTCCCGTGATGCACGCTCCGCAAAACATTGAATTGGTTTGTCCTCGCAGCCAGCATCGGCATGTGTTCGCACAGGCGATACCCCGGCGTCGCTGTCGCGATGGAATCGAACTCGCCCCGGTACTCGGCCGGAGCGTCCGGCTTCATGTCCCAGGTGTCGAGCTGTGAACAGCCTCCTTGTAGGAACAGGACGATCGCTCGCTTGGCCGGAGGATTTGCATTCGTCGATTCGGCAAATACGTTTTGCCCGCCGACGAAGGCTCCGGCGGCAACGCCGCTGGCTTGGAGAAACGCACGTCTTGAGGGTTGAGTGTTCGGCATCAATTCACCTTCAGTGATTGAATTGGAATTCGCGAGTGTTGAGCAAAGTCCACAGGAAGTCTTCGTAGCTTTCTTGCGGACTGGAGGCGGTTGCGATTTCGGCGAGGGCGGCTTGTTTTTCTTCTGTTGTCGGCATTCGTGAGAGCGAGCAGAGGAAGAGTTCATCGACGACTTGATCGGCCGGCGTGTTGGCCTTCACGAGCTTGGCGATGCGGCCGTTGCTGTAGGCCACTTTGCGATTGAGTAGGCCGCCACTGATCATCAAGAGTGCTTGAGTCATGCTGGGCGTGTCGCTGCGTTTGCATTCGCAGGTGACAACTCGGCGCGGGCGGCCGAAGGCGTCGAGAAATTCCTTCGGGAAGTTTGAGTCGGGGAGCAAGATCGCTCGGGAGCGAAGAAGGCTCGCAAGCTGTGATAGTCGGCCTGCGAAATGTTTTCGTACGGATGATGCGGCTCGTATCGGCATACTTTGATTATCGCACCGAGCCACCGCAACTCACAAGCAAGGTTTTGCCGAGTCAGCGGACTTCGCAGGGTCGTGAGCATTGTGCGGATTGGATACGCTGATTTCGTGGGGGCAGGTTGAAAACCTGCCCCACGACACGATGAGGCTCTCGCGATGAATTCGGAAGCAGACTCAAAAGCCGGCGACTCGCAACCCTCGACTGGCAGCGACCAAGTTGAATCGTCGTACTCGCAGACCGGTGAGCGGATGTGGCTCAACCGCATCTCGACGCGCTGGACGGCGGTCAACAATCCGACGTTGTTCGTGAAACGCTACGGACGAGCGATCCGCAAATACGTCGCTACGCTGATCCACGACCCCAATGACGCCGAAGAGGTCGAGCAGGAATTCATGCTGCGGATGGTTCAGAAGGGCTTTCATACGGCCGACTCGAACAAGGGCAAGTTCCGCTACTACCTGATCACGATCGTCCGTAACGCGGCGATGCAGTGGCTCTGCCGACGCAATCAAGTGCCGCTGCCGATGGAATCGCTCGAGCACATGCCGGTTTCGGAACACTCGCAACTCGAATGGGCCAGCGACTGGCGGAAGTGCATTTTGAAGGCGGCCTGGAAATCGCTCGACAAGTACCAAAAGCGAACGACCAACAATCTCTTCTGCACGGTGCTGCGAGTGTCGGCGCAGTACGAGAGTGCCGATTCACCGATGCTCGCCAAGATGGTCTCCGAGATGACCGGCCAGACGCTCACACCCGAAGCGTTCCGCAAGCAGCTCAGCCGAGCCAGAAAGCGCTTCGCCGACCATATCGTCCAAGAAGTCGCCCGCACGCTCATCGAACCGACGCTCGACGGGATTAAGGACGAACTGAACTGCCTCGACTTGATGAAGTACGTCGAGGGATATTTGCCGGAGTAATAGACTTTTCCGTGCGACGGGAAGGGATCGCGTCAGGTTGCGTGTTTCGGCACGGAGGTGTTTGATGTCTTGGAGTGAGTCGTCGATTCGGAAGTCGATCGCGGAGCATTTTGAGGAACTTCCCGATCCGCGTTCGGAGGGGAATCACGAGCACTTGTTGGTGGACGTGATCGTGAATTCGATTGGTGCGTTCCTCGCCGGAGCGGACGGGCCGACGGCGATTGCGATGTGGGCCAAGTCGCCGAGTGTGACGGACTTCTTCGCCGATCATCTGGATGAGGATTTCGCACGCGTGAAAGTCCGCCGCTTGGAGACCACGGAAACTCATCACGGCCGAGTGGAGAAGCGGTCGTACTTCCCCGTCAACGTGCCTGACGATTGGAAAGGCCGCTCGCGTGTGAAAGGACTCCGCACTCTGGGGCTGATGATCCGCACTCGCGAAATCCACGGCGTCGAAACGGCTGAGATTCCATGCTCGATCAGCCGACGAACCGTTGATGCCCCGTCGCGTCGAATTCGGCAAGGGTGTTATTTAGCTCGAACTGGATCGACTCCAAGCGGGCCTCATCGGTGATCTTCTTGCCGACGCGGTCGGTGACGTAGAAGGCGTCGAGGACTTGGTCGAGGTGCGTGGCGATCTTGGCTAACTCGATCGACAATTCCAGGCGGAAAATGGCTCGGCTGATCGTGTAGAGCAGGCCGGGGCGGTCGTGGGCGAAGACGCAGACGATGTTGCAGCGGTCGGACGAATCGTTGTCGATGGTCACGCGGTTGGGCAGGTCGCTGATCGGAGCTTTGGTGCTCTTCCAACTGAAGCGGCGCGAACGCTGAAACATCTCGTCGACTTTGAACTCCTTGCGGAGCACTCGATGGATCGCTTGGCCGACTTCGTCCATCCGGTGCGACGGAACCGGCCCCGTGAAGTCGGTGTCTCGGACCGAGAACACATCGACCACAATGCCTTCGGTCGTCGTGCAAATCTGTGCCGAGAGAATTTCCAACCGCTGCGAAGTCAGCGTCCCCGCGATGCGATGAAAGCAACCCTCGGAGTGCTGCCGGTCGAGCACGACGCGATACTCGACGGTGTCGGTCTCGGTGTTGTAATTCCCCTCGACAACGATCTCGCCCGGTTGCAGACGGCGGATGATTTGCAAATCGGCGGCGACTCGGTCGCGCGGCGTGCCGAGCAAATAATGGGCGGGGAACTGCTTCAAATGCAGATCGACCCACTGCGTCAGCTTGTCGCGCTCTTCTCCCGATCCGGTGTTCGAGCTGAGATGCTTGGCGACGTGCTCGTGAACTTTGCTCAGCCGTTCCTCTTCAAAGAACTTCGGATGCTTGCCGCTGAGGATCAGCATCGCTCGGTCGTAGAGATCGGTCAGCAGGCCCGATTTCCAATCGTTCCAGATATCGGGGCCGACGGCCGAGATATCCGCGACGGTCAGCACATAGAGCATCGTCAGCCACTCCGCGCTGCCAACCATGTGGCTGAATCGCGCGAGTTCTCCGGGATCGGCGATGTCGTGCCGGAACGCGACGTCCGCCATCACCAGGTGCTTGTGAATCAGAAACATCAGCAGTTGCCGCTGCGGCTCTGGCAGGCCCAGGCGAAGGGCAATTCGCTCGGCGATGCTGCGGCCGAGTTCGCTGTGATCCTCGACGCTCCCTTTGCCGACGTCGTGCAGCAACATGGCGAGATGCAGCACCGGCTTCAGCTTGATCTCGCGGTAGGCCGCTCCGACTGGGCCGGACTCCTGCTCGAAGGATTCGATGATCGACATGGCTCGCAGCGTGTGCTCATCGACCGTGTAGCTGTGATACGCATTGAATTGCAGCAGACAACGGACGCGAGAGAATTCCGGCAGCACGACCTCCAACACGCCGGTCTCGTACATCGCTCGCAGCGTCGTACCAAGACTGCCGCGCGGTTCAAGGATCGCCATGAACAGCCGTGAGGACTCGGCGTCGATCACGCGGCTGAAATTCGACGCGGCCTGACGAACGCGTTCGAGGACTCGCGGAGCGACCGCGACGTTGTTTCGCGCCGCCGTCAGAAACAGCCGCAGCACCTGATGCAAATCCGAGCAGACAAATTCGAGCCGTCTTGGTGAGACATTTAAGCGTGTCGGACTGATGAAAAAATGCCCGTCCTGACGACGCTCAAGCAGCAGATCGAGCAGCCAATTCTTCAGCGTCCGCTGGCGATGCCGCGCGACAAATCTCGCCACAACGCTGGAGATGGTGGTCGTGTGCTGGAAGTACTCCTGCATGAACCGTTCAACGGGAATCTGAGCCGGCGTGGCTTCGATGCCACGTTCGGCAGCAATTCGGAGTTGTTCTTCGCGAGTCAGTCGATCCTGCGGTTTGCCGGCGGCGAAGTGCAGGTCCATCCGAATTTTCATCAGGAATTCCTGCGCGGTGATCAGCTTGCGAGCGTCCTCACCCGACAAGGCCCCGTTGAGCCGCAGCGAGTCGATGTCAGGCACGCCGTACCACGCGAAGCCGATCCAACGCAGCAGGTGCAGATCGCGCAGACCGCCGCGCGAGCACTTGATGTCCGGCTCCAACTGCTGCACGGTGCCGCCGTGTTTTTCGACGTCCTCTTCGCGGTTGGCGATGGACGACTCAAAGAAAGCTCGCCGCCGTGAGCGGACCACCTTTCGCTCGAACTTCCGCTTCAAGCTCGCGACCAATTCGGTCGAACCCCACAACGGTTGCATTTCGATCAGCGAAGTCGCGACGGTCGAATCCTCCAACGCCATCACGATCGCGTCCTTCGGCGTGCGCACGCTGCAACCCAAGTCGAGCAGCGCGTCGTACAAACTGTGCTGACAGCGACTCACGACCGGTTTGAACTGGTTGGCCACCGACGCTTCGTGCAGGAACATGATGTCGATGTCGGAGAACGGAGCCAGTTCGCCGCGTCCCGTCCCACCCACGGCGACAATCGCGGACTGTCGTTCGAGTTTCTGCACAACGGCCGGGGCGACCGTCGCCAGTGCTTCCATCCATTGCTCGACAACGAAGGCCCGCATGCTGTCCGAAAGGATCGTCGCGGTCTGCAAGCCGCTCGCGCCGTGTGCAAATTGCTTGCGAGCACGCTCGCGAATCTCGGCAACGCGGGCACGCAGAACTTCCAAATGGCTGGATACGTCAGTTGAAGTCGTGGGAGTCATCAGAGTCCGTCAGGAGATCGGGAAATCGAGCGGCGAACTATCGGCGACCGAGCCGAAATTGTCGAACGACCACGGCCATGTGATACCAGCACGACGCGCAAGCGAGTGGTTTTTCGGACAACCACTCGCTTGTGCGGCGTGCTGGTGTGTCCGTTGAAACATTGGCCAGTGGTGGAAGCCCAGCGCTGATTTGTTTTTCTGCCGTGTGGAAGTCACGATGCTGTCCCCTTCACCCACTTTTTTTGGGAGCAGAATCCTCATGACCGACACCAATCGACGCGACTTCCTCGAACGACTCGCTACCGGAACCGGGATCGGCCTGGGCTTGGGCATCGCTGGCTGTGCTCAACGAGATCAACAAGCCCCCGCCAGCGCCGGCGCGTCCGGTAAGCCAGGACGCAAACGCTTGCGAGCGGCGTTCTCGAACGCCGGATTGCAGAGCACTTGGTGCGCGCTCGGCAAGACGACGGCGGAGTTGTGGGGCGACTTGCTCGACATCGAGATCGAATGGTTCGACGGCGAGTTCGATCCCGAAAAGCAGCGGAACAAGATCGACGCAATCGTTCACAAGCAGTGGGATTTCTGCTGTTTCCAAGCCGTGCAGATCGACTCGCTGGCGGCTCCCGTCCGCAAGCTGAAGCAGCGCGGCGTGCCGGTCATCTCGATGGACACGCTGCTGGTCGACATGGACAAGATGCGTGACACCGGCGTCTGGTGCGAGGTCACTCCGAACCACGTCGATATGGCCGAGAAGAGCGTTGGCTATTTGATGCAGAAGATCGGTGGCAAAGGAAAAGTCATTCACATCGGCGGCCTGAGCGCTCACAGCGGAGCACAGGGCCGTAAGCAAGGCTTCGACAACATCGTGAAGAATTACTCGGACGTGAAAGTCGTTGGCGACGAAGTCCGCTGGTGCGACTGGAAGAAGGAGAAAGCTCGCAACACCTTCGAGTCACTGCTGGAACAAGAGAAAGAGCCGATCGCCGGAGCCTTCTTCCACAGCGACGACATGGCGTTAGCCTCCGCACCGGCCATCAAAGGGACGATCCACAAAGACATGCTGATCGTCGCGGTCGATGGCCAGAAAGAGGGACTCGAAGCGGTTCAGAACGGGGTGCTCGCGGCGACGACCGTGAACCCCGTCTGCCGCATTCATCGCACGTCGCTGTTCATCGGCCAGTTCATCGCTCGCAACGGCGAGAAGATCGATCGCGTGCCGATGGAAGTCGTCACGCCGGGGCCGCTGTGCTCGAAAGATCACCCGAACGATCTTGCCGCGATGTTCTACTTGGCCGATCCGACGCACTGCATCGTGTGATGGACTTCGCAATTTGCGATACCAGCACGACGCGCCAGCGAGTGGTATTCGCCAAGCGACCACTCGCTGGCGCGTCGTGCTGGTGAGTCGCTCACTTCGGATCGCAGTACTTCAGCGCCATCAGTGCGTAGGCCGTCGTGAGGTTCGGATCGCCTTCCATCCAGCGGTCGGCGGCGTTCACCCAACTGCCGTTGTCCTTCTGCCGTTTAGCGAGGGCGTCGGTCAGCTCTTTGCGCCAGTCGTGCTTCTCGCCCTTGGCGTCCTCGAAGAGATCCGCGTCGAGCGTCGTCAGCGATTTCGCGAACGTGTGGTAGTAGTAGTACAAACCTTGCTGATCGAGGCCGGGGTTCTGTTCGACCGAGTAGAACTTGCGCAGCCAATCGAGCGCGGCTTTGACTCGCTTGTCGTCCTTGCTGAGTCCGGCGTAGAGCATCGACTTCAAGCCGGAGTAGGTCATGCTGGCGTAAGAACGCAGGCCGCCATCCGCGTTCTTGCCGGCCATCGAAGCGCCGCCAGCCGACGGCGTGTAGTAGAAACCGCCGTCGTTCACTTTGGCCGCAAACTCGGTCGTGTTGAATTCGCTCTCCAGATTCTGGCAGCGCGAGACGAAGACCAGCGCGTTCTTCATCGCGGGGTCATCCGATTTCACACCGGCCGCCTTCAGCGCGTCCAACAAGAACGACGTGTTCGACAAGTCGGGTCGCTGAGATTTTCCGTAGCCACCCCCGCCGAAATTCGGATGTGATTGATCGACACTTTCAGTTTCGTCCCACTGCAACACGCGCAGGAATTTCTCGCCACTCTTGATCTGTGCCGTGTAGCGGCCATCGGAATTCGCACCGGCCAGCGCGAGCAGCGTCAGGCTGGTCTCGTAGTTCTTGTGATTGGTTTCCGGGTGATAGATGCCGCCGTCCTTTTGTAGATAACCAAGCAGATGCTTCAGCCCCTTCTGCAACGTCGGGTCGTCGGTCTTCACCCCCGCACTGACGAGGCCGAAGCAGGCCATCGCGGTGATTCCCGGTTGTGTGGCTGATGTCCAACTGCCGTCTTCGCTCTGAGTCGTCTTCAGGAAGTTGACGCCCTTCTCTCGCAGCGACTTCAGCAGCTTGGCATCCGGCCCAACTTTGTCGGCGGCGAACGCGGAGAGGCTCCGCAGAACGCTCGTTCCGCCCAGAGCGGCCAGCGTGGTCAAGAAAACTCGGCGGTCAACGCCAGAGCGAGAGTCCGACAAATGGAAGGCGTGCATGATGTCCTCGATTGATTTCGAGAAAGAGGAGGTCCGATTCGAGAAGCGAGTATATCGGCCGCTTTGGCCAAAAGGCGTCGACGCCGGGGGTGATCTTTTCGCCGACGTCGGCGAAAAACCAGCCGCCACGGTCGGTGTTCTCCAACTTCGCCACTGTTTACGCTCTGCCGCTCAACACTTTTCAACATCAGGAGTCATCCACCGATGAGCCAATCGAAAATCTGCCGCTGGGGCATTCTCGGAACCGCAGGCATCGCCCGGAAGAATTGGGATTCGATCAAGAACGCCGGCAACGCGACTCTGACCGCCGTGGCCAGCCGTTCGACCGAGCGTGCTCAGCAATACATCGACGAATGCCAGTCCTGTGCTCCGCACTCACCGCCCCCACGAGCGATCGGCAGCTACGAAGGCTTGTTGACTGCCAATGACGTCGATGCCGTTTACATCCCGTTGCCGACCGGGATCCGCAAAGAGTGGGTGATCCGCGCGGCCCAGGCGGGCAAGCACGTCCTGGTGGAGAAGCCGGTTGGCTGCAACGCGTCCGACGTCGCCGAGATGATCGCCGCCTGCCGTCAGCACAACGTGCAGTTCATGGACGGCGTGATGTTCATGCACAGCGCGCGGCTCGCGAAGCTGCGCGAGGTGCTCGACGACGGGGAGAGTGTTGGCCGCATTCGCCGCATCGCGTCCACCTTCAGCTTTGCGGGATCGGAGGACTTTCAACAGGGTAACATCCGAGCCAGCGGAGAACTCGAACCGCTCGGCTGTCTGGGAGATCTTGGCTGGTACACAATCCGCTTCACGCTGTGGACGATGAACTATCAGATGCCTCGGCGAGTCAGTGCGCGAATGCTATCGCAGTCGCATCGTCCCGATAGCAAGCTCGACGTGCCGATGGAATTTTCGGCGGAGCTGTTCTTCGACGGTGGCGTCTCGGCGACATTTTACAACTCGTTCCTGACCGAAAACCAGCAGTGGGCCATCATCGCCGGGAGCAAAGGCTTCGCTCAGGTCAGCGATTACGTGCTGCCGTTCGTCGGCTGCGAGTCGGCCTTCACAATCCACAAGGCGGCATTTCACGTCGATGGCTG
>CAMAWN010000115.1 GCA_945861865.1 Candidatus Kuenenia stuttgartensis | reverse complement strand
TCCAACCGCTCCTACGAAAACTACGACGACCTCTTCGAGGTCGCCTCCAGCTCTTGGTGCCAACACTGCCTCAACACCAACCTGATCAAATCCGTCTGCGCCAAAAGCTACATCCCAACGCGCACCTAATTTCTGCGAACCGGATCACTACTTGACCTGAAAAGCAAAGAGCTGGGCACGCTTCAAGTAGACCTTCAATCTCACGATCCTGCCCCGCAGGCCGGCCAAATCGGCCTGGTCCCGCCAACGTGGCGCAAGCCGCAATCCATCCGCCGCCTCCAGTCGCGTGGACTCCTCTCGAGTGAACCCAGGCAACGGGTTGTCGTCCACATCCAGGACTTCGATGGCCAGCCAACCGTCCCGGGCATCAGCGTTGAGCTCCAGTCGATCCCCTTCGAGCTTGAAGGGCTTCGTGATGAGCCAGCCGGGTTCCGCATTCTTCCAGGGTTCGAGGTAGACGAACCGGTCGAGAGGGAGCTTGGCCAGACCGATCGCCGGAAGATAGGGATGCCGCATGTGGCCGTTGGGCCAGCCGGTGTAGTAGAGCCAATGCTCATCCTGCCATGTGACGATGGTGGCCGCGTTGTGAATCATGTCCTTGTCAAAAGTGCCGTCGGGGCCGCGAGGAATGAGTGGCCTTTCGGCGTAGATCCAGGTCAGATCCCAATCGCACGCATGTCCGCCGCGGCGAGTTGCCAAGTAGCAGTTCCACACGTCTCGTTCGTGACGCCGCCGGTCGTCCCCAACCTCGACCTGCGGGATGTTGAATGTCGGCCATTCCATCACGACCATCAATCCGAAGTCGATCCCTTCGTGCTGCCAGAAGTTCACGGTATGGATTTGACGCCGCTTCGCTTCTGCGGAGCCCTCGCGGTCGAAGATCCAGTTGCGGACGGTTTTCCAATTTGTCGGGTCGGCCTTCACGTCCGGGTTGATCATCTCGCGTGCGCCGCGTAGCTCCGTCGGTCCGCCGCCCGCGCCGAAATCGGTGCGTGTGAAGAGCCGATAAACTTGGGCACGCTCGTCCAAAACTATCTGGTTCAGCGTGTCGGCGGCCCGACCGGTGACTGGCCGGCCCTGATTGTACTCGTGCCAGCGCAGACCGTCGCTGGAATGAGCTAGGCATGCGGCATGCGGATGCGAACTCGAGTCCAGCGGGCGGTGTGCCGACTTGTACTTATGCGCCGGGTCGGTCTCGTGCGGGTCGAGGAACCAGCCGCACCCCTGATGATCGAAAAGGTTGTTCTCTTTGCTCCCCTTGAATTCACGCAGCCCCAGGTTGGGCTTTCTCCAGTGCAAACCGTCGCCACGGTGTCAGGAGAAAGCAGGGTGGGACAAGCTCGCTTCGAGCGCCGGCCCACCAGTCGCGCGTCGCGCTCATGTCGCGGCTCAACTCGTGGGCGACAATCGAATCGTTTGCCCTTGCGGACGCTTCGGGTTATTTCTGTGGGAGTTCCAAACTGCGCCACAGATACCACGACGCGACTGTCGCATGAGGCCGCCACGGTGCCGCGATCTCTTCGGCCTCCGCTCGCTTCGGCAATTCTGACAGACCGTACAGCCGTTGAATGGCCGAGCGCAAACCAAAGTCGTCAGGGGCGAACACATCTGGGCGGCCGAGACAGAAGATCAAGAACATCTGCACGGTCCAGCGGCCGATCCCTTTGACTTGGGTCAGTTCGTCGATGATTTCTTCGTCGGTCAGCCGATGAACTCGATGCAGTCGCACGGTCTTGTTGACGACTTTCTCCGTGAGGTCTTGCAAATACGACGCCTTCTGTCGCGACAGGCCGAGACCACGCAAATCATCGAATGACAATTGGCCAAGCGATCCAGGCGTCAGCTTGTTCGGTGCGAGATGAGCCTCCAGCTTTCGCAACATCGACCGAGCGACCGCCGTCGAAATCTGCTGAGCCAGAATCGAACGAACCAGCGATTGAAATCGGCCTCGCCGGGGTTCGAGTTGAAAGGGGCCGACTCGTCGAATGACCTCCGCCAACACGGGATCGCTCTTGCGGAGATGCCGCAGTGCGCGGGCGACGTGATCGGGAGAAAGGCTCATCGGCGACGGTTCTTCTTCTTGTTGTCGCGTTCCGCTTTGCGTTTCTTCTTCAACGCTTCGTGAGCTGCAATCGGATCGACAGGACCACGACCGCTGCGTTGCTTTTGCATCGGGCCGTCGAGGCCGGGGATCGCCATGCCGCCCTTCGAAATTTCACTGACGGCACGCATCCGTTCGAGCATCCCCATGTTCGACATCTTGGCCATCATGCCGGACATCGCGTCGAACTGCTTCAGTAAATTGGTGATCTCGTTGGGAGCACTGCCGCTGCCGCGAGCGATGCGGTTGCGGCGGCTGCGGTCGATCTTGTCGGGATGGTCGCGCTCCCATGGGGTCATCGAATTGATAATCCCGTCGATGTGACTCATGTCTTTGTCGGGATCGCCGAAGCCTTGCATCGCATCGACCATGCCTCCCATGCCGGGGATCATCTTCATGATCTCACCCATCGGGCCGAGCTTGCGGATTTGCTTCATCGACTTCTGAAAATCTTTGAGTGTGAATTTGCCCGCCGCCATCTTGGCTTGAGCTTCGGCCATTTCATTTTCGTCGAGGTGCATCTGCGCCTTCTCGACGAGCGAGACGATGTCACCCATGCCCAGGATGCGGCCCGCCATGCGGTCGGGATGAAACGGTTCGAGTTTGTCGAGCTGCTCGCCCATGCCGATGAACTTGATCGGCACGCCGGTGACGTGCTTGACCGATAGTGCCGCTCCGCCGCGCGTGTCACCGTCGAGCTTCGTGAGAATCACGCCGTCGAGTTCCATCGCCTCGTTGAACGCCTTCGCGCTGTTGACGGCGTCTTGGCCGGTCATCGCGTCGCAGACGAGATACACCTGATGCGGCTGGCACTTGTTGTCGATCTGTTCCAGCTCTTGCATCAGTTCGTCATCGACGTGCAAGCGACCGGCGGTGTCGAGGATCACGACGTTGATCTCGCCGCGACGCTTCGCCTCCTTGATGCCGTTCTGACAGACGGCCAGCGGCGAGCTTTTACCTGGCTCTTCGGCGTAGACCGGCACGCTGATTTGGTCGCCGATGACTTTGAGCTGATCCACGGCAGCGGGACGCTGCAAGTCAGCGGCCACGAGCATCGGCTTCTTGCCTTGCTCCGTGAGCATCTTGGCGAGCTTGCCGCAGGTCGTCGTTTTGCCCGACCCCTGCAAGCCGCACATCATCAGAATCGTCAGCCCGTCCTTCTGAAAATGGAACGAGTGATCGACTGGCCCCATCAAGTTGACGAGTTCGTCGTTGACGATGCCGATGATCTGCTCAGACGGCCGCACCGATTTGAGCACTGACTCGCCGAGGGATTGCTCGGTGACGGTTTTGACGAAGCTGTCCACGACGTCGTAATTGACGTCGGCTTCCAGCAGCGCCTTGCGAACTTGCTGCATCCCTTCGCGAATGTTGGCCTCGGTCAGCTTGCCGCCAAGGAATGAAAAGGCACCGCGAAGACGATTGGAAATGCTCTCAAACATGCGTCACTGACTCCTGCCGGGGCGAAAGAAGGGGCGGATTGTAGGAGTGCTTCCGAGGTGAAACAACCGGCCCCTCTTTGAACGGAATTGCCAGTCTGGCGTTGGTGATTGCTCGAAACTGCCTGCCGCGTTCGATAGAAAGCTCAGGGTTCCGCAGCAGAAGTTGAGACCGAACAACGAACCTAATCACGAGGCATTCGATGTCCAAGCGATGGTGGGCAGTGAGTCTGACGGCAGCCTTGAGTTGGAGCGTCGTGGCCAAGAGTTTCGAGACGCCGGCTCCGGGGCATTCGATGCACGGCGAAGTCTTCAACGAGGGGCCACGTCAGGCGGCGTACCTGATGGGCGACACCGGCAACGTGAACTTCCCGATCACGTCGGCGAATCCCGAAGCTCAGACGTTCTTCAACCAAGGCATCGGTCAGTTGCACGGCTTCTGGTACTTCGAGGCCGAGCGCTCATTTCGGCAAGTCGCGATGCTCGATCCGAATTGTGCGATGGCCTACTGGGGCATGGCCCATGCCAACATCGAGAACCGCTCGCGCGGAGCGAAGTTCATCGTCAAGGCGACCGAGAAAAAGGCAACCGCCAGCCGCCGCGAACAGCTCTTCATCGACGGACTCGCTGAGTACTTGAAAGACGACAAGCGCAAGGATGAGGAACGTCGCAAAGCCTACATCCGTGATCTCGAAAAAGTGCTGCTCGAATTTCCGGAGGACATCGAGGCCAAGGCGTTCCTGGCCGTGTTTCTGTATCAAAGCAAGAGCAGCGTGCCGTTGCCGAGTCAGTTCGCGGTCGATGCGTTGCTCAGCGAGGTCTTTCAAAAACAGCCGATGCACCCGGCTCATCACTATCGGATTCACCTGTGGGATCATCAAAAGGCGGAGAAGGCTCTGGAGTCGGCCGCTCGTTGCGGACAAGCCGCGCCGCGAATCGCACACATGTGGCACATGCCGGGACACACCTACTCGGACTTGAAACGCTGGGCCGATTCCGCCTGGCAGCAAGAGGCTTCCGGCCGAGCCGATCACGCACACATGATGCGCGACCGCGTCCTGCCAGATCAGATTCACAACTACGCTCACAATCAGGAGTGGCTGGTCCGCAACCTCATGAATCTTGGCCGAGCCAAGTCCGCGCTAGACCTTTCCAAAAATCTGCTCGAACTGCCAAGGCATCCGAAGAACAATTCGCTGACGAAGGGAAGCGGCAAGAACGGACACGATCGCTTATTGCAGGTACTGGAAGGCTTTGAATTGTGGGACGACGTTGTCGCGCTCTCGAACACGATGTATCTCGAAGCACCCGACGCCACGGCCGAGCAGTCCAAGCGACTGCGACTGATCGGCGTGGCTCACTACCATCGTGGCGAGTTCCCGCAGGTCGAAGAGTGCGTCAAGCAACTCGATGCGATCTCAGCGAAGCTGGAAGAGAAGGCTCAGGCCGAAGCTGCTGAAGAAGAGAAGAAACTTCGCAGCGAAAACAAAAGCGATGCCGATGTCACGAAAGCAAAAGACGAAAAGCTAAAGAAGTCTCGCGAACCGATTGCCCCTGTCGAAAAAGCGACGGCCGAACTGCGCGGTGTGCAACTGCTGGCTCGCGGCGAAACGGACAAGGCTCGCGAACAGTTCGACAAGGCGGGAGACATCCCGAAACTGCGGCAGGCGAAATACCAATTCCTCTGCGGCCAGCACGACAAGAGCGTCGAGTCGTTGAAGGCGGCCGTGCAATCGGCCGACATTCAGGTCATGCCGCTGGCTGTGCAAGTCGACTTGCTGCGACGCATGAACAAGCTCGACGACGCGAAAGCCTCGTTCGCAAAGCTGCGCGATATCGCCGCGCATGCGGACCTGGATTCGCCGCTGCTCGCGCGGTTGGCCCCGTTCGCCAAGGAACAAGGCTGGCCAGACAACTGGCGCAATCCCGTTCCGCCACGCACCGATGTTGGTGAGCGACCGACTCTCGACGCGATCGGCCCGTTCCGCTGGTCACCATCTCCGGCGATCGACTGGAGCTTGCCGGCTCCCGGTGAGAAGACACTGTCGCTGAGCGAGTATCGCGGCAAGTCTGTCGTCGTGATTTTCTATCTTGGTGCCGGGTGTCTGCACTGCGTCGAGCAGTTGCAGAAGTTCGCGCCGCGAGTCAATGACTTCCAGCAGGCCGGCATCTCGATCGTCGGCATCAGCACCGAAGACCTGCCTTCGTTGACGACCGCCGTGACGAACTTCTCGAAGGACAAGCCGTTCCCGATTCCTCTCGCAACTGATCCGGAACTCAAAACATTCAAGGCGTATCGCGCTTACGACGACTTCGAGAAGGTGCCGCTACACGCCACGTTTTTGATCGACGGAACGGGCCATGTCCGTTGGCAAGACATCAGCTTCGAGCCATTTCAAGATATCGATTTCGTGCTCAATGAAGCGAAGCGGCTTCTGACGATCACCCACTGAGTACTCTTGTGTTGATTCGGAATGAAACGAAAACGGCCACACTCAAGTGTGGCCGTTTTCGTTCATCTGTTTCGGTTGTCGGAAAATCGTACGTTAGAAGTTGGGTTTGGGATTGAACGGAACAGTTGATGTCCCACCGGGGCCACCCGCTCCGACAGTGACCGGCGGAGGCATTCCGCCGCCCAAACCGTCAGGAGGAGTTGTGTTCGTGCCTCCCGGCATTCCACTACTCGCACCTCCACCGCCCGACGTCGTTCCTGGCATTCCCCCCGTGCCCGCTCCTGGCGATGAACCCGCGTTGGGTTGAGCGTCACCCAATGGTCCCGATGTGGACGTCGGACTCGTCGCTATCGGACTTCCTGCGGAGGTCGATGGTGTCGAAGGATTCGTACCGCTTCCAGAAGCCGTTCCCGATGGATTGGAAGCACCGGTTCCGCTGACCGATCCAGCGCCACCTGTGAAAGCGGACGCATCGCTGCCGAAACCACGCGACGAACTCTGACCATTTCCACCAAGTGCCGATCCACTGGTGCTGCTTCCCGGGTCACCGATTCCCGGGCGTGAGCCACTCATGCCCGACAGACCACCAATTGCACCGCCGCTCGAAGATAGTGAAGATAATCCGGTGGCTCCAAAACCAGAATTCGATCCCAATACGCCGCTGGTCGAGTTCCCAAATCCCCCACCACCCATCGCGTTCCCGAAGCGACCGATTCCCGACGAGCCAGAGCGTGCTCCCGAACTTCGGCTCGACCGACGAGCTTGGTTGTTCCCTCGGTCCTTGTCGTTCTCCTTTTTCTTGTCCGATGACGTCGAGTTTTCGCGATCTTTCGGATCGACCGCTGGAATCAATCGGTCCAACAATTCGCGCCCCGCATCGCATTCGGCGACGCTCAAACGGTTGTCACGGTCGGAATCAATTGCCTGCAACAACTCGTGAACGTCATCGCGCCAAGTCAGGATATTGATCTCGCGCTCAGACTTATCTTCCAACAGGTTTTTCAATCGAGCACGCGACTGCCGCGCTTCACCGGCATCCAGCTTGTCGTTTCGGTTCTCGTCGAACCGCTGCATGAGTGCGCCCTTCACCTTGGCTTCATCCAGCGTTTCGGCCTTCAGAGATGCCGGACTGAGCAGCAGGCTCGTCCCCGCGACAACCAACGACGAACTCAACCAGGGAAGCCAATGGAGTCGGCGCATGTCAGGCTCCTGAATTCGAAGGGAACAGAACCAACGGACAACTCGATCCAAAACAAACGAGATGCCCCATATCCGACTTCCTGGCCAGCTTTCCATCGGGGCGTTAGAAATTTGGTTTTGGATTTGGCGGAACAAACGTCGGCGGAACTCCACCGCTCGGTGGCTTTGGAGTGCCAGTCCCACCACCTGCCGTCGGAGGTGCTGTCGGCATCGGAGTGCCGGTTCCACCACCCGCTGTCGGAGGCGCTGTTGGCTTCGGAGTGCCGGTTCCACCACCCGCCGTCGGAGGCGCAGTCGGCTTCGGAGTGCCGGTTCCACCACCCGCTGTCGGAGGCGCTGTCGGCATCGGAGTGCCGGTTCCACCACCCGCCGTCGGAGGCGCAGTCGGCTTCGGAGAGCCGGTTCCACCACCCGGTGCCGGCGCTTGCAGAGCCTTCACCGAGGCAGGGCTATAAACCAGAGAAATGCCCACAATCAGCACCGACGAACTTAACCAAGGAAGCCAACGAAAGCGGCGCATAATAGCCTCCGGAAAACGGTGTGCGAAACATGGCCAGAATGACTTTGAGACTTGCGAAAGTCAAGGCGAGCTTGTGCTCCCGTGGCCCAATTCGGACTTTCTGGTCGCTGGCGGTTTGCTGTCGTCTCATTCGGTTCGCGGCAAACCGGAGATCCAAAGAATTTGGAGGAATCGGTAAGTTCACTAGGCCGTGTTGACACCCACGCGAGCCACCTGACCTCGTGTTGCACGGTCGAGCACGCTACTCCAGAATTTTCGCGGCCGGCTCGCGTTTCGTACCACAGTGCAGCAACCACAAGGCGCTGCTCGTCGGTGGTCAACTCGATTCGTAACCAGGACATGTTCCGACTTCCTGCCTGTGTACCGAGCGGTGATGGCGACACAGTCTGCGGCATTGATGGCATTCACACCAAGCCGTCAGTAAAACTCCGCCTCGTTTTTGCAGGCCGCCGTCGGTCAGTCAGGCCGGCCAGCGCCAATGCCCCAGGAGCCATCATGTCCTCGTTGCAGACTACGTTTCCCGAACTATTTGACGCCATTCAACAGGAACGGACTCGCCAGTTGGAAGGGCTCGAACTGATCGCTTCCGAGAATTACACCAGCGCGGCAGTCCTCGAAGCCGCCGGCACGATCCTCACCAACAAATACGCGGAGGGCTATCCTGGCCGGCGATACTACGGCGGTTGCGAATTCGTTGACGTCGTCGAAAGCCTGGCGATCGCGCGAGCCAAGCAACTCTTCGGGGCCGAGCACGCCAACGTCCAACCACACGCCGGTTCGCAAGCCAACATGTCCGTCTATTTGACGGTGCTCAAGCCGGGCGACACCTACCTCGCCATGAACCTTGCCCAAGGCGGACACCTGACGCACGGCTCGTCCGTGAACTTTTCGGGACAGCTTTACAAGGTCGTCCCGTACGGCGTGCGCGAGTCGGACCACCGCATTGACTTTGATCAGGTCGCCGCGCTCGCTCGCGAACACAAACCGAAGCTCATCGTCGCCGGAGCGAGCGCGTACCCACGCGAGATCGACCACGCCAAGTTCGCCGACATCGCTCGCGAAGTCGGAGCGAAGCTGATGGTCGACATGGCTCACTACGCTGGCCTCGTCGCCGCCGGAGTCCACAACAGTCCGGTCCCCGTTGCCGACTTCGTCACTTCGACGTCGCACAAAACGCTGCGCGGACCACGCTCCGGCTTCGTCCTGTGCCGCGAGCAGTACGGCAAAGAGATCGACAAGACCGTCTTTCCCGGCATGCAAGGCGGCCCGCTGATGCACATCATCGCCGGGAAAGCCGCCTGCTTCCAAGAGGCGCTGCTACCCAGCTTCAAAGACTACGGCCGACAGATCATCGCCAACGCCAAGACGCTGGCCGAAACGCTGATGTCCGGCGGCATCCGTCTCGCCAGCGGCGGCACGGACAATCACCTGATGCTCTGCGACATGACCAGCATCGGCCAGACCGGAAAGATCGGTGAACTCGCCCTCGACAAAGCGGGCATCACCGTCAACAAGAACATGATCCCGTACGATCAACGCAAACCGATGGACCCCAGCGGAGTCCGCATCGGCACCGCCGCGCTCACCACTCGCGGCATGCAGCAAGACGAAATGAAGAAGGTCGGCGCATGGATTCTGCGAGTGCTCAAAACCCCCGAAGACGAGTCGGTTTTGCGAGCCGTGCGTGCTGAGATTTGCGACTTCACCAAGAGCTTTCCCGTGCCGGGCATCGGCTAGACTTCACTCAACGACTCCGATACAACGCCGCCCGCCTGCCCCCTTCGTCTAGAGGCCCAGGATCGGGGATTCTCAGTCCCCTGACAGGGGTTCGAATCCCCTAGGGGGTACTGCTATCTTGTGCAGTAGTGCGCAAGAGACGGAAAGGCCCGGAAACTCCGGGCCTTTTTCGTTTTCACGCAACCTCCGAATGACGCCGTTTCCTTCCGAACCGGCGATTTCTTCATTTTGGCGCACCGCTATTGGTGCGCGCGTCGCATCTTCAAAGTGCGAATCCGTGACTTGCAAGTAATGCTTGGCAGCAATCAGTTGGCTGTTGCCCAGCCAAGCCACGACGACGTGGAGCGGAAACGTTTCGGTCAATTCGGTCTCACGAGTGCTGCGGAGATTCTGAAACAGCTTCGGCCACGGAGTCACTCCAGCCTTGTCGATGATCCGCAGGAGTTGTGTCCGCAGGTTGGCGTTGCAGTCGCGGTAGCGGGTGACAACGAACTCGGCCCCATCCGCCGCTTGGTCCCAAGCCATTTCAAGATGGGGTCGGAGTTCCGGGAAGATCGGCACGAGCCGAGAGTCCTTTCCTTCGTGATGCTCCGTCTTGGGGCTGCGGATCAGCAGCCGGCCGAGTTCCCAATCCACGTCAGCCCAACGGAGCAGCAACGTCTCCGAGGGCGTTCGCAGGCCACCAAAGCGAGCCAGAGCGAAGATCAACCGCCATTCGTTGTCAGGACACGCTGCGATGACTTGAGCGGCCACATCGCGGGAAATGAAATGCTCACGCAACTTGTTCGCTTGAACGGCACAGCCTTTCATATCGGCAAAGGGGTTTGACACCCCGAATTCCGTGCCAGTTGTTGTGAGAGAATCGGGGAGCGTTGAGTTCCTGTGTTGAGTCGGAGGGAGGGGCGTAGCCCCGACCGGAGACTCAACATAGGAAGCGGCCGAGAACCTCCCGGCCTGTCCATCAACCAACTTCGCGGCGTAGGCCGCAGGGGTCTGCCAGTTCAAGCTGCCATGCGGTCGGCGATGATTGTCTTCCAATCGCCACTCGTCCAACACGTAGCGGGCTTCGGGAACACTCAGGAAGAGTTTCCGATTCAACAGTTCGTCCCGCAACTTCCCGTGAAAACATTCCACGTCGCCGTTTTCCCAAGGACTCGCTTTCGGGATGTCGAGTGTCCGAACCGCCGCTCGTTCCAACCAGCGCTGTAATTCTTTGGCGATGAACTCCGGGCCGTTGTCGCTGCGGATGTGTTCCGGTGCACCCCGGACGGCGAACAGATATTGCAACGTCAACCTCACGTCCCGGGACGTGAACGTCCGGCCCACCTCCGCCGCCAGACATTCCCTCGTGAACTCGTCGATCACCACCAATAGCTTCAATTGTCTCCCGTCCTCTGTGCGGCCCACCAGGAAGTCGTAGCTCCAGACATGATGGCGGTGCAGCGCTCGATGACGGACGCAGCCGTGGACGCTTTGTCCTGGAAAACGCCGACGTTTTCGCTGTCTTCCAGGAACTTGCAGGTGCTCCTGCTTCCACAGGCGATGAACCCGTTTGAAGTTCACCCGCCCGCCAGTCCCCAACAGCATCTGGTGAACTCATTCGCTCCCGAAACGGGGATACCACTCGCACCAACGACGCAGTTCGTCGATCAACCGCCGATCATCGTCCGGCCTCCGACAGCAATCACGTTGCGTCGAACGAGGCTGACCCAGCACACGGTAGATCCGTCGTTCCGACACCGGCTGCGGCCCCCAGCGACTCCGAACGGCTTCCACCGTTCGACGGCGTCGCTCGGGGTTGACCAGTTTGGGCGGGCTTGCTGACGGAATTCGATGCCCCAGAAGTGATGCGGCACGGACCAAGGTCGGAGAGAGACGCGAAGACGGCTCATCTGGGCTGGGGCGAGCGAACAGAACGCCGCGAAGGCCCGCGGGAATGATCCGGGGCCTCGTCAAACGGTTCCAGATTGAGGAACACCTTCAACGACAAACTGTCGTCACACCGCCACGCGATCCCACGCTGCGAATCAATTCCCTCGAAGTAACCGGTGAACAGCCTCCGAAAGTACCGACCCGGCGGAATCGAGCCACGCCCACGCTCGGAGTAAAACTCCTCGCACAACCCCTCAAACCCAACGATCAAACCCCGCCTCCCGCAGCAGCGAGTTGAGCTTCTCATAAAACACATGCTGCGGAGCCTTCGCCGCGCGATCCGTCGCGACAAACAACTCGCTGACGATCAACTTCCCAACGTCCCATCACCATCGTCATTCCTCCGTGACAGCCACCCACTAACGAAGATTAGCGCCAGACACTCGCATGGCAAAGAATGGATCGCAAAATTCAACAGGCTGTTGAGGACCGACGTCAGCAACTGACCCAGCGCGCCGTCGAGCATTGTAAGCAGATCAACCGCCCCGGTGACTAAGCGGCAATCGACCGGTTGCGGATTCGAATTGGCAGAGAACATTCCGTCACGGCCACTCGACGTCGAATTTAGCGAATGAACTTTTTCACGTAATCTGCACCAAGGCCGACCGCGTCGAAGTGCTGGCGGCACATGTCGATTTTGGTGTGAACATCGTCGTAGCCGCAGGCACGATGCTGGTCGTCGAAGTAGATCAGCGCGCCGCAGACGTGGAACAGCGTGATCATCTCGTCATCGGAATCGACCGTCAGCGTGTGGACTTCTCCGGGAGGCTCGAAGACATAATCGCCCGCCTTCGCGATCCACTTGTGCTCGAGATATCGCCACGTTCCTTTGATGACGTAGCCATGCACCGGCGCGGGATGACGATGCCGGCTGAGGACTCCCGATCGCCGCACACGCAGTAAGTTGACCCACTCGCCTTGCACCGTGTTGAGCAGCAGCGGTCGAAACCAAATGTTCGGAGCTTGCGGCACCCACAGTCGTTCGTCGTCAGGGATCGCGGTTGTGACCAAGTCCGGTACGGCATACGGCGGAGGCGTCAGTTCGGCCATGGCACTCACTCGGTCTTCGGAGTGTCGGATTTTTCGTCGGACGCCGGAGCATCCTTCTTCGGCGGAGTCTCAGGCTTCTCCGGTTTGTCATCCTCTTTGGGTTTGTCCTCCTTGGCCGGCTTCTCAGCCGGCACGGGTTGAGTCTTCACGGGTTCGGGCTTCGCGGCCGCCACGAATTCCGGGACGAGTGATTCGATGTGCTGCAAGCTGCCATCAGCGGTGAGCACGACCAACAGGTTGCCCAGTCGCAGCGGCCCCTGCGTGGCCACCTGACCGAGCGATGTTTTCTGTTCCACCTTGCCGGTCTTCGCGTCGATGCGGAGCACGTCACCCGATTGTTGAACGGCGAGCAAGACATTGCCGATCAGCAATGGGTTGCCAACCAAACCGACTCCATCGAGATTGCAGGTCCAGAGTGACTGCTTCGGATCGGCCGCGTCGAATGCCACCAATCGTTGCCGAGACACCTCGGCCAGCATCAATGAATCGGAGATCCAAATTGGTTTCGAGGCCGGACCTCCCAAGTCGATCTCCGCGCGAGTTTCCATCGCGGTGACATCGAGCACTCGCAGTTTTCCGGCGGCATCGGCGGTCAGCAAGCGGCCTTTGTGGAGCGTCGGCGCGACATCGATCGGTTGTGGGAAGTCGATCGAGGACACCGATTGGAAAAAAGTCTTGGTTCCCGTGCGGTACTGCAACTTGAGCATCTTGCCGGCACTGTCGAAGACGAACAGCGTGTCGTCATCGATCGCCACGAGATGCTTCCACTTGCGAATCGGTCCTTCGTTGTTGGTGTTGACCGGCGCCAGGAAATCATCGCACGGAGGACCACCCGCGCGGCCGGCCAATTTCAATCGACCGGGAATCGGTAGCAGCACTCCGCCGGCGAAACGCAGCGGCGAGCATTCCAGCGACTGAGGCAGCGCGACCTCGGCTTGCGGAAGCGCGCTGGGACCAACGACCCACAATTTGCCTTCGGCTCCGTTCGTCCAAACGGCGACACGGCCCTCTGCCAGAGCCGCGGCTTGCAACGGTTCGAGAGTGTTCTTTGGCAATTCGAGTTGTTTTTCGCTGCGAGCACGGAATCCGCCCGTGGAAACTTCATTCGCGCTCAGCAGAAACGTGTCGGCTCCTTCCGTGACGCAGACGAGTTGCCCGTCCGCACCCTGATTCGCCGCCAACAGCCGCGCTCCAACGACGGTCTTCCAATTGCTTTCCATCGACTCACCGTCCGCTTGCGTGAGATGCACGGCTTGGCCGAGCGGCAGTTGGCGGCCGACGTACAGATTGCGGCCGATCATTTGCAGCGGCTGGATGCTCTGCCCAACGGCGATGGTGGCTTGCTCGTCGAGTTGCAGCACGTTGGTCTTGAGCACCACTTTGCGGAGCGCGCCGACCGACAGCCAGACTTGGCCGTCCGTGCCGGCCGCAAGATGCGCGGCTCCCGCATGGCTGGTCGGAATTTGCAGCGTCGCGATCTGAGCGAGTGTCTTCTGATTCTTGTCGTCCGAAACGTTGAAGACCGTCAAGCGCGGACCGGTCGACGCGACGAATAATTGATTGCCCCGCAAAATCATTTCGTCGCGGATGTGTCCTTCGACCCGCACTTCAGCGACGTCGGTCAGTCGTTGATCTGCCTTGGACGCATTCAACACTCGCAGCCGGGACGTCGTCGCTCGATCATTTTCGGCCAACAGGACGTATTGGCCCATCGCTAGCGGCGAGGCTTCGACCGTTCCAGGTTGGTGGCCGGTTTGCGAAACGAGTTTGCACTCCAACGGACTGAGACTGAGCGTGTACGCGAACTCCGCTTCGCCGAAGACCAGAAGATGCACGTTGTCCGTCATTGCAATCGGGGGGGCGAACAGACGCTGCGGAAACTTCAGACGCGAAGTGATCCGCCCCGAATCGGCATCGATGCGATAGAAGAACCCTTCCAACGTCGGCAAGTAGATCTGACCCTGCGCAACAAGCGGTGGACCGGAGACCGGCTCGACCGCCTGCCGCCAGATCAATTCACCCGTGCGACGGTCCAGCAACACCAGTTGATTGTGTGTCGTGTCAAAGACGAGAACCGCCGAAGGAGACGTTTCGACCGGCACGGGAAAGAACGGAGTGCCGACACCAACCGTCCGCCGCCAAATCGGATCGCCGGTGATGCTGTCGACGGCGAAGCAACTATCTTGCCCCAAGGCGAAGATGACTCGATTCGCGGATTGCTCGTTGCTGTCCGATCGCGTTCGCACCGCCAGCGTCAGCGGCTTGGGGAGCGACTTGATGGGATCGTCGGTCTGCGCGTCACGTTGGAATTCCTCACGCACCGCCTGCTGTTTGGCCATCTCCAGCGCGCGACTCAAGGCCGTGGCGATTTTGCGGTCGGCGATCAGATCAGGATATCGCACGACCAATTTCTGCCGCGTGACCACCGCCGCCAGCGGCAAATCCTTTTTGAGCGACTCAGTGATCGACGCTAGCGCCTCTTCAAACACGCCGGACTTGAGGATTGCCGCTTCGGCCTCTTCACGAGCCTTCGCGATTTCCTTTTTCGCTTCGACCGGCGGCGAGTCGGGCGGGCTGTAACGTTCCAGCAACGTCTCAGCCTCGACCGAAATCTTCAGCAGGTCACGCTGCTTGTTGACGGCCGCCGTCTTCGGCGTGTCGAGCGCGATCTTTTTGGCGAACACGACAATGTCATCGTGTAGTTCGGAGAAATACTTCGCTTCACGATGCTCGGCGACAAACTCATCCAGCGCCTTCATCGCGTTGGCATACGCGGGCGAGCCGACTAATTCTTTGTCGACGCGAGCCTTGCTCAACTGCACCTTCGCGCCATCGGCTCCGTCGGTCAGATCGTGGCCGGGATGAACCTTGATGAACTCCTCGAACTTCTGGATGCCGGTCGCGAATTGGGCCGCAGTGATTTCCTTGGCCGCCTCGTCGAACTGCCGCCGCACTTGTTCGCGGTTAATCATGAACCAGAAGACGAGCGCCACGATCGCCAGCAGACCGCCGCCGCCCCCCAAGAACAACACCAACGGCGAACGCATGACAGTCTGCTCTTTGAGCCGTTCGTTTTTCGCGAACAACGTCCGCAGCGACGTGACCGGGCCGGCGTCCGCTTCAGCGTCAACGTCCCGCGATCGCGAATCGGAATCTTCGTCGTCCGCCTCTTGCCCGGCGTCTTCGGTGGCTTCGTCGACAAGTTCGGCCATCGTCAGTTCCGACGTTGGCGGTGAGCCCTCGAATTCGTGGTCCGCCCGTCGCTTCAACCCGCCACCGGACTTGGCAGATTTTAGTCCCGACTCCTCCTCTTCGCTCTCCTGCTTGCGGTGCTCGATTTGTTCGAGGTCATCGTACAAATCATCCAGGTCGAGTTGCCCGTCGCCGTCCTTGTCCGATTGCATCGGCGTGCCTCTGGCCGGAGTACCGCCATCCAACGGTTTCGATCTCTTCGCTGGAGTCGAGGGATCTTCAACCGTCAACACGATGTCCACACTGCCGATGCGGATCAGGTCGCGATTCGAGAGCGTCCGCTGCTTGACGAGCGTGCCGTTGACTTCGATTCCATCGTTGCCGGCCGCGATCAATTCAAAGGCCGAGCCATTCCAACTGATCCGCCCATGCAGCGACGCGATGCTGTCTTCGTCAATGATGACATCGTTCGTCAAATGCCGCCCAATCGAAAAGGGCTGTGACTTGGACAGCTCTCGAATCTCGATGTTTCCTTCGGCATCCCGAATCTCAACTCGACCGGAAACTGAAACGGGGAGCTTCACATCAGGAAACTCGAACGAACTTCCAACACGAGCGCCGCTGGTCGAGACATCCTCGCCGTCGTGATCGCCAGAGTCATCGTCCGCGAGGCGCTCGTTCGCCGTACGCAAAGAGTCGAGCGCGTCTTTCGCGAACGGATTTGTTGTTGTCCGCGGCTTCGAGACCGTGGAACCCAGGTTTTCATCGGGCGGCGGATCGGCCTGCGCGGAGTCTGCTTCCGCCACGACTTTGGTCTCTTGGCCGCAACGTGGGCACTTGACAACTTGCCCCACCATGCGTCGGGAGACACTGTTGCGTTTGCGGCAGTGCTGGCACAAAAAACGGATCGGCATCGCAAAGATTCTCGAGGCACAACGAAACCAGAAGTGAAGAACGCGCCGCGGCGGAGACAAGAATCTATCCCACGAAATTCTGAAGCGAAACCCTTCTGAGCCGCAGTTGCGGAGAACTCTACACCCTGCCCCCTTGATTCCGCACGTGCTGGCGGTTACGCCTTTGCTCACTTTTTCGAACCCGTGCTCCCTTTTGCGAAGCTGCCTTTCACATCGCTCGGAGGATTCCGCTCCATGAACATCAACGAACTGGCTCTGAGTTTTGTCAACAGCGAGGCGATCTTCGGCACGCTTGCCGCCAGCGGCATGCAGATGAATGACCTCGCGCAACAATTGGGGCACGCCTGCTTCCTGTTCTTGGGGATCAATTTCGTCTGGGGGCTGTACTGTGTGATCCTGTCGTGGCGACGCACGAGCCAATTGCGATTTCGGAGCCATCAAGATCAAGAAGAGTTCCTCAATGAATTGCTGCCGAAGTTGAAGTCCGGCGCGTTTGAGGAAGCCACGGAAATGTGCGAGGCCAAGTCTCTGCGAGCCTTGCCGCGGTTAGTGCTGGCCGTGATCGCCAACCGCCGTGTCGGCTATGACGGGCTGCGCGAACAAGTCGGCGAGTTGATCCAGCGCGACTTGATGGGACCGCTCGAACAAAAGTTGGGCTGGGTGGCCACGACGATCAAAACCGGCCCGTTGCTGGGACTGTTCGGCACGGTGTTGAGCATGATTGCAGCGTTCGGTCGTATCGGCACCGGTGAGAAGGTCGCGCCGCACATGATCGCCTTCGACATCAGCATCGCCCTGATTTGCACCGCGTTGGGCTTGGCCACCGCGATCCCCTTCAGCTACCTCCTAGCCAGCCTCAACATCCGCTCGCGCGAATTGATGGAAGGTGTCGGCACAGGCATGACACACGTGCTGGGTTGCTTCCGTCCGTCCAAGAACAAGGTCGCCGCCAATGCACGGTGAATCATCCGGCTTCAGCAGCGGGTTGGGGCTCAAGCGGTGCGAAGTCGAAGACCCGGAATTCGACGTCACCGCGATGGTCGATCTCGTCTCGCTGATGAATATTTATTTTCTGGTCTCGTGGGTCCTGACGATGGCCAACGAAGTCGATTTGCCCGCCGCTCGAAAATGCGTCGCCGGTGATCCCGAAACGTCTGTGATGGTCATCGTCAAAAAGGGGGACGAACGCGGTTCCACCGTCATCATCGGTGAAGATGGAGACGGCGAACCAATGACCGAACGGTCCGTCATCTTCCAAAAAGTTTCCGAGGCCGTGAAACTCGGAGCGAAAGCGGCCAAACCCAAGGACACGTTACTGATCAAGGCGGAGAAAGAAGTTCCTCTGAAAGACATCGCTCACATTGCCAGTGCCGCCGGAGAATTGATGCTACGACTCGCCGTGGTGGAAAAGGACAAGTGAGCCACGCGCCGGAGGATGGGTACTCCTGCCCGTCTTTCGTTGTGGCCAATCCGCCATTGGCGGACCAACCTCCAGGAAGTTCAAATGCGGTTGCAGTGCCCCCAATGTGGAACCGAGTTGCACGTCGATGACGGCGACATTGCCGAGGTCGCAACCTGCACAGGTTGCCGCGTGAAGCTCCGCGTTCCGGCACAACACCAATCCGCCGAATCCGATTCCGATGAGGACGACGACGAATCCTACGCAGAAACTCCACTGACTCCCGGAGGGGCGGACGATGGAAAGTACGCGGACCTCGTCGATATGACGGCGATGGTCGATATCGTCTTCTTCCTGCTGATCTTCTTCATGATCACGACCGCCTCCGGAATTATCTCGTGTATCGGGATGCCGCCGACCAAGCAGGACGGCGCGCCCGCGACCTCGCGCCGCGCCGCCGATCTGGATCAAGATAGCGAATGCGTCATCGTCAAGATCGACAGCCAGAATCGCATTTTCATCGACGATATCGAATTCCCAACCGAGGCCGATCTCCGCGGCCGACTACGCAGCGCCAGAGCTTTGAACGCCAAAAAACTGCTCATCAAAGCCCACGGCGACGCCTTCAACGGAACATTCGTGATGGTCCAAGACCTCGGCTACGACCTCGAATTCACAGACTTCATGCTCTCGGTTGCCAAAGAAGAAGAGCCGCAGTGAGCGGCTGATGCGGGGTCCGGGATCAGGTTTCAAATTTCAGTTTTGGCCTCGCGATCCACCCTTGGCTTTCACCCCACGCCGCCATCCCAATTCGCACCGCGACTCATTCGAAAAGCCAAAACTGAAATTGAAGATCTGACCCCTGTGCGGTTCGCGGCACTCAAGACGTCCGCTATTTGATTGGCGTCTGACTGGTGATCGCAAACTCGAAGCCTTCCTTGGCCGAGCGGACCGAGAAATAGGTCTTTTTGATTTCGGCGGCTTTGCGTTTTTTGTAATCCAGTTCCAGCACAGCCAACTGGTTCTCCGTCTGCGGCGGATAAAAGTGCATGATCAGCACGGCGTTGGTCGCATCGACGCCCGCCTTCTGGAAGATTTGCACATCGACGCCTTTGCGAGTGCCACCCTTCCAAGTGAAATACAGTCGCTTCTCTTCCTGTCCGCTGGTCACCGTGCGAGCGGTCGGGCGCGGCGTGGTCAGTTTACTGACCAGGACCAGCTTGCCATCGGGCATCAGCGCCCCCAACTCGATGCCGAAGAATTCCAACTGCCGAGCGTATTCGTCGAGCGTGCCACGTTCGACGAACTTCACAAACCATCGCATCTCGCGAGGGAAGCCTCCCTTGCCCTTGCCGAATCCAATGGGCGGCCGACCGGTCCCCCCCTTTGTGCCGAACGGACTGCCCGGTCGAGTCGGCACG
>CAMAWN010000114.1 GCA_945861865.1 Candidatus Kuenenia stuttgartensis | reverse complement strand
TGCTCCGCCGAGCCGGACTGAGCCTGCTCAAAAACAACCTCACCCACAAAATCGGTGTCAAAAACAAACGACTCATCGCCGCCAGCGACGAGGACTATCTCCTGCAAGTCCTCTTCAGTTCGTGACTTCATGTGCAATTGCCCTGGCCTGAACTGGTAGCCTGAAAATGTACCTCAGTAGAACTATTGATATACGGTTGTTACGAGCAGGTTGACTCCTTGTCGCTGAGTTTTCCAGGCTTTTCCAAAAATGGTTTACCGCAGACGTTCAATGATCTGGATGTCTTCGTTCTTTTTTGCGAGGCATGCAATGTCCTGGGGGTGGACATGCCTGCGAAAGAACCGGCGATTTCCGCTACTCGAAAGCCGTAGCGGCGGGCCACTCATTCCAATTCAACTTGGAGGAGCCAGGCGGGGACAAACACTTCGATGGTGGGCTAACCCGCACGTGCAGTCGCTTCTGCCTGATATTGATTCAGTTTGTTGTACAGTGTCTTAAGTGCGATCCCCAGCTCGACGGCGGCCTTCGGTTTGTCCCCTTCGTGTCGCACGAGCGCGGCCAGAATCAGTTCCTTTTCCATGGCTTGAATCGTTGTGGGCTTCGCTGTCGCAATCGCGCTGCCAATATTCAAATCAAGTTCGTCGCGCCCAGCGGTCAGTGGACGTCGTTGGCGGAGGCTTCCGGGAAGATCGTCCGGCGAGAGGGTCTGGCCGTCGGACAGGATGACGGCATGTTCCAAGGCGTTGGCCAATTCTCGGATGTTGCCCGGCCAGTCGTGCCTCGACAGGACGTCCAAAACATCACGTGACAAAAAGCCCTCTGGAACCCGGCGGCCCTTGAGGTACCGGGCCAATAGTGCTTGAGTGAGTGCGGGGATGTCTTCCTTTCGGTCACGCAATGCGGGCAGAGGAACCTCAAACGTGTTGATGCGAAAATAGAGGTCTTCGCGGAATGTTCCTGCTGTGATCATGTCGGTCAATGGGCGGTTCGTCGCGCAGACGGTGCGAACATCGACATGAAACGCTTCGTTCTCTCCCACTCGCCGGACTTCGCCGGACTCCAGAAACCGAAGCAATTTGACCTGCATCGACTTGCTCAACTCGCCGAGTTCGTCGAGAAATAATGTGCCGCCATCGGCGACTTCGAGCAGTCCCTTGCGGCTGACGTCGGCTCCGGTGAACGCTCCTTTGCGATGTCCGAAGAACTCACTTTCGATGAGTTGCTCCGGCAACGCTCCGCAGTTAACCGCGACGAACGGCATCGAGGATCGTGGGCTGAGTTCGTGAATTCGCCGAGCGACCAATTCCTTGCCGGTTCCGGTTTCTCCCAGAATCAGCACGCTGGAATCGGTGGGAGCGATCTTGTCGGTGAGCCGTTTGACATGTTGCATCGCGAGCGAATCGCCGACTAACTCCGAACCGCCTTGCACGGCCTTGAGTGTCTTTTCCAGGGCGATGGTCTTGTTCAGCAACGTGCGGTGGTCAGCGACGCGCAGCAACATGCCGTCGAGGTCAAACAGGCTGCACGGCTTCGGCAGGAAATCGAAGACTCGCATTCGCAGACCTTGGATCGCGGCGTCCATGCTGCCGTGGGCGGTGTGGATGATCGCCAACGTGTCTGGAGCGAGATCTTTCATCCGCGCTGCGACGTCCCATCCAGTCAGTCCGGGCATTTGCAGGTCGAGGATCGCACAATCGAACGATTTCTCAGACAATGCTTTCAACGCCGAGGAACCGTCTTCGCAAACGGTGACATCGTGGCCGCGAGCCGGCAGTTCGACCGCCATGATTTGGCGGATCAGCGGTTCGTCGTCGACGAACAACACACGCAACTTACAGCACGAGGCAGCGCTCAAGGCTCGACTCCCGACTCCATTCGGTGAGGCTTCCCGCAAAGTGTTGTGGGACAGCGTGGCTTCAGTCCGTTTCGACGTTCCGTGTCACGGAAGGGCGGGGGTGATAGCAGATTCACACAAGCCAGGCAACGGGGGTTGACGAGGCGAACTCAGGCCACCTTTTGCTGAGAATTCACGACGCGTGGCAGGCTCAGCCGGAACGTGCTGCCGAAGCCAGCACCGGCGCTGGCCGCCGCGAGCCGGCCGCCGTGTTCCGTGACGATGCGATGGCAAATCGGCAAGCCCAACCCCGTACCTTGTCCGGTCGGTTTCGTGGTGAAAAACGGGGCAAAGATCTTGCGAAGGACATCCGCCGACATGCCGCAGCCGGTGTCTTGAAACTCCAGTTCGACGTGGTCGGTGAATTCGTTCAAACGGATTTCCAAGCGTCCAACGACAGCGGATGAGACCTCCGAAGTCGTCATGCTCGCCAGGCTCGGTCCTGAAAGACGCGGACGGCGATTGACTTGTCGAGAAGCATCTTCGATCGCGTCCAGAGCATTCGCGACGAGGTTCAGCACGACTTGCTTGATCTCGTTGCCGTTGATCTCCAGCACACAAGGTTCGGCGCGATCGAACACAATTTCACAGTCGCGGTACTTGCTCATCGCGCGGACGAGGTGAATCACTTCGCGGATGACCTGGGTGAGATCTTGATTGGCTCGCAGTCCGTCGCCGCCCCGTGCAAAGTCGAGCAACTTGGCGGTGATTTGCTGACAGCGAGACGATTCGGACTGAATCATCTTCAAGTAGTTCTCGACAAACGCGGCGTTCTGCGGCGAAACGTTGCCGAACAAGGCGGCAAATCGTGTCAGCAGCGACTCACTCGTCCAGCGGATCGCGGTCAGCGGGTTGTTGAGTTCGTGAGCGATGCCTGCCGAGAGGAATCCCAACCCGGCGAGTCGCTCTTGCCGAGTCAACTGCTCGGCCAGTTCGCGAGCGTCGCGCTCCAGTTTGTCGCGCGTCTCGACGAAGCGGTCGGTCATGCGGTTGAACGAATCAGCCAGCTCGGCAAATTCGTCGCGAGTGTCCAGCCGCACTCGATAATCGAACTTGCCCTGAGCGACTCGGTGCGTCCCCTCCAGCAGTTTTTTCCAAGGCCGCGAAATCCAGCGTCTCCCGGCGAACAGTCCGACGACCAAAAGCAACACCACCAGTCCCGTCGAAACCGAGACCCACCACAGGCTGGCTCGATAGGTCCGACGCGACGTCACAAGCAATTGCGGCAGACTGGTGCCGAAGTCAGGAATTCCCGCAGCGATCACCTGCAACGCGTTGACTTGATTTCGAAGCGAGGTTTTGGCTTTGTTGGCTTGTGTCGGATCGAGGAGCAGACGTTGTTCACGCCGCAGTTCTCCCAAGCGATGGTCGATGTCCAAGAGTCGCTCCTGGGCAAGGTCGCGAGTCGTTGCGAAAGCCGGCTGTGGCGGCAACTTTGCCAGTTTTGTCCAGGCTTCGCCGGTGCGGACTTCCGCGTTGGCCAATCGGTCTTGGAAGAGCCATTGCCGCGCCGCACATCCGTCGGCGTCGTCCGGAAGTCTGGCTTGCAGAGGCTCCAGCATCGCCGCAAACGCTTCGATTAACTCTCGCCGCTGCGGGACACTGTTCAGATTGCGATCCAGGTCGTTGACGACTTCGCGGTACGAGAGAATCGCCCAGAGACTGCTGATGGTCAAAGTGCCGACGATCGTCAGCACCAACCCCATGCCGATCAGCATTTTGCCTTTGAGGGTCAACATCACGGTCGTCGATCCTTGACGAAACGGTCCCAGTCTCGGTGGAAGTTGTAGCGGATGCTCCTGCGGTGTTCGACGGCAGTTCACCGATTTGACCGATGGACGCGACGGCGGACATCACTGGTTGGTCATTTCCAGCGGCCAACTCGGCTCGGTGGTGGTCGTCAGCGTTATGACTTGGCACGCGGACAAAGACCAAAACTGTGTGCTGGAGGCTGGCGATCACCCATTCCTCAAACACAGGTCATGCATCGTCTACGATCTCGCCAAGTCTGTGTCTCAGGAAAAATTTCAACTGTGGATCGAGCGCGGCGATCGTCAATTCCACGATCCCGTGAGTCTAGAAATCTTGTTCCGATGACTCGACGGGGCTGCCTCTTCTCGCCGTATTCCGATCAAATGCCAGTCTGTGCTGGAAAACCAAGGCTTGATCTAACGTGCTTCGCCTCTCAGGAAGGAATCCACATGATTCGTCTGTTGGTGATATTGCTTGTGAGCGCCGGTCTCACCGCAAATCGACTGCCGGCCTTTGCCGACGAAGCGTTACCCAAGCAAGCCGCTTCAGCTTTGAAACGTGCGGTTGAGTTCTATCACGGCAAGGTCGCCGTGCACGGCGGCTACGTCTATCGGTACTCGGACGATTTGGCGAAGCGAGAAGGGGAAGGGAAAGTCGAAACAGAAAAAGTGTGGGTGCAGCCGCCGGGGACTCCGTCGGTGGGGATGGCGTATCTCGAAGCGTATGAGTTCGTCGGTGACGAATACTTGTTGAAGGCGGCTCGCGATGCGGCGGAATGTTTGATTCAGGGGCAGCTTCGGACGGGTGGGTGGCGCGAGTCGATCGAGTTTGATCCAAACGAGCGGAAGAAGTTTGCCTATCGAGTCGAGAAGGAACGCGAACGGCAGAAGAACCACACGACGTTTGACGACGACAAAACGCAGTCGGCCATGCGGCTGCTGATGCGGTTGGATCAGACGTTGAAGTTCAAAGACGAGAAGCTGCACGAGGCGAGCTTGTTCTCGCTCGACAGCGTCGTGAAGGCTCAGTTTCCGAACGGCGGTTGGGGGCAAGGCTACGACTCGTTCCCGAACCCGGCGGACTATCCGGTCAAGCCGGCGAGCTATCCGGAGTCGTGGCCGCGGACGTATCCCGGTGGGAAGTATTGGTACTTCTACACGCTCAACGACAACGCGATGGCGGACACGGTCGACGCGCTGTTGATGGCCGGCAAGATTTATCGCGCGCCGAAGTATCGCGACGCGGCGATCAAGGGGGGCGAGTTTCTGATCCTCGCGCAGATGCCCGAGCCGCAACCGGCGTGGGCTCAGCAGTACGACTTCGAGATGCACCCGTGCTGGGCACGCAAGTTCGAGCCAGCTTCGATCACTGGCGGCGAATCGCAAGGGGCGATCCGCATCTTGGTGCGGTTGTTCGTCGAAACCGGCGATCGCAAATTTCTCGCACCGATTCCGAAGGCGTTGGATTACCTCGAACGCTCGCGGCTGCCGAACGGCCAGATGGCTCGGTTCTATGAACTTCAAACCAACAAGCCGCTGTATCTCACGAAGACCTACGAACTGACCTACGACGACAGCGACCTGCCGACGCACTACGGGTTCAAGCTCGACGGCAAACTCGATCAACTCCGCCGTGAGTACGACGGCGTGGCGAAGTTGACGGAGAAGCAACTCGCGGAGCGCCGTGAGCCGAAGCCGTCGCGGCGGACAACGTCGGCGTCGCTGGAGGCTCAGGTCAAGAAACTGATCGACGCCTTGGACGATCGCGGGGCGTGGGTTGAAGACGGACAACTTCGCTATCACGGCAAGTCCGACCCGACTCGGCGAGTGATCGACAACCAGACGTTCATTCGCAACATCGGGACACTCAGCCGGTATTTGGCTGCCGTGCGAGGTTCGTCCGGTTAAGGCTCCGATCGCATCCATCGAGTCGCTGGACGGGACAGTGATTCTTGCTTCAACTGCTCACCGGTTCTGTTGAGGGGAGCATCTGCGGTGTCAACGACTTCGTCTTACACCTTTAAGCTGGCGGAGACCTCGGGCGAGATCGAGCAGGTCCACCGGCTGACGTATCAGACGTTTGTGCGCGAGCTGGGTCAGTACTCCGACGATGGCAGTGGTCGGTTTGTCGACAAATTCGACCACAAGAACCGCTATTTCATCGGCAGTCACCACGACGAAGTCGTCGGCATGTTGTGCGTTCACGATCAGCCCCCCTTCTCGATTGCATCGCGGTTGCCGGATCCCGGCGTGCTCACGGCACCGGGAAGCCGACCGCTGGAAGTGCGATTGCTGGCCGTCAAACCAGAGCATCGGCACGGCGCTCTGTTTGCCGGATTGGTCGAGGCTCTCTTCCGCTATGCGAAGGAGCACGACTATTCGCACCTGTGGATTTCGGGCGTCGTCGAGCAGGCACCGCTGTATGAGCATCTCGGCTTTCGTCGCATGGGGCCGGCCGTTCCGTGCGGAGCCGCGGCATTCGTACCGATGTCGATCGAGGTTGCGAAGCTGGAGTCTCGTCACGCGATCTCATTGCGTCGCTGGACGCGGCGGCAGTCACCGCCCAAGAACACGATGGTGTCGCTGCTGCCAGGTCCGGTGCCGCTCAGCGACGAAGTTCGACAAGCGCTGGCCGAGCCGCCACTCTATCATCGCGACCACGAATTTATCGACCTGTTCGCCAGTGTGAGGAACTCGCTGAGCCGATTGGTCGGTGGGCGCGATGTGGCGGTGATGGTTGGTAGCGGGACGTTGGCGAATGACACGGTGGCGGCTGTGTTGGCGGCGCTGCCGTCGCAGCCCCAGGGATGGGTGCTCGTCAACGGCGAATTTGGCGAGCGATTGGTGCGGCAAGCTCAGCGATTTGACCTGAACCCGCGAGTGCTGCGCTGGGAGTGGGGCCAACCGTGGGATCTCGACGCGATCGATGCGGCGTTGCGAGACTCGCAACCCGGCGACTGGGTCTGGTGTGCGCATTTGGAAACGAGCACTGGAGTGCTCAACGACCTTGCCGGTTTGCAGAGTCAGTGTCGGGCGCGAGGCCTGCGAGTCTGTGTGGATGCGATCAGCAGTTGCGGCGCGGTGCCACTGGATCTGTCGCAGACATTCTTGGCCACGGGGACGTCGGGAAAGTCGTTGGGAGCCGTTGCGGGACTGGCGTTCGTTTTCGCCGACGAATACGAGCTTCGCGCCATCGACCGCAATCGTTTGCCGACCTACCTCGACTTGCCCGCGGCGCTGGCGGTACCGGGTTCGCGATTCACGGTTCCGTCACCGTTGGTGAAGTCGCTGGCCACCGCATTGGATGCCTACGCCGGTGATCGAGCGCCGTTGCGCTACGAATCTTACCGAGCATTGAGTGCGATCCTGCGTGCCGGGCTACGTCGCTTGGGCGTGACGCCATTGGCCGACGAGCAATTTGCGTGTCCCATCGTTACGACGTTTCGACCACCAGCACGGCATTCAGCCGCCGAGTTTCTGGAACACTGCACGAACATTGGTTTTCAGATCGGCGGCCAAAGCGAATATCTCGCGAGCCGCGAATTGGTTCAGGTCGCCACGATGGGCGCGACTTCTCGCGACGATGTGGACCGTTTCTTGGAGTTGTGTTTGAAAACTGGATCCCCACGTTTGCGACGCGGTCATAAGCCCTTGAAGCAGGTTGAATTCGATGGCATTTGAGTTTTCCAACCAGCGAGTGCTCATCACAGGCGGGACCAGCGGGATTGGTTTCGCGGTCGCTCAGGCGTTTGCGGAGTCCGGAGCGAAGGTGACGGCGACCGGGTTGACAGAAGACGAGATCGCGGCGGCCGCTTCGCGTGAGACACGGATTCGATTCCGATCGCTCGACGTGCGTGATTCGTGCGCCGTCGGTGAGTTGGTTGGCGAAATCGATTCGCTCAACGCGCTGGTGAACTGCGCAGGCATGTTGCAGCGAGACGGAGCCGAATTCGTTGAGGACAGATTCCTCGAAGTGCTCGATACGAATCTGTCCGGGACGATGCGAATGTGCCTGGCGTGCCGGCCATTGTTGGCGAAAGCGCGCGGGTGCATCGTCAACACGGCGTCGATGCTCAGCTTTTTCGGGAGCGGCCTCGTCCCGGCGTATTCGGCCAGCAAAGGGGGTGTCTCGCAGTTGACGAAGTCGCTGGCGATCGCCTGGGCGGCGGACGGAATTCGCGTCAACGCGGTGGCACCCGGTTGGATCGAGACGCCGATGACTCAGCCGCTCGTCGAGAATTCCGAACGCAGTCGGCAGATCCTGGAGCGGACACCGCTGCGTCGCTGGGGTCGGCCCGAGGACATCGTGGGACCAGTGCTGTTTCTGTGCTCACCGGCGGCGGTGTTCATGACGGGGGTCGTGATGCCGATCGACGGCGGGTACTCGATCGCGTGATGTCACACGACGGCCACTTTCACGCAGTGGATCGATGGCAGCGAGTCAAACAGGCAACCCCATTCTTCGCCGCCGTCGCGTCCGATCCAGAGCTGGCCGGTCGTCGTTCCAAAGTAGAGCGCCGGTGATTTCAGGTCGTCCATGTCCATGCCATCGCGCTGGACCGTGAAGAAGCTGTCCTTCTTCGGCAGTCCTTTGGCCAGTTTCTTCCAAGAACTTCCGCCGTTCTCGCTGCGCCAGATCGCGAGCGCGTTGCCGGGACACGATCGCGTCGGCGGATCGAGCGGCATGACATAGACCACATCGGGATCATGCGGGTGAACAACGATCGGGAAACCAAAGTCTGACGGCAGTCCCTTGGCGATCGACCGCCACGTCTTGCCGTGATCGTCGCTGCGCAGGACGCCGATGTCTGGTCGTGGTCCACCCGGCCCGTCCGACTCGGCCCAGCCACCGTGGTTCTGCATGTAGAGCCTGCCGGGCGCGTCCTTGTGCGCGGCCACCAGCGATGGCAGCCAACTCGCGAAGCATTGTTGAAACGCCTCCGGATTCAATCGCGGCAACACGCGGCGAGAGGTGTCCTTCGCCGGAATCCCGTGGGGGAGTTTCAAATGCCGCCGCAACCACTCCGCGATCCCCGTCGGACCATCCGCCCCCGCAAGGATCCCACAAATCGAGATCACGATCACATCCACCAACAAGTGCTCGCGATTCACCTCGGATCGTGGATCCGGCAAGTCCTCAAAAAACTCCGTGATCGAACCCAGCCCAAAACTTCCCCGCTCCGACATCACAGACCTCCGTGCCATTCCAGGCCACCAAGACACGATCCATTTGTGTCGCACGGAGACATCTATAAAATCAATCGCTCAATCGCGCCAGCCAATCATCCATCCTTTACAGAGTGCGCGCTGGCCCTGCCTGGCGGTGTGACGACCGTTTGTCGTTGAAGGTGTTCCTGGGTTTGGAACCGTTTGACGAGGCCCCGGAGCATTCCCGCCTGACAAAGATCGGCGATCGCTTGCCGACGGAAGTCGATCGCGAAGTGTTTCAGTTCGTGCTGCGGATGGTGCAGGAACGGGGCGCTGAGCTTGGCCGGCGGCCACGTGGTCGAGGTCACGCACGGTGCCTCACAGATCGTCGAGGCGGTTGCCGACAAGGGCTACCACAAAGCCGAGACGCTGTCTGACGGATCACAGCGACTCGCACCGCCACACGGAACACTCTGCCTCGGCAACGAACCTGGGTCTGCGAACCGACATCGCCGAACCCGACGCGAAGCACAACCGTCGCTGGACCGACAAGCCTCCCGAATGGGAAGCGGCGTATCGCAGCAACCGCCGCCGCATTCAGGGCTCACGCGGCAAATCGTGGCAACGCCGCCGCAGCGAAGTGGTCGAACGCCGCTTCGCTCACGTCTGCGAAACCGGCGGAGCCCGACGCACCTGGCTGCGAGGTCTGACCAAAGTCACCAAGCGTTACCAACTACAAACCGCCGCCCACAACCTGGGCCTGATCCTGCGACAACTACTGGGAGCCGCCAAACCGCAGCGGAGCAACTCACGCATCCTGTCCAAGACCGTGAGCGTCGCGGACGGCTGCGGGGACTCCGACATCGGCCTTGTCGTGGCCGATGCGACAGGTTGCTCTGCGTCTGTCGCCGGAGTTGATGCATCCTCACGAGCCTTCGGCTGTCGGCGTTTCGGACGATTCGAAAGGTAAATGGACGGCCGAAATGTCGCTTTCTTTTTCTTGGCCTTCTCGGCGACAGGCGTCTCTTCGCCGCTCAGATCGCGCGAATGGGTGACAACGATGTTGTCCTTCCAGCCATTGAGGTCCGTCGGCTTGCGGTAGGTTCCATTCCAGATCGCGAACAGATCCCAATTTTCGCAGTCCACCCAGTGCCGCTTCAGCAGGGCGATGCCGATTCCGAATCCCCAGAACGCGCCGATCAAATGCCCCATCGCGCTGCCCATCGAAAAGTGATTCCACCAAGCCGAAAGCACTTGCAGCGCCACATACCAAAAACCAAAGACCAGAATCGTGACCTCGACCGAAAGCACGCGATAACCGACGAAGTAGCAAACGAAGACCAGCACATCCATCTCATTCCTCGGTGCCCACACGACGCAGATCGCCAGCAGCCCATAAACGATCAACGACGCGCCTTGAAGTCCCGAATTCAGCGACGGATCGTGGCGCAGCATCACGGTCTGAATCAGCAAGCCGCCGAGCACTCCGATCGACAGATACACCAACCAGAATCGCCACCAGCCGAGTTTCCCCTCGACGATGATCCCAAAGCCCCACACGAAAATCATGTTGCCGATCAGGTGCAGCCAGCCGGCGTGCAAAAAGTTGAACGCCACCCATTCGACGGGATTCAGCCCGTGCCCGAATCTCAGCAGCCAGCCTTCGGGATTCTCGCCAAAACCGGTCACGTAGAACGTGACGCAGTTGACCGCGACGAGCAGCAAGGTCATCCACGGCCAGTAGTAGATCGGCGCGTCGGTGTTCACCGGGATGATGATCATGTCGAGAAGTCGTCAGCCTGTTGTCTGCGGTGAGCGGCAGCCAAAGCTGGTGTCCGCATTTGCCGACGCAAGCTACGGCGGCCACGAGGTTCACTCGGCATCATCCGGCGAAAGTTTGCGATCGTCAATTTGGTCTGCGGAAGCACGCGTCGCGGCGATGACCGGAAGCAGGACTTCGAGGATTCGCTTCAACACTTCGGCCGGCGAGCCCATCGGGGCGATCTCGCGGATCACTTCGGGGCGATAGAAATTCAGAATCGGAGCGGTCTCGCGGCGGTAAATTTCAAACCGGCCGCGAATGATCGACTCGTCCGCGTCATCGGGGCGTCCCTCGATCAACGCTCGCTGCCGCAAACGCTGAATGATCGGTTCATCATCCGGAGGGTTGAGGTAGATGATTTGCAGTACGTCGATGTGTTCCGCTAGCCGCTCGCACTGGAATAGATTTCGTGGGATGCCATCGAGCAACAAGAGCTGCTCGGTGGGACGGTAGTGCCCCGCCTCGATTTCAGCAGCGAGCCAATGCTGCCAAATCTCAAGCATCAGCTCGTCGGGAGCCAGTTGCCCACGTCGGAGACAGTCGGCCACCAAGCGGCCATCGGCGGTGTCGTCCCGCAACGAGCGCAGGATCTCTCCGGTCGAGAGATGGAACAGCCCCTGAATTTTCGCGAGCAGCTTGCCCTGTGTCCCCTTGCCCACACCGGGCATCCCGATTAGCAACACGGCTGGATAGAGTTGCTTGGACATGGCTTGTCCTTCACGGACAACGGGCAGTGGGTTCGGGGCGTCATGCGTTCCAACGAAAAAAGCCAACGCACGGGGCGGTGGCTCGGATCGTTAGAGGCACATCGGTCACGGACGATTATCGAGACAAGAATACGACGACTTGACCGACATCGACTGGCAGACTGACGTCGCTGGCCCCCGGCATGCTGGTGACGCGGAGTTCCAGAGCCTTCTCATCGGTCGAGATCCAATCGCACTTCTCCGAAGAGTTGGATGCGGCGAGTTCTTCGTAATACTTCTTGAGGTTGTGGCGGTCGCGAACTCGCACAACGTCGCCGGGCTTCAACAGGATCGACGGGATATCGACCGTCCGACCGTTGACTTGGAAGTGCGAGTGAACGACTCCCTGGCGAGCTTGCAAACGGGTGCGGGTCAAACCGGAGCGGCGGATGATGTTGTCCAGCCGGCACTCACACATGACCATCAAGCGTTCGCCGGTGTTGCCCGGCAGACGGCGAGCCTCGTCGAAATACCGACGGAGTTGGCGTTCACGCAGGCCGTAGTAGTACTTGATCTTCTGCTTCTCACGCATGCCCTGGCCGAAGGTCGAGAGCTTCTTCTTGCGGATGTGTTGTCCGGGAGGCTGCTGCCGCTTCTCGGACGCACGGATCGCGCCCGACGTTTCGTAGACTTGTTGCTCCAGACGGCGATTGATGCGCGCCTTCGGACCTGTGTACCGCCCCATCGACCTCTCCTCAGTTTTCACTCACGTGTTTGGCGTTCGATTGACGAATTTGCTGGTTTCCAGCCAATTTCGGAACGCGGGATTGTAGTTGCGAGCCTTGCCGATGCAAGCGAGCCACGCGACGAGAAACTCCCGTCATTTCGCGGGTTCGACCACCATTCGGATCGGCGGAGTACACGGCCCCGGCATTCCGACTCGAATGTCGCTGCCCCAGGTTTGAGCCGCCACGATGCTGAAAGCCCCGATCGGCATCTCGGCCGGAATTTTGATCGTGACTTCGGCGATGCCGTCTTTGATCGTGACATTTTGCGGAGTCACCAGACCGCATGCGACACCATTCGTCGCGAGGTTGATGACCAGCGGCATCGCCTTGAGATCTGCCGCCGCTCCCAAAACTTTGATTGACAGAGTCGCCGTGCCCCCCGGATTCAGTTTGATCTCGGTGACACCCGCGACGTCAAGCCACGGGCCTTGCGGCTTCGCGACGGCGGCTCGTGTCTGCTGGCTGGCTCGAAAGTAGCCGATGTCGCTGGAGTAGAACAAAGTCAGCGGCCATGACCGATGCTCGATCTTTTCTTCACCTCGTTTCGCGCGGCCGATGATCCGAAACGGCACGACGGTCCCCAACGGCGCGTCGGCCGGAGCAGTGATCGTCAGAAACACTTTGCGTTGGTAGTTGTTGTAGTACCGCTCCGGCTTCCGGCCGAGCGACACGGCCGATGTGCTTTTCCAACCCGGCGGCAGTCCCTCGATGGAGCATTCGACATCGTCGTTGAAGTCGGCGAGGTGATCGACTTTGACGAGCACCGCCGCCGTCGATCCCGGTCCCCAAATCGGCACGGCATCGGGAAAGTGCCGCACATGAAAATCGGGCTTCGCTTCTTTGACCGTCAGTCGATAGACCGCTCGCGGGCCGCTCTTGCCGCTCGGTTCAGTCAGCTTCACGAAGAAGTCCCCCGCCGCCGGAGCCGCGAACAGCAGCTTGCTGTCGGTCGTGCGGAAATGATGAAACGACTCGTATTCGGGATCGTGCGGATCGTCGTCGTTCTCGGCGAGCATTTTCCCGTCGACATCGAAGATTTGCAGCAGCGTATCGACGGGAGACTCGGTGAAACGTTGCGCGATCACATCGAACCAAACTTTCTGACCAGCCGTCAGCGACACGCGATACCAGTCGGCGTCGTCCGGTTCAGCGAAGCGAGCGTTGATCGTTACCGGCCAACTCAGCGAAATCGCATGTTCGCGGTCATTGTTCGGCTCGGCTTCGACCAGTTCCGGCTCATCACCGATCGCAAGCGGCCAATCCAAACCGGAAGTCGCTGGCTCGTCGAGCGCGACGTACTGCAACGGGACCGTCAGGTCGGGCTCCGCTTTCACGCGGCGTTTCGTTCCGGGCGGAATGTTCGGGCCGAACAACTCGACTTCGGCTTCGGTGTCGCGTCGCAGTCCTGAAGGAAACGTGCCGACCAGATACGGCACCTCGCCGAGCGTCAGCCGATAAACCGCATCCGGATAGCCGCCGAAGTTCAGCATCGTGACCCGCACGAAGTAGTCACCGTCGCGTGGTAACGTGTGCTCGATCAACGGATCGAAACCGAGCGTGTCTTCCGCCGCTGCCAGCGTGCGGCCTTCGGCATCGAGCAGTTCGAGACTGAAATCCGCGATGCCGTAATCCTTGTATTGCCCGTGAATATCGAGCGAAAACGCCGCGATCGCCGCGACCAGTTTCTGCCCCGCCTTGCCAGCGAATCGAATGCAGTCGATGTCCGCCTTCGGATCAATGCGTCCGTTGAGCACGACCGGCGTTGTGACGATGGTGGCCTTCGCGATCTCGTTGTTCGGTTCGACTTCGAGCGTCTCTGGCAATCGTCCAACCACGAAGTGCGCGAAGTTGGTCAGCCCGCTCCGTTCATTGGCGATTCGCAGCCAACGTCGTCCCGGCGGAGCGTCGGCGGCAATCTCCAGTGTGCCGACGATGGTGCCCTTCTCGCCCTCTTTGAGTTCCTTCACCGTGATCCCCGGCGGACCGTCGATGATCAACCCGCGCGGCGGATTCAGAGCGTAGGCTTGGCCTCGAAACGTGACCGTGACCGTCGTCCCTTGCTGGCCGCCGTTCGGGAAAACGGAATCGAGCCGGCAGTCCGCGTACTGCGGAGCCTGCGGCAACTGAGCGAATGCCGAGGACTGACCAACGTGAAGCAGAACGATCGTGGCGAGAATGCAGTGCAAAATGCAGAGTGACGAGTGCAAAGTGCAAATTGTCAGGCAGCGATCCTTTTGTACTTTGCACTTTGCACTCGTCACTTTGCACTTCACCTTTTTAAGCGATGACGCCGGCCATCGGTTTGCCGCCGGCGTTGATGAGCACGGGGCGGCCATCTTCGGTGTGATACTCTTGCGAGTCGTCGATTCCCAGCAGTCGATAAATCGTCGCGGCGTAATCGAGCGTGCTGTTGCTCTGTCCGACGACCGACGTGCATTTGCTGTCGGTCTTGCCGACGGTGTGTCCCATCGCGGTTCCTGCCCCGCTGAACCCGACGGCGTTGCACGGAGCGTAATGGTCACGGCCCGCTCCGCCGTTGACACCCGGAGTGCGACCGAACTCGCCGGCGCAGATGACCAACGTCGAATCGAGCATCCCGCGTTGTGACAAGTCTTCCAGCAATGCCGACCACGCTTGATCGAGCGTCGGCAACAGCGGTTGCTTCAGGCTGATGAAGTTTTTGACGTGCGTGTCCCAGCCATTGAAGCCGACGGTTACGAATCGGACACCCGACTCGACCAATCGTCGAGCCAACAGCGTCGCTTGTCCTTCGCGCGTGCGGCCGTAGCGATCGCGCATCACGTCGGGTTCGGCTTGCAGATCGAATGCCTTCTTCGCACCGGGAGAAGTGATGAGATCAAACGCTTGCCGGTAGAACTCGCTGCGGTCAAGCACCGCTCCGCCCGTTGCAGGGTTCGCGTTCGGCGATTTCGTGGCCGACTCAACTTGTCGCTGCCAACCATCCAGTCGGTCGAGCATTCGGCGACGGCGCATCGTTCGGTCAAAACCGACTTCGTTCGGGATGCTCACGTCTTCGACTCGAAAGTCTTTGGAATTGGGGTCCGTTCCGATGTTGAGTGGATCGAATTTGGAACTCAGATATCCCGCTCCAACGTAGCTCATCTTGCCGCCGATGAGCACGTTGGGGGGGAGGTTGTTTCGCCAACCGAGTTCCTTCGAGACGACCGATCCGAAGGCCGGATAAATCGTCGAGCCAACGGGTTGGCCAGTCGGATCGGGTCGTTGCGGGTAGCCCGTCAGCATGTAGTGCATCGCCGCCGTGTGATCGCCGCTCTCGGTGTGGACGATGGATTTGATCATGCAGACCTTGTCCATCGCCTGAGCCATTCGAGGCAGATGCTCGCAGACCTGCGTACCGGGGACGTTACTGGAGATCGGCGTGAATTCACCGCGATACTCGACCGGAGCATCCGGCTTCATGTCGAATGTGTCGATGTTGCTCATCCCGCCGGCCGTGAACAGCAGGATGCAATTCATCGGCTTCGACTCGGACTTCGACGCGGCTTCCGCTCGCAGCAGGTTTGGTAGGTTCAAGCCGAAAAGTCCCAAACCACCGGCCTGCAATACTGCCCGCCGCGAAACGCCGTCACATTGTCGAACCAGACTGCTGACTCCAAACATGCTTCGCCTCCGAGATCAGTGACTCCACGCCTGCATCCATCGGCATCGGCTGATCGTTGCAACAGTTGAACTTTCTCAGCGCCGGCTGGCAAGGCCGGAAACCCGGACTCAACCGCTAATCAGCCATGGCAGCGGGGCACCGGCCGGAGGAAGTTGAACGGTATCGACGGCGATGACTTTGTCGTGCTTCGAGACTTCGGACAGCGACTCGGTCGTCGGTGCGCCGTCGAGATTGAGCACAGCGACCGCTTGGCCGCCGGCGACTTTGCGGCCCAAGGCCAAGTGCGCGATGTTGACATTGTGCTTGCCGAAGACCGTCCCCATGAAGCCGATCAGGCCGGGTGCATCGACGTGGTGGTACATCAGCAAGTCGCCATCGAGATACGCATCGAGATGGAAGTCGCCGAGCTTCACCAGTCGCAAGAACTGATTGCCGAAGATTGTGCCGGCGGCGGAGAACTCGCCCGCATCAGTCACGATGGTCGCGCTGACGAGTGTCGAAAAATCGCCACGCTCAGAGGAAGACGACTCGGTGATCTCGATGCCTCGTTCGCGAGCGAGCATCTCGGCGTTGACGATGTTTACGCCGCTGTCATCGGCCGAGGCCATGAAGCCGGACGTGAACGCGGCGGTGATCAGCTTCGTCTTTTTCGTGGCCGCGTCGCCGCGGTACAGCAGCCGAGCGGATTGAACTCGCGATGACTTCTTCAATTGGCTGAGCAGCAAACCGAGTCGATAGCCGATGTCGAGATACGGCTTCATGTCAGCCATTTCGGCCCCGCTGATCGGGATAAGGTTGACCGCGTGACGCACTTCACTGCGGATCAAGAAACCGACGATGATCTCGGCTGCTTCCACACTGACCGCTTCTTGAGCCTCTTCCGTGGAAGCACCCAGATGCGGAGTCAGCACGAGGTTCGGAGCCTTCAACAGCGGATGATCGGTTGGCGGCGGCTCTTCGACGAAGACGTCGAGCGCGGCTCCGGCGACGTGTCCCGATGTCAGCGCGTCAGCGAGTGCGGACTCGTCGACGATGCCTCCGCGAGCGCAGTTGATGATTCGCACGCCCTTTCGCATCTTTGCGATGCGGTCGGCGTTGAGTAGTCCGCGCGTGCCGTCATCGAGCGGCGTGTGAACGGTGATGTAGTCGCAGCGAGTGACGATCTCGTCCACATCGCGAATCAACTCGATGCCTTGCTCGGCGGCGCGTTCGGCGGAGAGGAACGGATCGTAGCCGACGACTTTCATTTCGAGGCCGATCGCTCGCTTGGCCACCGCCAGCCCGATGCGGCCGAGTCCGACAACCGCCAACGTCTTGCCGGCGAGCTGAGTCCCTTTGAATTTGTTGCGGTCCCACTTGCCCGACTTCATGCTGGCATCGGCGGCGGCGACGTTGCGCGACAGAGCCATCATCATCGTGACGGTGTGCTCGGCGGTGCTGGTCGTGTTTCCGGCCGGCGTGTTCATCACGACGATGCCTTCGCGCGTCGCGGTCGGCAGGTTGATGTTGTCCACACCGACGCCCGCTCGCACGATGACCTTCAGCCGCTGCTGACCTTCGAGCAGTTCAGGCGTCAGTTCGGTGCCGCTGCGGATGATGATGCCGTCAGCGGTCTTCAACGCCTCGCGGACTTCGGCGGGGGTCAGCTTCGAGCGATTATCGACCTCGATGCCTGGTGTCTCTTGCAGGATCTTCAGTCCGGCGGGGGCGAGATTGTCAGTAATCAACACACGAAACATCAAAGACTCCTGAGCGGCAGTTGACCGGACTCCGATTTCCGACCGAAACTTTCGCCTTCGCCAAAAGAAAAAGAGGGCGAAAGCTGGCAGTCGAGGCGGCGTCCGTCAAGTGCCGCACCGAAACGAAAAAAGCCCGGTCGATGCGTGCGACCGGGCTTAAAGCTGTTGAGTGGCGAGAATGATCAGTGAGCCTGCACTTCCGGCCCATCATTCGTGGCCGTGTCGGTGTGCGCGGGATCGGCTGTGAATTGTGGAGCGGCCAGCGTCGGCACGGCTTGTGAATTCCCCAGAACGACAGGGCTGGATATGACCGTTCCGGCAGGCACCCAACCGGACGACGCCATGACTGGTCCCGGAGTGCCAGCAACGATCGGAGCGGATGGAGCCGCGGTGGCGTACGCGGGCAACGGCTGCGTGTAAACCATCTGCTGGTACTGCGGCACGACGCGAGCTTGTTGCACCGGCGAAGCGTTCATCGTGGCCAATCGCGACTGCACTTGCGGCTGGAACCAGTTCGTGTGCAGCGAGCGTTGATACATCGCGACCGCTCGATCGTTTTGACCGGTGGTCCGATACAAGTCGCCGAGTTGTGCGGTGGCGACGTCGTTGTTTGGCTGGATTCGCAGCGCGTTTTTCAAACTTTGTTCGGCTCCGGCGTTGTCGCCCATTTCGCGTTGCAGCCAAGCGAGTTCGATGTGCGATTCGGGCAGATACGGTTCCGTGTCGGACCACATCTGCGCGAGATCGTGAGCTTCCTGCGTGCGGCCCTGTTCGGTCAGCAGCATCGCGAGACTGTGGTGCGCGGGTTGATGCGACGGGTCAAGCGACAAGGCGTGTCGGTAGGCTCCCTCGGCACCCTCGTTGTCGCCGGTCTTTTTCATCGCGGCTCCCAGGTTGTGAGCGTAGTCGGCGTTGGTTGGCTCGTCGTACAACGACCTCTGAAACGAGTCCTTCGCGGAGGCATAATTGCCGTCCTTGTAGGCTCGCATGCCGGTGCGGTTGGTCGACCAGCCGTGCATGTGATTGCAGCCGGAACTCCAGATGAAAATCACGCACAAACACAGCGCCCGCGCGGCGGACAACGAACAGAATCGGCGCATGGAAGATCTCCGTGGGGAGAAGTCATTCGGAAGGGATCTGGCGAAGCGGGGAGTGGCCGAACGGCCGGGATTCGCCGGAAGGGGGCGGGAACATAGACCGCTCTTTCGGAAGACCGCAAGAGCAGTTTCGCGTGGGGCAGTCGTTGAGGTTTCCGCACGCATTCGGCCGCTTGTCGCCCCAGCGAAAAGTCGTCATCGTTTGCCCGCCACACAGACGTCGCAAGATTCTTGAGTCCTGAGTAACCCCCGCAAACGTTCAGATTTTGGCGATCATGTCACACGGATTTCTGGGCTACGACGGATCGACGTTCATGCTCGATTTCGTGGTGACGGCACTGGTGCTGATCGTCCCGGCTCTGCTGGTGAGCCTGTCTCTGGTGAAGAGCAAACGCAACTACACCGCTCATCGCAACCTGCAATTGGCGTTGGCGGGCGTGCTGCTCGTCGCGGTCATCGCCTTCGAGATCGATATTCGTGTTCACGGCGGCTGGCAGGCGATCGTTGAGGCACGTGAATCCCCGCTTTCTGCCGAGCAGATCGAGATCGTGAAGCAGACGTTGTACGTGCATCTGGTCTTCGCGATTTCGACGCCCCTGCTTTGGGGGACGACGATCACATTGGCTCTGAAGCGGATGCCGAAGCCTCCGGCACCGTGTGGACACAGCCGGCTGCACAAAACGCTGGGCTGGCTGTCGGTGATCGACCTCGTGCTGACGTCGGCGACCGGGCTACTCTTCTACTACCGAGCGTTCATAGCCTGAAGCCGCTGATCTCTGCAGCGCGGCCGCGTCGGAGTCGTGTCCAAAATGAGCCGGCGG
>CAMAWN010000113.1 GCA_945861865.1 Candidatus Kuenenia stuttgartensis | reverse complement strand
CCCGCTGCTCGACCGTCCGCGTCAGCTTCTCCACCAACGCTTCCAGCTCGCCAACGCGCCGTCGCAACCCTTCGACTTCTTCCATGATGCCCGGAGATTACATTCCCCACGAACAGGGCGCAAGTTCAGTCACGCGGTAATCAATCACGAGTTAACCTAAGCGTGGAACCCTCTGCGTTCCCACGGTGATGGTATCGGATGCGATCGAAAAGCGTTTGCTTGCTCGCTGCAAACCCGTTCTTGGATGGCTCCTTCGGGGAGATTCCCAAATAGAGCAGCGTATTTGAACCGTACACGTGGCAGTCTGCGACCGGAACACGTGGCGGTACTTCTCGGAAATACCAAGCATAAACACCAGGCTCGCGTGGAACGGGCGAAGGTGTCGCCAGCACCTCTTGGCGAGACCATAGGTGTCCAGGATCTAAAAGGCGCATCATGTCGTAGCACCCTAACGGTCTGATTGAGCAGCGTGCCGCCTAACTCGATCCTGCACGGACGGCGGCTCAAACGTGTGGACGACAGAATGCCAAGGAAAATGCGGTTCGTCAAACAAATTCGCAGAGAAAATCTCACATCCCGATCGCGGCGGTCGGCGATCATCAGCGTGTCAATGCGCTGTACCAGCAGACCGCGCTCAGCGCGAGGGCGACGATCCCCCCCACCCTGAACTCCCAGGCACGTTCCGGCGACACCCGCGCCAGCCCCCGCATGGCGACCTGCGGCAGGACAAAGCTCACCAGTCCCTTCAACACTTGAGCCCAGCCGAGGAGGGTCACGACGGTCGGGAGTCCTTCCCAGACATTGTGAAAGGCGACGAGGAAGGAGCCGAACCAAAGGCTGAGGAACCCGTTCGCGAACACGCCGGCAGAACCCTTGCCGCGGAGCCACACGAAGAAATCGACCCAGGCGCGGGGCTGAGCAAGGTGCGACAACCCGATGACAAGGAATTGGACAGCGGCGAAGATCTCGGTCTCTCGCTCCATCAATCCTCCCGCGAAGGCCCTCCGAAACTGCCGCCGAACAGTCTGATTGAACAGCGTGCCGCTGAACTCGATCCTGCACTGACGGCGGATCGGACCTCTTGACGGCTAGGTTGCCAAGGAAAATGCGGTTCGTCAATCAAAATGTTGGCGTCAATCGCAGATCCCGGTCGCGGTGGTCGGCAGCGTGCCGCCGAATTCTGTGTGCACGGCACTGGAACGGGAATCACGAACCGTCCACGTGGAGGCTGTAGAGTTGGCGGAGTCGGATGGCCGTGGCGGCGACTTCGGCGTCGATCTGGTCGAGGGGGATCACTCCGGCGTCGGCCAGGAGCGTGGCCAATTCCCGCAGGCGTGATGGGTCGAGACGTGAGTCGAAGATCAGCAGCCCGCGGCGTTCGACGAGATCGCTCAGCGTGCGGACCCACTCGTGGCGGAGGATGTCGCGGATGACGTCCAGTCCGCGTTCGCCCTCGCGGACGCTGCGGGTGACATCGACGAGGCCGCGCGGTTCTGGAATTGGCCGCTCGCGCGAACTCGCGACGCGCGGTAATCGCAGTCGTGACAACACGCGGTCGGCAACCTCTTCGCCGAGTGCTCGGCAGGTGGTCAGCTTGCCGCCGATGAGCGTCAGGATCGGCAGCGGGCCGCGCGCGTTCTCGTCGATCCAATGACCGCGTGGAATGGAACTCGGCGAATCGGCGCGGCCGAAGGGGAGCGGACGGATGCCGGAGTAGCTCATCACGACGTCGGCGCGCGTCAGCTTCGCAGACGGCACAACCTCGTTGACCAAGTCGATCAAGTAGTCGATCTCGCGCGGTTCGGCGACAGCGGTTTCCGGCCGAGCGTCGAACGGTTCGTCCGTCGTGCCGACCAGCGTTTGCTCGTCGCCGAGCGGCAGCACGAAGACCATGCGGCCGTCGCTGGCTTCGGCGTAGAGGCCGCCGTCATCGAGAGTCGCTCGCAGTTCGCGATTCGCGGTGACGAAGTGGCTCCCCTTCGTGCCACCGAAGAGTCTCGGAGAACCGATGCGCCAATCGGCCAGCGTCGCATCGCCCCAGGCTCCGGTGGCGTTGATGATGACGTCGGGCCGCAGCGTGATCGGCGCGTTGCGGCCCAGTCGGTCGATCAGGCGAACTTCTTGGCCGTGGAACTCGGCGAGCGTGTGCGTGTGGAGATCGAAGGTCAGCGATTGTTGCTGCGCGAGTTGTCGCGCATCGTCGAGCAGTGCAACGGTGAACCGTTCGGGCGACAGGATCTGAGCGTCGAAGTATTCGCAGACGAAACGGAAACGAGCATCGACCGTCGATCGTTTCGCACTCGGTCCTCGGCGACCTGCTCCCGAGTTGAGAAGAGATGGGCCGGCCAACCACTCGTACATCCAGAGGCCGAGGCGGATCAGATACAGACCGCGCTCGCGGGCGTTCGGAAAGCAGCGCAGCCAGAATCGGCCGAGCCACGAGCGGTCCCCGCCGAGCAATGTCAGCACGCTCCAGATGAGGCCACCGAAGCGACGACGCACGGGAATTCGCAATCGCAACGGCCGCACAAATTGCGGAGCGGTCTTCAGCAAGATGGCTCGTTCACGCAGCGATTCGCGGACGAGAGCGACATCGCCTCGTTCGAGGTAGCGCAGTCCGCCGTGAATCAATCGCGAGGATCGCGAGGTCGCTCCGAACGCGATGTCGTTCGCATCGACGACGACAACGGAGACACCGTTGAGCGTCAACTCGCGGGCCACCGCCGCACCGTTGATGCCGGCTCCCACCACGAGCACCAATGGCCGCGTGACAACTTGTTCCGAGTCGGTTCGCATGGCGTCAGAGCATGACAAACGGACGTCCGCTCGGTCTACTGCCTGACAGTGGCAACTTCCAACCTTCGAATTCCCGACGTGATTCATGCGCTGGCCGATTCAGCGACAACTGCTGGTTCCGATGCTGCTCGTGATTGTGCTCGCCAGCACGCTCTCCAGCGGCGTGAGCGCGTGGGTCGGCAGTCGTTGGGCGCGGCGCGAGGAATCCGATCGGTTGGCTCGCGTCGTGGCGACGTTGTCGGATGCGAACTTTCCGTTGCAAGAGTCGGTGTTGCAGAAGCTCGCGGGATTGTCGGGGGCGGAGTTCGTCGTTTGGGATGCTCAGCAGCAGGTTCAAGCGGCGACGTTGCCGCTCGATGCGGATGCGCGCGTTCGGCTCAAAGCGGTTCCTGACACGGGGCCGTTGTCGGACTTGTCGAGCAATCCGCTCGTCGAGATTCAGGGCCGCAGCTTTCTGACCGCGAAGGTGCCGTTGCGGCGAACGGCCACGCGACCGCTGTCGTTGTTGGTGCTGTACCCGGAAGATCGTTGGTGGACGGCAACTCGCGGAGCGGTCCTGCCGCCGTTGATCGCCGGTGGCGTCACCGCGTTGGCGGCGCTGGTGCTGACGGCGTGGTGGGCGCAGCGATTCACTCGACCGATCGCACGGTTGAGCCAACAGAGCGAGAGCATCGCGAGCGGCGACTTCCAGCCGATGCCGCTGCCAACACGCAACGACGAACTGCGCGACCTGACGCTGTCGATCAACCGCATGGTGGAGCAACTGACTCGGTACGAACAACAGGTCCGTCGCAACGAGCGGCTCAAAACGCTGGGACAACTCGGAGCCGGACTGGCTCATCAACTTCGCAACTGGCTGACGGGAGCGCGTCTGGCTTTGCAAGTTCACGCGCGTGAATGTCCGCTCGGCGAACATGCGGAATCGACCGAGATGGCCTTGCGGCAACTTGGACTGATGGAATCGTACCTGCAACGTTTTCTGACGCTCGGTGCGCGGCGCGACGAAGCCGTACGTTCGTCGGAGCGGCGCGAACTGTCGCTCACGCAGTTGGTCGAAGAGGTCTTGTCGCTGATTCGTCCGCGCAGTCGGCATGTCGGCGTCGAATTGCAGTGGTCCCCGCCAGCGTCACCGATCACGGTGCTCGGCGATCATGACGAATTGCAAGAACTGCTCGTGAACCTGTTGCTCAATGGCATCGATGCGGCCGCGCCGCGCGAGGCAGCGTCGCTTGCGGCATGGGTCCGTGTCGAGATCGGCGATGCGCCGCCAGACGGCATCCGCTTGAGAGTTCTCGACTCGGGCCCTGGTCCCTCCGACGCGATTGCCGGACAGCTCTTCGAGCCTTTCGTCACCGATAAACCCGAAGGGACCGGCTTGGGATTGGCCGTCGCGAAACAGATCGCCGAATCGCATGGCGGCACGCTGCGTTGGTCTCGTGAAGGACAGGCGACCTGTTTTGAAGTTGAGTTGCCGCGCGGGCTGAGCGGTTCGACCGCGCCGGCACAACCCGAAACTTCGACCGGTGTCGGCGGGCCGTCCGCACCACGAATTGGCGGATAGACTTAGCGCGACTGGGAGTCCGGCACTACATTGGTCCCACCTTGAGGCCGTTTCATAACCAGCACGACGCGCGAGCGAGTGGCTGTTCTGTCGTGATTTTGACCACTCGCTTGCGCTTCGTGCTAGTTCTGCAACAGCTTCTAACAAGATGTGTTCCTGTTTCTCGCCGCCGAGGGAACTTCGATGACGATGATCCGTTCTCAAATTCTGCTCACACTGGCCGCCGTCCTCGTTGCTGCCGCTCAGACCGCGTTGGCCGCCGACACGCTGACGGTTCATCCGAATTCGGTAACGTTGTCCGATCCGTTTGCTCGGCGTCAGTTGCTGGTTGAGGCGAACGGGCAGGATGCGACTCGCTCGGCCAAGTTCATCAGCGCGCAGCCAAACGTCGCGACAGTCGATGAGTCGGGTTACGTGCTGCCGATCGCCGATGGTTCGACCGAGATCCGCATCACGATCAACGGACAGACCGCGACAGTGCCAGTTGCGGTCAAAGGGATGGCGAACTCGCGCGCGGTCGATTTCTCCACAGAGATCGTGCCGCTGCTGAGTCGCTTCGGCTGCAACGCCGGTGGCTGTCATGGCAAGCAAGGTGGCCAGAACGGATTTCAGTTGTCACTGTTCGGCTTCGACACGGAGTTCGATTACTCGGCACTCGTGAAGGAGGCTCGCGGGCGGCGTGTCAACGTCTCGAACGCGAGCGGCAGCCTGTTGCTTCGCAAAGCCGTTGGCTCGGTGCCGCACGGTGGCGGACGTCGCCTCGAAGTCGGCAGCGAGCCATATCGGCTGCTGTTGAGTTGGATCGAATCGAGTGCTCCGGCGTCGTCACCGGAAGTGCCGCACGTCGTCAAGCTGCAGGTGTTGCCGAAGGAACGCGTGTTGCGAACGGACAGAGGCGGCCATTCGACGAACGTGCAACAGCAACTCGCGGTCATTGCCGAATACAGTGATGGATCGCAGCGCGACGTGACTCGGCAGGCCGATTACTCGAGCAACCTCGACGTCGTCGCCAGCGTCTCGCCAGATGGACTCGTCAGGACGACCGGGCAATCGGGCGAAGCCGCGATCATGACGCGGTACATGGGTCAAGTTGCCGTCTTTCTCTCGCTCGTGCCGCATGGCGAGCCGCTCCAAGAAATTGCCAACTTCACACCCAAGAGCGAGATCGACCGACTGGTCGTCGAGAAATGGAAGAAGCTGGGACTCAAGCCGTCGCCGCTGGTCGATGACGCGACGTTCCTGCGAAGAGCCACGCTCGATCTGTGTGGCCGCTTGCCGACCTCGGTCGAGGTGCGGACGTTCTTGAATGACGCGACCGCGACGAAGCGCGAGGCGGCCGTCGATCGATTGCTCGAATCGCCGGACTATCCGGCGTTCTTCGCGTTGCGCTGGGGGTCGATCCTGCGGAACTCGGATTTGGCCGGAGCCAACCGCGCGGCGTACGCGTTTCACAATTGGATCAAAGACCAGGTTGCTCGCAACGTGCCGTATGACGAGTTCACTCGCGGCGTGATTGCGGCATCCGGTGAGTGGCAGGACGCTCCGCCGATCAACCGCTACTGGCAGATGCGCGACGATCTGCTGCATCAATCGACGGCCGACACGGCGCAGGTGTTTCTCGGCCTGCGACTGCAATGCGCGAAGTGTCATCACCACCCGTATGAACGCTATTCGCAAGAGGACTACTACGGCTTGTCCGGCTTCTTCACGCGGTTGGGACAGAAATCATTCGGTGAACCGCCGCCGTATTTCAACGCTCCGAATGTCACCCGCGGCGATCAAAACCCGCTGACCAAGCAATCACCGAAACCCAAATTTCTCGACGGCGATTACGCCGAGTTCACCTCCGAACAAGATCCCCGCCACGCACTGGTCGATTGGATGGCGAAGCCCGAGAACCCGTACTTTTCACGCACGATGGTCAACCGGCTGTGGGGACATTTCTTCGGCCGCGGCATCGTTCACGAAGTCGATGACCTGCGTGAGACGAACCCGCCCTCGAACCCCGAACTGCTGAAATTCCTCGCGGACGATTTTCGCGCTCACAAGTTTGACATCAAGCACGCGATTCGGCAGATGGTCACGAGTCAGGTCTATCAGTTGTCCTCGCAACCAACGCCCGACAACGAACACGATCGACAGAACTACGCCCGCTTTTACGCCCGCCGCCTGATCGCGGAGGTGTTCCTCGATTCGGTCAATCAGGCGACCGGAGTGCGCGATCGCTTCAGCGGCATCGGTTCCTCGGCACGAGCGATTGATCTGCCGCACGAGAATTTCGGTTCGTATTTCCTCGACGCCTTCGATCGCCCGAAGCGAGTCACCGCCTGTGAGTGCGAACGCTCGCCCGGTGCAACGCTGGCCCAAGTGCTGCTGCTGTCGAACTCGGACGAGATCGAGAACAAGCTTGCCAGCGGCGACGGCAAGATCGGTCAATTCTTCGCCGAGAAAGAGCGCCGCCCGCTCAAGGATTTGATCGAGGAATTGTACCTCGGTTCGCTGTCACGCCTGCCGAGCAGTGACGAACTCAACACGGCCACAAAGTACCTCGACGGCGAATCGGACAAACGGCCAGCCGCAGAAGACTTGCTCTGGACGCTGCTGAACTCGAAGGAGTTCATGTTCAACCATTGATTCGGCTGTGTGCTGAGACGGTTCACAAGTTGTTTGAGAACAAGCCGCTGCCGCATGTGGCGGTGATCGAACGCGAGCAGCAGTGGCAGGTCTTTCGCACGAGCCGCAAGTTGCAAGGCGAAGACTGGAATAAAATCCTCCAGACGTTTCAGAACGGAGATCGCACGGCCTCGTTGAACCTCGACATTCAACTGCAGTGCCCCACCTGACCGTGAACTGCAACACTCGCCCGTGCGGCGAGCATTCTCGGAAAGGAGTTGACCGGAGGAATCGTCGCGAAAGGAGTTTGCGACGGGTGAAGGAACTCACCGAAGGGGGCGGCTGCACGCCTCCTTTTTTGTTGCGCGGACGGTTCGCGTACGTCGGCCTGGGCAATAGAATCACACCCGTTGGGATGTGACTTGCGGCCGTGACGCAAGTCGTCGAACTCGGAGGCGGCGAGATGCGGATTCGTGGGCTAAGCCTTGGCGTCGCGTTCTTCGCGAGTGTGCTGGTCGTCACGGCGAGCGAGCCGGACGCCACGCCGTCCAAAGCCAAGTCCGATCACTGGGCCTACATCTCTCCGAAGCAGACAGCGCTACCGCAAGTTCACCAGCGAGACTGGTGTCGCAACGGGATCGACTTCTTTGTGCTCAACCGGCTCGAACGGGAAGGCTTGTCGCCGTCGCCGATGGCCGAGAGAGAAAAACTGCTGCGGCGCGTGTCGCTCGATTTGATCGGCCTGACGCCGACACTCGACGAGTTGAACTCATTCTTGGCAGACGAATTGGCGGACGCTTACGAGCGAGCCGTCGATCGGTTGCTCGCGTCCCCGGCCTACGGTGAACGCTGGGCGACTCCGTGGCTCGATGCGGCGCGGTACGCCGACAGCAATGGGTTTCAGCGGGACGGGCATCGGTCGGCCTGGGCCTTTCGCGATTGGGTCATCAGAGCACTCAACGAGGACATGCCGTTCGATCAATTCACCGTCGAGCAGCTCGCCGGCGACCTGCTGCCGAACGCGACTTTGAAGCAACGCATTGCGACCGGTTTTCATCGCGGCACGACGGTCAACGTCGAAGCGGGAACGGATCAGGAAGAGAACCGCGTCAACCAGATCTTCGACCGAGTGAACGTCACAGGCACCGTCTGGCTGGGCACGACGTTCGAATGCTGTCAGTGCCACAACCACAAATACGATCCATTTTCGCAGGACGAGTACTACCGGCTGTTCGCATTTTTTAACAACACCGAGATCGAAACGCGGGAACAGTCGAAGGGAAGTGCGGCTCGTGATTTCGATGGCCCGTCCGCCGAGTTGCCCGATTCGCCCGAAGCGATTTCACGCCGGCAAACCGCGACCGAGCGAATGCAGTCGCTGATGACCGCGTGCGAGCGACACGAGCAATCGCGAGAGGCGGACTTCGTCGCCTGGCAAAAAACGATGGCCGATGCCGTCCAAGCCGGCGATCCGCCGAAAGAACTCACGCCGGTTGTGCTGAGAATTTTCAAGACCGCCGAAGCCCGGAGAAACAAGAAGCAGCAACAGCAGTTGAAAAACTTCTTCCTCGACCGTGACTCCGATTTGAAAGCGATGCGGCAGGAGTTGACTCGTGCGAAACAGGAACACGAGCAACTCAAGCCAGCGACTTCGTTGGTCATGCTCGAACGCGACGAGCCGCGCGAAACGCGGTTGCTCAAACGCGGCAACTTCGAGACACCAGGCGAGGTGGTTGAGTCCGGCACACCGCGCGAGTTGCCGGCGTGGCAGGCGGATCTGCCGCGCAATCGGTTGGGCTTCGCTCGCTGGCTGGTCCGCTCGGACAACCCGTTGGTCTCACGAGTCACCGTCAATCGCTGGTGGGCGGAGTTCTTCGGACGAGGACTGCACACAACCCCTGAAGATTTCGGAGTGATGTCGGAAGAGCCTCTGCATCGTGAACTGCTCGATTGGCTGGCGGTCGAATTCGTCCGCAGCGGTTGGTCGATGAAACACGTCCATCGCGTGATCGTCACGTCGGCAACGTATCGGCAAACATCGCGTGAGACTTCGCAGATGCGGATGCGGGATCCGGACAACCGAATGCTAGCTCGCGGTCCTCGACAGCGGCTGACGGCCGAGCTGATTCGGGATCAAGCGTTGGCGGTCAGCGGTTTGCTGACTCGCAAGCTGGGCGGGCCGCCGGTTTATCCGGCGCAGCCCGCGAACATCTGGCGCGTGACCGGAGCGGTGGACAACAAATATCCGACTTCGACCGGAGCGGATCGTTTTCGGCGAGGCGTCTACACAGTTTGGCGACGCAGTTCGCCGTATCCGAGCTTCGTGAACTTTGATGCTCCGGATCGAACGGCTTGCGTCATCAAACGTCCGAGAACCAACACGCCGTTGCAGGCGCTGACGTTGCTCAACGATCCGGTTTACGTCGAAGCGGCGGTCTCGCTGGCGGAGTTGTTGCGAACGAACGACGTTGCCGCCGGCATCGACGCTGGATTTCGACTGTGTCTCGCACGTTCGGCGAGCGGTTCGGAAACCGCGATCCTGCGCGAGTTGTGGGAGTCGGAACGTGCTCGCTTCGAGGCGAATCTTGGCGAAGCCAAGCGAGTGCTCGGCGCGAATGCTTCGGGGGGCAGTGCTCGCGATCTGCCGGCGCGGGCCGCCTGGGTTTCGGTGGCGAATGCGTTGCTCAACCTCGACGAGCTGATCACGAAAGGTTGAGACGTGGCCGAACGAGTGTGGCGACCGCGCGTGCTGGTGCTGCCGATGGCGGCGGCGGTCATTGTGGGACTGGTTGCATTCAAGCTGTCGCAACCGCCGCAGCAACGGTCGGCGGCGATGCTCGATGAGCGACGGCCGGCTCCCAAGTTTCTGGCGCTCGACAGCCAGAATGAACTCCTGAAATTCGAGCGTTATCTCGGTCGCCAAGAAGTGCTGCTGATTTTCTTCGACGGCGAAGCGGGAGCCGATCGCGATCCAGTGTTGCTGCGAACGCGGCAGCAGTTCCCCGAACTCAAGCGTCGCGGCGTGCAGGTTGTGGGAGTCAGCGCTGCAATCCCGCAGTACAATCGACAAGCGATGGAACGCGGTGGCAAGTTTCCATTTCCGCTGTTGTCCGATCCGGAGTTTCTCATTCACCGTCTGTGGGGCCGCTACGACGAGGACCGACTGGAGACTCAAACCGGAGTCTTCTGGATCGACCGCGCGGGACAAGTGGCTTGGTCGGGCAAGTCTCCGCAACCGGCTGTGGACCTTGATCGTGTGCTGCCGCCGTTGAAAGAATCCTCTTCTTCAGAAGTGAAGTGACATGTCTGAATCTGTTCCTGCGGCATCCGACGACGGTTCGCAGCATTTCGGAAATTCGCCGCGCGAATTTTCCGGAACGAAGGCGATGCTCGGCATCTTCACGCTCGCGATTGCGGCATCGGCGAGCGTGTGGATTTTCTCGTACTACCATGCGAAGCCGTTTCAGCCGCTGCAGACTGCGATCCATCGAGCGTTCCCGAAGGCATACCCGCAGGTGCAGGGGGGGCAGCGGAGGATGCACCGCAACACGCCGAAGACATTGAGGATCACCATGCAAGTCGGTTTCGACCCCGAACCTCGCGAAGCGGACGAGCAAGTCGCGGCAGTGGTCGCTCGCTTGGAAGAACTGGCTCGGCAGCACATCGACTTTCCGAGCTACGAGATCTTTGAAATCCACCTCGTGCGGCGCGTGCCGGAACACAAATCGAAGACACGCACCGTCACACACGAGATTGCAACCGCCTCGGCGAGCGGAGGGCGTTAGTCCTCCGAGTTTCGGTCAGAACGCGGTTGGCGATTTTCTCGAAGGGTTGACACCCTCCGCTCGCCGGGCCGCAGAATTCATGACCCCGGTAGAAAACCACGTTCGCGAAGCTCTTGGACGTTGTCCGGCGCGCTGGCCATGACTCGCTCAGTCGTGTATTTCAGCAGCGCGACGCCTCCGAGTTTCGGCGGAGCGGTCAGGATTGCCACGCGGTCCTCGTCTTCCGAATCGAGTTGCTTGTTGAGCTTCTCGACAACCTCTTCGATGCTGTCGCTGACCAGCTTTTTCTCGCTGGACGAGTTGCGGATTTTGAGGTTCGAGAAGGCCGCCGTGCGAGCCATCAAAAATTGAACGAAGTCGGCCTCGTCGTTTTCCTCGAAGAAGTCTTCGAACTCCGGCCGCATGTTATCGGGCGTGATGATCAGCGGGCGGCTGACTTTGACTTCGCCCTTCGTGACGCTGACGGTTGCTCCGGGCTTGCGGCCTCCGCAAACGAGAAAGTACGGCAAGTCAGAGACGTCAAAGGTGAACAACCCCTGCTGCACCGGCCGAGCGATCTCGACCGCGTGCCAAGCTCTCATGAAGCGTGCTTCGTCTTCAAAAGGGTTGAACAACATCGTTTGTTTCCGTGTTTGCTTCCGTTGGGGAGCCATCATCTCTGGCGGCACCAATTGAGCACCGGGAGTCGACAGCAACACGCGATAGTTGAGTTGGACCGGCACCATCTGACAAGCCCTCTCATAAGACTGCCGAAAATCAAGTGGCCCGATCTCATGTGGCAGTGCGGAGGTGTCCGTCGCAAAGTCCGTGCCCAGAACGGGTGGCTCGGTCAGGTGTTTGACAAGAAAACGGTCCGTGCGGCATAGTTCTGCCGCTCGAAGGTGGTGCGATGTTCGCCTGCCATCGTGCAAGTTGATTGTTCATGAGTTGCAAGTCGAGGAGAAATCACAGCATGAGTGGACCGATCGTTCGGACAGGCACGACCCCGGAATTCTGGAAGAATTGGGATCAGGTCTTCGGCGGCAAAAAGAAGAGCGCTTCCTCCGCAGCCCCGAAGGCTGCCAAAAAGAAGGCGGCAAAGACAGCCGCCGCGCCGAAAAAAGTGGCAAAGAAGTCCGCCAAAAAGGCGGCAAAGAAGAAGTAATGTGGGCGACGCGTCTCGCGTCGTTCGGATGCGAGACGCATCTGCCACGAGGACCGCATCGTGACCGAGCGTCGCTCTAAGTTGCTCGTCGTCGCGGCCGTGTGGCTCAGCTTTCTGCTCGCGTCGCTCGCCTCTGCGCCGATCCCGGCGGTGAATGAACCACACTACCTCGCGATGGCGCGGCACTCGTGGAACCCGTCGTGGTGTGCCGACGATTTGTTCTTGTCGTCGTTTCCCGCGCATCAAGTTTTCTATTGGACGTTCGGCTGGCTGACACTGTGGTTCGACTTCGCGACGGTCGCGTTCCTCGGACGAGCGATCAGCCTCGCGATGGTTGCCGCCAGTTGGACGTCGTTGGCCGCTCGGCTGAACCGCGAGGACTCGGAGCATGCATTGCCGCGCGCATCGGCGTTGCTTTCGGCGTGGTTGTTTCTGGGGATGCAAGCGATCGGCAATCTGTCGGGCGAGTGGTTGATCGGTGGTTTTGAATCGAAGGTCGTCACGTACTCGCTGGTGTTCTGGTCGATCGCGGCGATGCTCGATCGAAGATTGCTCACTGCGGCCGCGTGCTGCGGAGCGGCCATCAGTTTTCACCCCATCATCGGGCTATGGCACTTGGCAGCGATGGTCTTTGCAGAGATCGTTCGATTTGAGGTCGAACTTTTGCGATGGCGACGGTGGTTGGTCGCAACCGCTCTGCTGGTACTCGTAGCTCTGTTCGGACTTTGGCCAGCCATCGAGATGTTGCGTGCGTCGAATACTCACACCGGTGTGATTGCCAACTACATCCAGGTCTACTACCGGCTGAAGCATCATCTTGACCCGATGGACTTCGCGGTTGCGAATTACGTCCGGTACGGAACGCTGGCGGTGGTGTGGTTGAGCATGTGGTGGTCGAGGCATCGACGAACGGGGTCACGGGATGATCGCTGGTGGATGGGCTACGTCGTCGCGGCCGCTCTGGTTGCCGGGATGGGATTGTTTGCGGGATTTGGGCCGCGACTGCAACCTGCGAATCTGCTGACAGAGCCTCATTGGCGGATGGTGGTGCTGAAGTTTTATCCGTTCCGCTTGTTCGATCTGCTGCTGCCGGTCGCCGTGGCGATCTTGTTGCCGAGTGTGTTTCGCCAGCGCTGGCTGTGGCTGCTGGGAGGTGTCGGATTGGCGTGGGCGGTGATTGCAACTCGTGTCATACCTCCGCCCAATCAGTTGCCGTCGGCGATGCGAGCCGACTGGCGAGATGCCTGCCGATGGGTCGCGGCGAATACTCGGACGGACACGGTCTTTCACACGCCATTCGAAGCCGAGGCCTTCAAGTGGTTTGCTCAGCGGGCAGAGTACGTCAACCTCAAAGATTGTCCGCAGGATGCTGCCGGCATCGTCGAATGGAATCGCCGATTGCGGCTGATCACGAAATGGAGCGAGAAGAGTTTTGTAGATGACGAGACCTACTCGGCCGACGAATTGCGTGAGTTGGTCCGTCAGACCGGTGTCCGTTTCGCAATCACTCGCGCGCGAGTTCGATACGACGCGGACTTGCTGTACTCGAACGACACCTACAAGATTCTGCGTCTGCCGGAGGCAGACTCCGTAGGCCACCGATAGCCATTTTTCGAAACGACATCGTCACAATCCTTCTCCCCTTGGGAGAAAGTGGCCGAAGGCCGGATGAGGGATTCCACAACCAGGAGACGACCGAATGCTCACGCGATGGACCTTGATCGTCGTCATGAGTGCGCTGCTTTTGGCAGCGACCGAAAACGCAATGTCCGCCGATCCGAAGCCGGCCGTCAGTCGTGCCGCATTGACCGGCGAAGTCGTTGGCAAGCCGATCACCGACGTGCCGGTTCCCGATCGCAAAGGGGAGGACTGGCCGTGCTTCTTGGGATCGCTCGGCACCGGCGTCTGCAACGAAACGAATTGGCTGAAAAGTTGGCCGGTAGAGGGGCTGAAGACGGCATGGTCGATGCGTGTCGGAACTGGCTACAGCGCGCCGTCGGTCGTGGGGAATCGGCTGGTCGTGTTTCATCGGCCGCGTGGCAACGAAGACATCGTCGATTGTCTGCGAGCCGACAACGGCGAACCGCTTTGGCAATTCAAATACGCGACCGAGTACGAAGATCGCTACGCTTACAACAACGGCCCGCGCTGCACTCCGCTGCTGACGAAGACGCGTGTCTTCACGTTCAACCCCGAAGGAAAGCTATTCTGCCTGGACCTCGTGACCGGCAAGCAAATCTGGGCGAGGGACTGCGGCAAAGACTTTCGCATCCCCGACGATGAGAATTTTTTTGGCGTTGGCTGCACACCGATTCTCGAAGGCAATCTGCTGATCGTGCTGGTTGGCGGCCAGCCGAACTCCGGAGTGGTCGCCTTCAATGCCGAGACCGGCGACACCGTCTGGCAGAGTGTCGGCAAGAAGACGTGGGACGGCGTCGAGACGGGTGGCTCGATCAAGCCGAAGTACGAGTGGACCGGGACCGAGTCGATTTACAGCTATTCGTCGCCGATCGCGGCGACGATTCATGGACGCCGGCATCTACTCTGTCTGATGCGCCAAGGACTGGTCTCAGTCGATCCGAAGGACGGTTCGGAGAATTTCAAGTTCTGGTTCCGGCCGAAGGAGCGTGAGTCTGTCAATGCGGCTCGGCCGGTGGTCATTGGCGACAAGATTTTTCTGTCGGCCGCGTACAAGGCCGGCTCGGCGCTGTTGCAGGTCGCACCGTCGGGCAAGGACGCCAAAGTTCTGTGGCAGGACGCTCGCAACATGCTGAACCACTGGTCGACGACGATTCACGTCGATGGCCACCTCTATGGCTTCAGCGGTCGACACGAGAACGAGGGTGAGCTGCGATGTCTCAATCTGAAGGCCGGCGATGTGATCTGGCAAACGACCGGCTACGAAGGGGACATCTCGAAACTCACGCAAAGCCCGGTGACAGGCGAAATCAAGGACGGCACTGGGAAAACGATCCCGTTTCCGCTGCTGGGTCGCGGCTCGAAGATTCAGATCGGCGACCGATTCCTGATCCTCGGCGAACGTGGCACGTTGGCACTCGCGAAGGTGAACGCGAAGGAGTACGAGGAACTCGGAAGAATGTCGGTGACCGGCATCAAGTACCCCGCTTGGGCCGCGCCAGTGTTGTCTCGTGGGCGAGTCTACCTGCGCAGCGAAACGCATTTGGTCTGCTTGGATTTGGCGGAGTAGCTCGACGCTCTGAGTCGAGCTACGAACGAGCCTCAATCTCATCCAACTTCCGCAGCCGGCGATCCGCGTTGAAGGTCGGCGGTGGCAGCGAGTTCGCGAGTTGCAGCGACTCCTCGATGCTGATCTCGTCACGTCGAGCCGCCTCACCGCGAAAGATCGGCAACCCGTGGCTGCGAGCGATGATCTCGCGACGGGTCCGACCGCGTGGCGTGTCGGGCCACGGGCCGTTGAGTTCTCGCAGTTCGAAGAAGCAGGGCACGACCGACTTCATGTAAGCCCAATAGCCCGGATGGTCCGTCTGCAAAAACAGCTTGCCGCGCGGTATGAGCGCGCGATGCGCGAGAGCCAGAAACTCCGGCGTGATGAGCCGGCGGTGAATCTGCGCTGGATCGTAGAACGGTTGCGGATGGTAAATGTGAAGCTCCGTGACCGAGCCGGCTGCGACATGCTCGGCGAGCAGTTCTCGGCCGCCGATGACGGCGAAGCGAATGTTGCTCAGTCCGCGTTGGTTGCCTCGACGAGTGGCGTAGCGGATTACGACCGGCAGGATGTCGATGCCGAGATGATCGCAGTCCGGCTTCGCAATCGCGCAACTGAGCGTCGAGCGGCCGTTGCCGCAACCGATGTCGATGATGATCGGTGCTCGGCGACCGAACAGCGAGTCCCAATCGAGCAAACCGTCCGGCACTTTTTTGAGAGCAGTCTTGGCCCACTGCTCCGGCGGTAAGATCCGACCGGGAATCGGTACACCGAACTCGTGTTCGATGTCACCGGCCTGCGGAATCGATGGAGACGGAGGCGACTTCGACGACAAATTTATTTCCTCAAGAATTAGGTTTTCCACAAAAGAACACGAGAGAGCACGAAAGGCGAACGTGACCGAAATGAATTCTCGGACATGCAGGCATCCGCGGGCCGAAAACTCTTTTGCGATCTTTGTGTTCTTTCGTGGCAATTCTTTCGTGGCAATTCCTTCGTGGCGACAGGTTCGACACAGGGATCGTTCGGCAAGATACTCCGCTCCAGCTTTGTCCGCATCCCACGAGACGTCTGATGAAACTCAAATGCTTGCCGGAGGATTTTCGAGTCACCGAGTTGACCGACCGACCCACTCATGGCCGAGGTTCGTTTGCCATTTACCGGCTGACCAAGCAATCGCTCGGCACGCCGGAGGCGATTGATGCGATCTTGCGACGCTGGAACTTGGCTCGGCAGCAGGTCAGCTACGGAGGCTTGAAGGATCGGCACGCCGTCACCGAGCAGTTCGTCACGATCAAGAACGGCCCGCGAAATGACTTGTCGCAGACGAGCCTCGAACTGAATTACCTCGGCCAAACCGATCGGCCGTTCGACGCGGCGGACCTCATTGGAAATCGCTTCACGCTGGTCCTGCGTTCGATGTCGGACGCCGAGGTCGCGAGTGCTGAGCAGGCTCTGAGCGATGTCGCGGTCAACGGTGTGCCGAATTATTTCGACGACCAACGTTTCGGCTCGTTGGGGCAATCGGGTGAGTTCATCGCCGTGCCGTGGTGCCGAGGGGACTACGAGCGAGCGTTGTGGCTGGCTCTCGCCGACCCGAACGAACACGACCGGCCGGACGATCGCAAGGAAAAGCAACTGCTTCGCGACCGTTGGGGCGACTGGCTCGGCCTCAAGACAGACATGCCGCGCGGCAGCCGGCGGAGCATCGTGACGTTTCTGGTCGATCACCCGACCGACTTCCGCCGGGCGTTGGCTTTGATGCGCAGCGACCTGCGCGGCTTATGGCTCTCGGCGTTTCAAAGCGCGGTCTGGAATCGGCTGCTCGCCGAATCGTTGCGAGACCTCTCCCGGCCGGAGCAATTGTTCGATGTCGCGTTTGGTGAGCGACCGTCACCGTTCTTTCACTCGCTCGACGAACCGCAGCGCGGTGAGTTGCTCGACCTCCGCCTGCCGCTGCCATCCGCACGGCTGAAGCTGGAAGCCGGCCCGCTGTTCGACCGCCTGCACCGAGTGCTCGCCGAGTTCGGCCTCGAACCGCGCACGATGCGTGTCAAATTCCCCCGCGACGCGTTCTTCTCGAAAGGCCAGCGCGCCGCGATCTACGTCCCCGCGAATGTGCAGCACCAGTCCGACCGCGACGAGTTGTACGAAGGCCGCCGCAAACTGACGCTGTCGTTCGACCTGCCTCGCGGCTCCTACGCAACGATCCTCATCAAACGACTGACGGAAGTGGCCCGACGGCTTTGAGGTCAATCTCTTCGCGGCCGATCCGTTGCTGCACAAACCGATTCCGATGAACTTTGATCCGCAGGGGAGATTGTGGATCGCGGCTTCGGAGGTTTATCCGCAGATTGCTCCGGGGCAAAAAGCGAATGACAAGATTCTGGTGCTGGAGGACACCGACGGAGATCCGCCAAAGGTAGACTCGGACAAGACGAGACGGTGTTTGCGGATGGGCTGCTGATTCCGGCGGGCGTTGGGCCGGGTGATGGTGGGGCGTATGTCGCGCGAGTATCGAACTGCTGCATCTCAAAGACACCGGCGGCGATGGCAAGGCGGATGGGTATTCACTTGACTCCACCGTCCCAACTGGCTCAGTGGGTTGAACAACCTACCATGTCAAAGAGGAAGTCCAAAACGATGGCCGTGAGCGAGTCGCTGCGAGCCGTACTGGTCGAAAGCCAATTGCCGCTCAAGCGAATTGAGATTGAAACGGGAGTTCCACGGGGTTCGCTCCGCCGGTTCATTCAAGGCGAGCAAAGCCTACGCTCCGACCTTGTGGACAAGCTGGCGACGAGGTTCGGGCTGGAGTTGGTCACGAAAGTGGAGGCCAAGTGATGGGAAGCGTCTTCAAAAAACAAACGACGCGACTTCTGCCCCCTGGAGTAGAACTCTTCACCAAGAACGGCCAGCGGTACGCTCGTTGGAAGCCAGCGAGGGGCAAGACACGCTTGGCTAAGCTGACGACCGGGCGGGATGGTTCGGAGCGGATCGTCACAGAGTCAGCAACCTACACTGCGAACTTTCGAGACGGTGAAGGGTTCGTTCGCAAAGTGGCTACCGGCTGCCGCGATGAAGATGCGGCGCGCAGCGTGCTCGGCGAGTTGGAACGGGGGCGGAGTTGGTGAAGGCGGGAGTGATGACCTCGACCGAAGATGCCATCGCCGATCATCAATCAGTGCCTCTCGCCGATCACATTGCCGTCTTCGTGGAGTCGATGAAGGCCAAGGGTTGCACAGCGGATCATCGGGCCAAGATCGAGCGGTATCTCAAACGGCTCGGCAACCAATGCGAATTCCGGCGACTCGGCGATTTGAAGAAAGTCACTTTTGAAAGTTGGATCGTGAAGCGTCTGAAAGACGGTTGGTCCGCTCGGAATCGAAACGCCTACCAAACCGCTCTGGTCACGTTCTGCAATTGGTGCGTTGAAAATGACCGGCTGATGGTCAACCCGTTCGCGGGACTCAGCAAGGCGAACGAGAAGGCAGATCGTCGCCACGTTCGCCGGGCGATGACCGAAAGCGAACTCGGTCGGCTGTTGTTCGTGGCTCGTTGGCGTCCACTGGCGGAGTTCGGGCGAATCCCCACGAAGAAACGCGATTTGCCGGCTGATGCTGGGCGGAAGATTTGGAAGTATGCACCGCTCACGTTCGATGGCATCTCGGACGCTCTGGAGCGTGCCCGACACCAACTGCGGAACAACCCGGAGTTACAAGACAGGCTCGAATGGCTGGGCCGCCAACGAGCGTTGATTTTCAAAATGCTGGTTCTCACCGGACTCCGCAAAGGTGAGTTGGCCGCGCTGCGAGTGAACCAATTGCAATTCGACGGCTCGCATCCGCACATCGTCTTGAACGCGGCCAACGAAAAGAACCGGGAAGGAAACTCGATTCCTCTGCGGCAGGACATGGCCGATGACCTGCGGAAGTGGCTCGACGATCGACAGCAGAAGGACACCAAGCTCACGCTGCGGATTTCAGACGCGCCGCGATCTGCGGACGACTATTTGGCCATGTCGCCCGGCTTCGCCGTTCCAAACGGATTGGTGAAGATTCTGAAGCGTGACCTCAAAGCCGCTGACATCGCGGACAAGGATGACCGGGGCCGAGTGCTGGATGTTCACGCCCTGCGAACTTCGTTCGGTACGTTGTTGAGCGCGGGAGGCGTCTCTTTGCGAACGGCTCAAGCGGCGATGCGTCACAGCGATCCCAAACTCACGGCGAACGTCTACACCGACCCGCGACTATTGGACGTGCATTCCGCGCTGGATGCTCTGCCGATGCTGCCGCTCGATTCGTCGCCGATCAAGAACACTCAGGCGATGCGAGCCACTGGCACCGATGAGAAGCCCTCAAATTTGGTTGCACCAACGGTTGCACCAGCGGTTGCACTTCCCACTGACTTTCGTGGTCACACGCTGACATCGGCAGTTCGTGATGACGTGGGCTTCAATCGCCCGGACACCCTTGGCGACAATGGTTTGCGTGCGTATATTCCCGCCCCGCACACGAATCCTGCCTGGTGGTGTAACGGTAGCACGAGTGACTCTGAATCACT
>CAMAWN010000112.1 GCA_945861865.1 Candidatus Kuenenia stuttgartensis | reverse complement strand
GCCTGCTCCGCCGAGCCGGACTGAGCCTGCTCAAAAACAACCTCACCCACAAAATCGGTGTCAAAAACAAACGACTCATCGCCGCCAGCGACGAGGACTATCTCCTGCAAGTCCTCTTCAGTTCGTGACTTCATGTGCAATTGCCCTGGACTGCAACTAAGCGTGTCTGGCTATGAGGAATCCTATATCCTTCGTTTCGTTCTGTCCCGACAAGTTTCAAAGACAGTCTCACGCAGAGGCGCAAAGTCGCAGAGGGAAGCAAGCATGTGCAACCGCGAGGATCTCTGCGCCTCTGCGTGAAACCCGTCTTTCGTGTTCAAGGTGATTTAAGAATGCACGTTCTGACCGACGCCCAAGTCCGCGAGTGGTTCGCCCGCGATGTTCCCGCCAACGAATTTGTCGGCCAGCGAGTGTTGGTCATCGTGCCCGATGCGACACGGACTGCGCCGTTGCCGTTGCTGTTCAGCGCGTTGCACGAGCGGATCGGTGCGGCTGCGAAGCAAGTCGATGTGCTGGTCGCGCTCGGCACGCATCCGCCGATGCCCGAAGCGGCGATTGCCAAGATGCTCGGCATGAGCGACGCCGATCGAGCGTCCGGCGGAAAGTACGCGAACGTCCGCCTCTTCAATCACGAATGGAACAACCCCGCGCGACTGACGACGATCGGCTCGCTCACGAAGGCTGATACCGAGGCGATCACCGAAGGGCGGCTGTCACTCGATGTGCCGGTGACGATCAATTCGCGGATCGCCGATTACGACACGCTGCTGGTGCTCGGCCCGGTGTTTCCGCACGAGGTGGTTGGGTTCAGCGGCGGCAACAAGTATTACTTCCCCGGCATCTCCGGGCCGGAGTTGCTGAACTTCTTTCACTGGCTCGGAGCACTCATCACGAACGTCGGGATCATCGGCGTGAAGGGAACGCCCGTGCGAGCCGTCGTCGATCAAGCCGCCAAGCTGATCCCCAACACACGCCGAGCGATCACGTTCGTCGTGGCCAGCGACGGCAACTTGCACGGATTGTTCTTCGGCACGCCGGAGTCCGCGTGGAACGAAGCCGCCGACCTGTCGAGCCAAGTTCATATCCAGTGGATGGACCGGCCGTTTCACACGGTGCTGAGTTGTGCTCCACCGATGTACGACGAGCTGTGGGTCGCCGGCAAGTGCATGTACAAGCTCGAACCGGTGGTGGCCGACGGCGGCGAGCTGATCATCTTCGCCCCGCACCTGCACGAGATCTCGGTGACGCACGGCACGCTGATTGCCGAGGTCGGCTATCACGTCCGCGACTACTTCACGCAGCAATGGGACCGCTTCAAAAACTACCCGTGGGGAGTCCTCGCCCACAGCACCCACGTCCGCGGCACCGGCACGTTTGTTGATGGCGTCGAGAAGCCACGAGTCCGAGTCACCCTCGCCTCGCAAATCCCCGACGCCGTTTGCCACGAAATCAATCTCGGCTACCGCGACCCCGCCACGATCGACGTCGAATCGTTTGCCAATCGCGAAGCCGAAGGGGTGCTGCTGGTCCGCAAGGCGGGCGAGTACCTGTATCGGCTGAAGGGCTGAGTTCGGATTGAGCAGACCGCTGGAGGGAAGGCATAACGGTGATTTCCAGCAGGCAAGAATACGACAAAGCCCAAGAAGAGTTACGATGCCTAGAAGACTGGCTCGCGCGGCTTCAGCACGACCATCCCTTTCCGACAAAAGGTCTAACCAAGGCTGGTGTCCGAAAGATGATTTCTCGGCTTCGCGAAGAACTCGCGAGATTCGAGGGAACTCGCTCACTTCGCCAAACGGCGTTGTCCACCCAAACCCCAAACGCGAAGCAGACGAACTTCGAGACTGGCTCGCGGCATCTGAGAAAGCGCTGCGCGAAGCTTGGGACAACGAAGAAGACGCCGACTATGACACTCATGAAGCGTGCGCATGTAACTCTGCCAGTTCGGATCGGCCGATGTATGTGTTGGTCTGTTCTTGAAGTCGTTTCTGTTCGTCTTGAGGCCATTCGGCCATCGCTCAGGATTTCTGACGGTTGACACTCGCATTCCAAGGTGATGGCATGTCGCCGCAGAGTCGTCGTGGTAATGAACCCTTGCTGATGGTGGAGTGATTTCCGATGTCTTCCAAGACGCTGTACGACGTTCTCGACGTATCGCAAACAGCGACTCTAGAAGAGATCCGCGCGGCTTATCGCGTTCGTGCGGCGATGTTCCATCCAGATCGTTTCAGCCAATCGCGCCAGCCGAAGGAATGGCAACTCGCGAACGAGATGCTCAAAGGGCTGAATCAGGCGTACGACGTTTTGTCTGACCCACAAGCTCGTCGCGACTACGATGTCACCTTGAGACGGCAAACGGCAAGTAAGCCGGACGCTTCAGCCAAGCCATCACCGTCTGCGAGTGGATCATCTCGAAAAAGCTCGCCATCACATTCGGGCATCGTTTGCTTCGCGGAATTGCCGGACAACGTGAAGAAGAAATTGCACGGAAGGATTTCCGGTGAGAAGACAAAGGGATTTCGTTTCGAAGTCGGGTCTGCCTTCGCTGCGTGGTTTTGGGGCTTCGTTTTGCTTGGCTGGTTAGTCGTGCTCTCCAAGTTTGCGGACGACATGCACCGGTACAACGATACCTTTTGGTGGATGCTTGGAATCACCGCTGTCGTCGCACTGCTGCACGGTGCGTGCTTCGGTTCGATCTTGCAGTGGCATTCGTCGCCTTGCGGTTGCTGGTTGTTATTGACGCCGCTGCATTTCGTTCGAGTTCAGTTCCACGAAGTACGGTACTGGCCAATCTGGGAAATGGAAGATTTCAAATGCGTTCATGTCCATCGCAACGGCTCATACGAAGGGACCGATTTTCTTTTGGAGTTTCCTTCGGGGTCGGACACGTTTCGACTGCCGAAGAAACGCCTTGCAGATGAGTTCGTTACGAACTTGCGCGATTTCGACCAAAAGCTTCGCGACGAAGCTCGCAACGAGAATTGGAAGTATTTTCACGACGAAGACGACTTTGCAGACTTTGATCCACCAACGGGACTCACTGCTGCCAAGAAGGCGGCTAATGTGCGAGATACGCGCCAAAAAGTTGCTGGCTATTTCACAGCCGCTGCTGTGTGGCTTGGTTTATTCCCGGTTGCATTCGGAATGACTTCCGGGCCAAACACGCCCCAAACGCAATCCGCGCCTCCAACATTTACCCCGTACTCACCCCAGTCCGTCCAGCCTCAACGGACCGCACCTTTCACACCGCAGCCATCACGGTCAATTCCGCAGCCGGTAACGCCGCGGTTCAATGAACTTGAGCTTGCAATGCCAAAGACCGGAACGGTTATTGATTACAGCACTGCGGAGCGAGTCGCGCCATTCGAGATCAAGTCTTCATTCGGAAGTAACTACCTCGTGAAACTGGTTGACTCGGTGTATCAGCAGCCCGTTCTGACCGTCTTTGTTCGAGGTGGGACGACCGTGAATATCGACGTTCCTCTCGGCAATTACATCGTCAAATACGCGGCGGGAGATCACTGGTATGGTTACGAGCATCTCTTTGGACCAGAGACCGATTACAGCAAGGCAAGCGAAGTGTTTTCGTTCGCGGTGGTTGGAAACAAAGTGAGCGGCTACACAATCACGCTCTACAAAGTTCGCAACGGTAACCTTCAAACGCAAACGATTCGGAAAGAGGATTTCTGATTCGCGTATGATCTTGCGGTAAACGCGGTTGGCATTAGCTCATGAAGAAATCCGCTTCACACTTTTCGTCAATGAATTTCTAGTCAGAGGACTAGCGTCATGAGTACGCTGATCGAGATTAAAGTGGCTGCCGATTCGCTGCCGGTGGAGCAGAAGGAACAACTGCTGTTGTTCTTGGCGACTCGGTTGCGAGCTGCCGGGGCGACGTTGCCTGAACCGCGTCAGTTGTCTCGTGAAGAGATCGCGGAGTGGATCGCGGAAGATGAAGCGGACCTGCGGCAGTTTCAGAGACAACCATGAAACTGTTTTCTCGAACGCCAACGTGTTGCGGGCGTTCTGCGGATTCCTTAAGCCATCCAACGGCGTGTGGAACTCAATCATGCTGCGAGTGATTTGCCTGGTGATGCTTTCGTTGTTCGCGCTGGTCGCGTCTGCGGACGACAGCTTGCCGAAAACGGCCGAGACGTTTGAGCTGCAAGGGCACAAGGCGTTTCTGTATGCCGCTCCGAAACCGGCGGCGGGGAAGCCGTGGGTCTGGTACGCGCCGACGTTGAAGGGCGTGTCGCTCGTGCAGCGGAGGGCGTACTTCGAGAGCTTCCTGCACGCGGGGGTCAGCCTCGCGGGGTTCGATCTGGGAGAAGTCCGCGGTTCGCCGGCCAGCACGGCGCGGTTCACGCTGTTCTACGACGAGATGGTCCGACGCGGTTGGTCCGCGAAACCGATCCTGCTGGGCCAGAGTCGCGGCGGGCTGATGATGCTGGCTTGGGCCACGCGGCATCCCGACAAGACGCAAGCCTTCGTGGGAATTTATCCCGTGTGCAATCTCGACGGCTGGCCGATGAAGAACAAGCCGGTCACGCTCGCCGATTACAACCTGACCGAGACCGAACTCCGCACACGGCTCACCGAGTTCAATCCGCTGGACAACCTCCAGGGTTTGCTGAAACACAAGGTGCCGATGTTCGTCGTCCACGGCGATTCCGACGCCGCCGTTCCGTACGCGGAAAACACACGCCTCCTGAAGGACCGCTACGAAGCCGGCGGCGGCCCGATCACCGTGAAGCTCATCGTCGGCGAAGGCCACAAGGTCTCGCCCGCGTTCTTCGAATGCCCGGAGCTGATCGACTTCGTGCTGAAGCAGGCGAAAGCTACCGCTGATTGACGGTGCTGCGTTATCGCGTGACGGGTGCGGATGACTTGGCGTCAAAAAGCTGCACGGGGTTGATTTTGAATTGCAGCATCTTGGCGGTGTCTCGGCCGTTGTCGCCCCCTTTGCGTTGCATGGTGATGCGGCCGATTTTCAGGTTGCCGGCTTTGGTGAGTTCCACCGGGCCTGCGCTGTAGAACTTGATGGCGTCGGCGGCTGAGCGGATCACCCACTTGGGTTTGTCCGTCACTTTGTGCGCGACCATCAGCCACCCCGCCGCGTGGATGCCGTCCCCAGAGAGCAAGTCGGAAACAATCTCGTCCTTGTTGGCGGTGAAGAACTCCACAACGGCCCGTTGAGCGTTCTCGTCCAGTTCATCCAGATACATCCGCCGTTTGTCGCGGCTGGACTCGCGCGGCGGCGTTTCGCCGACGAACAGTTTCAAGGCGTCGGCGACGTTCGGCGGCATCTTCCACATTTGGGCGTACGTCTTCAGCCAGCGTTTGTCGATCTGATTGAAACCGTTCGCACTGCTGACGAGCTTGATCGAAATCCGTTCGACTCGTTCGCCGGACTTTGTTTTGACCGTCACTTCGACATCCGCTTTTTCGCCATGCGGCTTCAACGCGGAAACGCTGGTGACATCGGCAATCGGATGCTGCATCGCCTCCAGCCACGCGCGAGCATCCGCGTCGGTCTTCCAATTGTTGAACTTGCCCCGAATTTCGTCCTCGTTCTGGAAACCCGCTTTGGCCGTCTTCGAACCACGTTCAACCTTCGCGGCATCGGTCTCCTGTGCTGTCACCACGCCGTTGGAAAGCAACAGGAAGAGGAGAACCACGACAAGCGACTTCATGGCAATGCTCACTTCGACGATTGTTTTTACCCATGAGATCGTAATGAGAAATAGCACGACGCGCCAGCAAGTGGTTCTGCTTCAAACCACTCGCTGGCGCGTCGTGCTGGTGTCGGGTGGACTATCGGCCTGGCGAGGCAAACCGATTGGGTTTTCCGAAGCGGCGGGGCCGTTTGGGGCCTCGGCTCGGCGGACCACCGGATTCGCCCGCGGCGTTGGCGGGACTCCGCTGGCCGTTGTTCGGACGACGGGCCGAGCGATTGGCCGGCGGACCGTTGTCGCTGAAGGAACGACGCGGTTGGATTCCGGCATTCGCCGCGGTCGTCTCTGGTCGCGAATCGTTCCCTCGCACGGGGCGGCGATCTTCGACAGGAGTGGCACTGCGCGGAGCCTCGACGTGCGAGACCGGGAGGTCGGTGCGGACTTCCAGGCGCTGCCGAATCAAGTGTTCAATTTCCGCGAGTAGTCTGCGTTCTTCAGGTGCGCAGAACGAAATGGCGATGCCGCTGGCTCCCGCGCGGGCCGTGCGGCCGATGCGGTGCACGTAGTTGTCGATTTCCATTGGCAGGTCGTAGTTGATGACGTGCGTGATGCCGTCCACGTCGATGCCGCGCGCGGCGATGTCGGTCGCGACCAGCACGCTCGTGCGGCCGGATTTGAAGTTCGTCAACGCTCGCTGCCGCTGCGACTGCGAACGGTTCGCATGAATCGCGTCGGCCGAGAAGTTGGAGTCTTCCAACATGCGGACGACTTTGTCGGCACCGTGCTTGGTGCGAGTGAAGACCAGCGACCGAGTCACTCCGTCTTGCCGCAGCAGATGCCGCAGCAGGCGGACCTTGTTGTGCTTCTCGACGAAGCAGACCGACTGCTGGACTCGTTCGGCGGTGGTGGCGACGGGAGTGATCTCGACCCGCTGCGGATTGCACAGCATCGAATCAGCCAGAGCGGCCACGTCGTTGGGCATCGTGGCGGAAAAGAACAGCGTCTGCCGTTGTTTCGGCACATCGGCCACGATGCGTCGCACACTTGCCAGAAATCCCATGTCGAGCATCCGATCGGCCTCGTCGAGCACTAGCACTTCGACGTTGTTGAGGTCGATGAAACCTTGCTCGCGCAGGTCGAGCAACCGGCCGGGAGTCGCGACGAGAATGTCCACGCCCGCTCGCAATTCTTTCACTTGGTGATATTGGCTGACGCCTCCAAACACGACGAGCTGCCGTAGGCCGGAGCCTTGGCCATAAGTCGCGAAGCTCTCGCTGATCTGTACGGCCAGCTCGCGCGTCGGCGATAGCACGAGCACGCGAATTTTGCGTCGGTCATAGCGACCTTGAGCCGGACGAGTGGACGTTGATTGCAGCAGCCGATGCAGAATCGGCAGTGCGAACGCGGCAGTCTTGCCCGTTCCAGTTTGAGCGACTCCCAGCAGATCGCAACCGCTGATCACCAGCGGAATGGCTTGCGCCTGAATCGGAGTCGGAGTTTCATACCCAGCCGCTTGCACGGCACGCACGACTGGCTCGGCCAGTCCCAATGCTGCAAAACCCTGTTCGGAAGCACTCAGTTCAGAAAAACTCAAAACACTCTCCATAAAAGTTGGCCGCCGAGATGACTCGTTCAAAGTGGAGTCGGCGAGGACCGCGCACAGACTCAACAGAGAGTCCGCGTTGCGGCCAATTGGCGGCTGCTCGAGCGGCGTCTTGCGATCGTCCGCGTGCGAGCGAATCAAAAAATCCAGGATGAGATGACTGACGGTTCGGTTCCCGTCAGCTCCACGCCATCAAAACCTAGTCGAGTCCGATGGCGGAAATCACTTTCATCATCCACTGGAATCGGCGGGCAATGCCCGAAGTGCGGAGACTTTAGTGGCGTTCTCTCAGATCCGCCAGACGGTTTTCGCAGCAAATTGAAAACGGACGCAGTTCGGATGCCGACGGCCGAACAATCCCGCCGACCGGATTCCAGCGTCCGGTCTACGGGCACAGTTGCCATGCCGTCACGATGGTTCCGAGCAGCAGGCAGTAATACGCAAACCAGTGCAGCTTGCGGAGCGAGACAATTCGAATCAGGAATCGCAGCGAAACGACGCCGACCGCAAACGAGATCGCCGCGCCGAATAACAATTGTCCGATCGCCAGCCCACCCGACTGACCGCGCAGTATGTCGATCGATTCGAGCAACACCGCGCCGCCAACGGCCGGGATCGACAACAGAAACGAAAACGTCGTCGCCGCTCGCCGAGTCATGCCGACCATCAATCCGCTGGCAATCGTGCTGCCGGAACGTGAGACGCCCGGCAGAATCGCCAGTGCCTGAAAGCTGCCGATGATCAATGCCTGTCGCAACGAGACTTGATCCAGTTCCAACAGGTTTGACTCCATCCGCTGTCCGGCCAGCAGGAACACGGCGGTCACCAGCAGTCCCACTCCGGCAAACAGCGGAGAGGACATCGTCTGCTCAAACCAGTCTTTGAACAGCACGCCGATCACACCCGCCGGAATCGTTCCTAGAATGATCGCGGCCAACAGCCGGTAACGATGCCGCAACGACCACAACTCACGTCGGTAGATCGATGCCGTCGCCAGCAGCGTGCCGAGATGCAGGCCGATCACCAATTGCATCGTTTGCTGGCCGGAGGAACTCGTGCCGAACCAGCGTTCCAGCAAACGTCCGACGATCACCAAGTGACCATCCGAGCTGATCGGCAGGAATTCGGTGATTCCCTGCACAACCCCTTGGATCAACGTCTGCCAAAGCTGAGCACCGTCCATGAATGGCTCGCAAAACGTGGAGCAGATTTTCAACCGGCCCGATTCCTCGACGACGGGCAGATGGAAAACCTGCCCCACAACGGCGCGGACGGTAGCAATCGTTCGCCAACGGGTCGAGGCAATCTTGCGGCGTCTCGAATTACCAGAGTTGCTCCAGCGTCGCGAGCAACTCTTCGTCGCTCACGTCGCGCGGGTTGCCATCCATGCTGTTGCCGCGTGAAGACTTGGCGATCGCAGGCAGTTGCTCGCGCGTCACACCGATCGCGGACAATCGCGGCGGAACTCCGAGTCGGCCATTGAGTGTGCCAATCACGGCTTGAACGTGTGCCACGGCCGCATCGTCGGAGCCATCGTCCTTGAACGGAAGCAGGCCATCTTCACCATGCAACCAACGACAGCACCGCCGTCCGAGTTCCGCGAGGTCGGCCTGCGCGACGTCACGGTTGAGTTGCAACGCACTCGGCAGCATCACGGCGCAGGCGAGGCCATGCGGTACTTTCGCGTGAACGCCAAGCGAGGCGGCGACTCCATGAGCGAAGCCCAGTCCCGAATTCGCGAGTGCCATCCCGGACAGCAACGCGGCGTGCGACATCGCCTCGCGCGCGGCACGGTTCGTCAGATCGCGAGACAACTCGAACATCGCCGGCAGCGCGAGCTTCAGTCCTTGCCAGCACAAATCGCGCGGGATCGGTTTTGCTCGGCGGGAGATCAGGCTTTCGATCAACTGCGTGATCGCGTCCATGCCGGTGTGAGCGGTGATGTCGCGCGGCAGGCTGACGGTCAATTCGGGATCGACGAGGACGACCTTCGGCACCATCAGATCGGATCGCAAACTTTTCTTGAACGGCGGATCGAACGACGAGATGACCGCGTTCTTGGTGGCTTCAGTGCCGGTCCCGGCCGTGGTTGGCATCACCAGCAAGGGCAGGGGAGGGCGCTCGATCTTCAGTCCACGACCAACCCCTTCGAGAAAATCTTTGACCGAGTCACCGTGGCGATTGGTCGCCATCGCCGTGACGGCCTTCGCCAGATCAATCGCCGAGCCGCCGCCGATCGCGACGACGCAGTCGTTCTCGCGAAGGCCGAGGCTCAACAATTGCTCGACCGCGGCATCGACATCGGCGACTTCTGGTTCGCGTGTTTGAGTCGCGAGTCGTTCGGTGGTCGCGCCGGCGGACTGCATCAAACGGCACAGTTCGTCGATCGTGCCGTTCGCTTCGAGCGTGCGTGAACCGTTGACGATGAACGCTCGCGAGCCGAGGGACTTCACCAGCGAGCCGACCTCCACGCGGCGTCCCCAGCCGAAGACGATGCGGTGCGGTGCGAAGAAGTCGTACGGGACGAGCATGGCTACCACTTCCAACTCGAACGCAGGTCGGCGTTGACGACGGCACCTTCAGGCCATTCGTTGCGGCTCAGCTTCACGATGTTCTGGGCGCATTCGAGTCCCATGTCTTCGGAGCTGCGTGTGTCCGTTCCGCCAAGATGCGGGCAGAGCACCACGTTGTCGAGTTGCAGCAGCGGACTGCTCGACGGCAACGGCTCTTGCTGAAAGACGTCGAGGCCGGCCCCGCTCAGATGCCCTGATTTCAACGCGGGAATCAAATCGTCTTCGACGACCAATCCGCCGCGGGCCGTGTTGATCAGCACGCTGCCGGGCTTCATCTTGGCAAAGAACGCGGCGTTGCACAGGCCGCGCGTCGCGTCGTTCAGCGGGCAATGCAGGCTCACGAAATCCGACTGCGTGAGGAGTTCGTCCAACTCGACCAGCGGGATGTTGTTCTTCGCCACGAAGTCCCGGTCGGGAAATTGCTCGTGAGCGATGACACGCATGCCGAGTGCCGCACAGCGGACGGCTGTGCTTTTTCCGATGCGGCCGAGTCCGATCAGTCCGACGGTTCGGCCGCGAATCGGAGCCGTCAGTTTCTGCGACCAGACACCGGATCGCAGCGTGCGGTCGTTGAGTGCGACGCTCTTCGTCACGCCGAGCAGCAACGCGAGCATCAACTCGGCAACGGCTTCGTGATTTGACGTCGGTGTGATCGTGACCGCGATCGTTCGTTCGGTCGCGGCCGGGACGTTGACTCGGTCGAACCCGACGCCCGCCCGCGCGATGACTCGCAGCTTGGGGCAACCATCCAACACTCGCGGCGTGAAATACTCGCCGCCGGCGATGATCGCGACGCAGTCTTGGAGTTCGGCGATCGTTTCCTCTTCCGGCCCCAAACCGCGTGTGAATGTCGGGTTCTTCGGATAACGAATGTCAAAACCTGCATCCGTCAGCACGCGAGCGTACGAGGCTTCGGGCTGATGCAGGAACGCTTCGGGGGCAATCAACACAGTCGGCATCGGTCAGTCCTTTCGAGAAAGAGGGGCGGGATGGTACGCAGCCGATGGATTCGATGCGACTGATGGACAAGATTGGTCATTGGTCATTGGCGATTTGGCGGCGGATGATCAACGACCAATAACCAATGCTCAATGTCATCCCGCCTTGCGGAGGATGACATTGCGACTCCGCGTGACGAGTTTCAAACGCTTTGCACTCAATTCGGAATCGTTCGGCCGTGTGGATCGACGCCAGGACGATCGAGGTCGTGGTCCAATTCGGCGAGCAATTCGGGATCGAGGAAGTGCTCGACCTGCTCGGCGCTCTCGTGGAACCGGCCTTCGCCGAGCACGAAGTGTTTCGCGAGGAAGGATTCCCACAGCCGATGTGAACGTACCAACGTGCGTGCAGCCTCTCGGCCGATGTCCGTCAGATGTACGTCTGAGCCTGAACCGATTAGCCAGCCTCGGCGGATTAGCAGCCAAGTGGCGAGCTGCGAGAGCCACGATTGCGACGTGATCTTTCGTAACAAGTCCACTCGCGCACGGGCGGCTGACGAATCGGCCGGAGCGGATTCCTCAAAGCGATACAGTCGACCGAGCATGTCTTCGCCAGCGATTCGCAGTTTGAGCAGCAGCCGATGCCAGACTCGAACGACCAGTCCGTACTTCGGTCCCAGTAGCACCGCCATCACGAACAGGAATCCGGCGGCGGCGGCCATCATCCCGGCGGAGCTGGCATCCTGCACGTCGGCGATTCCGATGCTTCGCGAGATCAGCAGCGGCAGTGTCAACGCCGAGACGTGGCCGAGCGCCGCGCTGAGCACCGCGATCAACAGGCTCAGCACGATCATTCGGGGCAGTCGATCCGTCAGCAGATAGGCGGTGGCCGGCGGGATGATCAGCATCGCAATCACCAAGATGCTGCCGACACTCTCGAACGCCGCGACCAACGTCATCGCCGTCAGTCCCATCAAGCCATAGTGCATCACCTGAGCCGGAATGCCCTGTGTCATCGCCAACGCCGGATCGAAGGCGCTCAACCGAAGTTCCTTGAACAACAGCACGGTCAGCAGCAGATTGATCGTCAGCACGACGCCGTTGACGATGACCGCTCGCGGCACGCCTGAATCGCCGACGGTCTCCAGCGGAGCGGTCACGATCTCGCCGTACAACACGCAGTCCAGGTCGATGTGAACGTTATCCGCAAACGCTCGGATCAGCAGCAACCCCAGCGCGAACAGCGAGGTGAAGACGACTCCCAACGCGGCACTGCTTTCGACGTTCCCCAACTTCTGCAACGATTCGGTCAACCAAGCCGACAAGACGCCGACCACGATGGCTCCGACACACATCGCCACATGCCGTACCGACAATTCCGTCGCTGGGCTGATGACCTTGGCCTCAACCAGCCAATGCGACACGAAGAACGCGGCGACAACCCCCAACAGGGACGTGTGACTGATCGCATCCCCCATTAAGCTCTGTTTTCGCAGCAACAGAAAACATCCCGGCAGCGCGCAGGCCATCGCCGACAACGCACCGATCACGACGACCCAAGTGTCGAGCGAGGTCCAAGAGTGCAGTGGACTGAGGAAGGAATTCATGGCGTTTCTGTCGCGATCGCGATTGGATGCGGGCTGGGTGGGACACCGTGAGGAGACTCGTTGTCCAGGCGGCGTTCGAGTTCCGCCAGTTGTTTGGGATCGAGGACATGTTCAATGCCATCGGCCCCTCGATCCACCAGTCGCGGATCGAGGTCGGTTTGAGTGAGCAGATAAATCTCCCACAGCCGGTGACGTCGGACGGCGTCACGAGCCTCTTCGGCTCCGCGTAACGTCAGTTGATATCCGCCCGTGGACGTCGCCACCAACAAGTCCTCGCGAATTGCCGTCGCGACCAAGCCGTGAAAGCGTCCGGTCGGCCATTGCCGCATGCTCGACAATTCGAGTTCACCGATCTCAAACTTCGTCAGCGATTCTTGAGTGGTTTCGTCCGCACCGAGGATCGGCTCCAGGAGTTCGTAGCACGCTCGCAGCAGATCGCTGCGGCCAATGCGTTGCTCGAATTGACGCTGCGATCGCCATCTCGGAAACAGGCCGCGTTCTTTGCCGAAGATCAGACTCACGAGAAACAGCCCCGAACCGGTAAGCACGATGACCGCTCCCGCCGCCAGTCGCGGAAACGCCGCGCTGAGCACGACGCCTCCGGCACAACTCACTCCGCCGATCACGGCGGCCAGGCACGACATGATTTTCAAATCGTTGGTCCAGAACCGAGCGGCAGTCGGCGGGATCAGCAACAAGGCCACGACCAGCAGCAGCCCGACGCTTTGCAGCCCGATCAACGTGACGGTCACAGCCATCAGCGTCAGCAGTCCATCGAGTAGCGTGGTGCGGTAACCGCGAGCCGCCGCGAACTCTTCGTCAAAGCACAGCAGCGACAATTCCTTGAACACGCCACCGCAGAGCACGATCACGACGACCGAGATCCCGCCGATCAACCACACGTCGGCGGCGATCAGCGACGCCGTTTTGCCGAACACAAAATCCCTCAAGCCAGCCGCATTCCCCGTCTTCGTTTTTTGCACAACGGTGAACAACGCTGTGCCCACGCCGAAGAACAAGCCCAGCACAATTGCCAGCGCGGCGTCATCCTTGATCCGTGTCCAACTCCGAATCGCCAGCGTCATCGCCATGCCGAGCAACCCAGAGAGGAATGCTCCCAGCAACAACACGCTCGTGGACCGACCGCTGCCCGGAGCGAATCGTTCAGCCAACAGAAACGCGAGCGCAATCCCGGGCAAAGCCGCGTGACTGACGACGTCCGCTGCCAAGGCTCGCTTGCGCAGGATCAAGAACGTCCCGACCAGTCCTCCGCTGACCCCCAACATCGTTGTTCCCGCCAACACGACGCGCGTGTTGTAGTCACGCAGCGAGACCGCGCGGAAGAACAACTCCCACATCGAATCGGCAGCGAGCAGCGACGCGGCGGACATCAGCGACTCCTCGGCTGCGCCATGTTCTCGCTGAGTTGATCGAGCAACGCCAACTTGCCGCCGTAAGTTTTTCGCAGGTTGTCCGGCGTGAAGACGTCCGTCGTCGGCCCGGCAGCGATCATTCGCATGTTGAGCAGCACGACTTCATCGAAGTACTCGTGGACCGTTTGTAAGTCGTGATGCACGACGATCACAGTCTTGCCCGATTCGCGAAGTGCCCGCAGGATGTCCACGATCGCACGCTCGGTCGAGGCATCAACTCCGGCGAACGGTTCGTCCATGAAATACAGGTCAGCATTCTGAGCCAACGCGCGGGCCAGAAAGACTCGCTGCTGCTGACCTCCCGAAAGCTGATTGATCTGCCGCCCCGCGAAGTCCACCATGCCCACGCGATCCAACGCTTGCTTCGCTGCCTCGCGGTACTTTCGCGAGACCGGCCTTAGCCAACCAATCTTGCGATACATCCCCATTGCCACGACGTCGAGCGCGGAAACCGGAAAATCCCAATCGACGCTCGTCCGTTGCGGAACATAGCCGACTTGATGCCGCTGTTGCCGATACGGCTCGCCAAAGATCAGTACTTGCCCCGCCGCACGAGGCACCAAGTCGAGAATCGCTTTGATCAGCGTTGTCTTCCCCGATCCATTCGGCCCGACAATCGCAATCAGCTTTCCGCTGGGAGCTTGATAGTCGATGTTCCACAACACCGGCCGACGGTGATACGCGACCGTGACGTCTTCGATGAGCAACGGAACCAGTGTCGGCGGCGACTGGACGGCGACCGCTCGCGGCGGCGGTTCCGGCATGGCTTCATGATCGACGACGACCGAGGTGCTCATGGCTTCTCCACCGTGGATCGAAAACCGCCCTCAGGAGCCTGGCCTCCCAGCGCGCGAGTGATCGTCGTGGCATTGTGGTCGATCATGCCGATGTAGGTGCCTTCGTAGGTGCCGCTGGCCCCCATCGCGTCGGAGAACAATTCGCCGCCCACCGTGACGGTCCAGCCGCGCTTCGCCGCTCCTTCGATGACCGCCTTCAAACTTTTATCGGAGACGCTGCTCTCGACGAAAATCGCGCCAATCTTGCGTTCGACCAGGACATCCACCAGCGCGTTGACATCCGCGACACCCGCTTCGGACTCCGTCGAGATGCCTTGCACCGACTTCACCTCCATGCCATACGCACGAGCGAAATAGCCAAACGCATCGTGAGCAGTCACCAGCACACGCTGCTTCTCGGGGATGGATTTGATGCTCTTCCTGACGTAGTCATCCAACTTGCCGAGCTTCTGCTGATACGCTTCGGCGCGGCTGGTGAACTCCGCCGCATGATCGGGTTTGAAATCACGCATCGTCTTGGCGACGGCATCGACACACTGGCTCCAAAGTTTCACGTCCATCCAAACGTGCGGATCAAAGTGGCCGTCAAACTCTGGCGGTTTTCGCAGGATCAGCGGATCGAGCGACTCGGCAACACCGACGACCGGTTTGCGGGATTGCAGTCTCTTGAGTGACTCCTCCATGCGACCTTCTAACATCAGGCCGCCGTAAAAAACGACGTCCGCGTCGGTCAAATGCTTCACATCTTCTCGCGTTGGCTTGTAAAGATGCGGATCGACCCCCTCGCTCAGCAATCCGATGACCTCACCGCGATCATCAACCACCTCGCGGACAATGTCCGTCAACATGCCGACGGTGGTCACAATTTGCGTTTTGCGAACGGTGGCTTTTGAATCGCCAGAAGTCGCAGGTGTTACGGGGTTCGCGGTGCGATCGCTCCCGCATCCAGCGAAGCAGGTCAGCCCAAGCACGAGCCAGATTGAGAACTTACGAAACCGAACAGTCATCCGACGGTTCCCCGAAAACATGAGTGCTGTAGCTCGAAAATATATTTTTGACGATCAAAAACCTATCACGGCGCCCGAACTCGGTCAACCTCGTCCTCAAGGGATGCACGGAAGGCAGGCTACAGCGAACCGAGAAATTCGGTCATTTCGCCGGCGGCATGGCGATCTCCCGTGCGAACAGCGACAGAGATTCCTGTCTCGAGCAGCGGTCGGGCCTGATCGACATCGTCGAGGCGAACCAGCAATTGCGCCAGTTGAAAGTAGCCGGCTACATAGTCGGGATGTTCGTTGAGCAGCTTTCGGAAGTGCTCCTGCGCGACTTCGTGCTGACCATCCGAGGCGCAACACATCGCCAAGCCGTATCTCAAAAACGGATCGTGCGGCTCGGCGGCGAGAAGGTGTTCGAGTTGTTCGCGTCGTGACATGTGGGCAAACCTTGCGGCGGAGTGTGTTGGAGGATGAAAGAGCGATCCAAGTCCAAGCGTGAGACGGCTTTCGTGGATTGGCCATCGCCTCGACTCAGCAAGTCTGTTTGTAGCGCGAGTAGCGATCGAAGGGAAGCACTCATGAATCATGGTGGCTTGGAAAAGAACGAAGAGTCCAGCCCCTATTTCGACACTTGATTGAACTGCTGAAGGACACGTCGAAGTGAGCACTCCGCCCATCTGATTCCGGAAAAGCCCTCACAATCCGACCTCGGTCGTGTTAGGCAAGTTTTGAGTGTTCCGATGCGATGCCTGAAGCAGTTGCGACGCATCAGTCGATGCACACGAGCACGGAGATCGGATGGATCGCGCTCCGTCAGTTTGGTCGGGGCCGTGCCGGAGGCAACAGGCCCCGCGAATCGTCCGCCGCATCTCGAGACCAGGATTCGCCTCCCATGCTGCTCCGACCTCTCGCCTCCGGACTGTGTGTCGCTGTGCTCATTGCCAGCAGTTTGGCCTTCGCCTCCGAACTGCGGATGACTCCAGCCGTCAAAGCGATTCAACGAGCGATGCCTTCGGTGGTCAACATCCACTCGGAGAAGCCTGCCGAAGATTCGGACAGTCTCCTGACCGGAAAAGATCGCAAGATCAACGGCATGGGGACTGGAATCATCGTCGATGAGCGGGGCTACATCGTCACGAATCATCACGTCGTTGCCGGTGTTGAGACGCTGCGAGCCACGCTCTCTGATGGCAGTGTCTACACCGCCCGCGTGATTTCCTACGACAAGAAGCACGACCTCGCGATCATCAAGGTGGACGCAACCAAGCCGCTCACCGTCATGCCGCTCGGCACGTCTTCGGATCTGATGCTCGGTGAGACAGTCTTCGCAATCGGCAACGCCTTCGGTTACGAGAACACAGCGACTCAAGGGTTGATCAGCGCACTGAAACGCGATGTCGAGGTCAACGAGAAGCAGGGCTACAAGAACCTGATTCAAACGGATGCCAGCATCAATCCCGGAAACAGTGGTGGACCGCTCATCAATATGGACGGCGAAGTCATCGGCATCAACGTCGCCATCCGTGCGGGTGCGCAGCGCATCGGCTTCGCGATTCCGATGGACGACGCCCGCCGGATCATTGCTGAGTTGCTCAGCGGCGAACGGCTCGCCCAAACATTTCACGGCGCGATCCTCACCGACGTGAAACACGGCGAGCAACGCTTTGTTCGCGTCGATGGCCTGAAGCCACAAAGTCCAGCCGAACAATCAGGATTGAAGATTGGTGATGTTGTCACCAAGGTCGGCTCGATTCTCGTGGTCGATGCCACCGACTTCGAGCGTGCCTGCCTCGGACGCCCCGCCGGAGAGAAAGTCGAAATCACGCTCAAACGCGGCGACAAATCCGAAACGACGTCAATGACGTTGGCCACCCTTGCCGGTGGTCGCCGAACCGGTGAACCCAACCAAGCGGTCGTCCGTGCTCAAAGCGACGATTCCACACACGACAAAGCATTTCGGATGATGGGCATTCGGATCGCTCCGGTCTCCGAAACCGAGAAACGCCAACTCGGTGACAATTATCGAGGCGGCATGAAGGTCACCGAAGTGAAAGCCCAAAGTACCGCCGCTCAGAACGGCATCCGCGTCGGGGACGTGTTGGTTGGTCTGCACGTTTGGGAAACCGTGACGTACGACAACATCAACTATGTTCTCGATCACCAGCAACTGCACACGTTCAACCCGTTGAAGTTCTACATCCTTCGCGGTTCCGAGACACTCTACGGGCACCTCAAAGTGACGCCGGAGCAGATCGCGACGAAGCCGCGATAACTGGCAAGAGTGCCCATCCTACTTTTGTTGCAGGTATTCCTCGATCCGCTCGGCTTTGCGGGTGAGATACGGGATGTGCGAGTTGTTGGCGTCAATGAAGCGTTGCAGGTAGCGCAGGTGTTGCTCGAACTGCTCGGTGAATTTCAGGTTTTCCTGATCGCGCCAAGTGCTGCTGAGTGAGTGCAGTTGCGCGGACAACGCCGTGGTCCGGTCGGTCAAGTCTTGGTTGAACTGCTTGAGCATCTGCGCGAAGAGTCGCAGTTCGCTGGGATCGACAATGGCTTGAGTCATGATGGAAGTCGGGGCCAGGGATTAGGGGTCAGGGAATTCAAATTCCTGAAGACTTTGTCGCTTCGCAAAGTCTATCGAACAACCGATCGACTTCACGGCGAGTTTCCTCGTCGAGCTGAAACGCGACCGGCCCGCGAATGAGTCTGTTGGGAAAAATGCCTTGCTTGTGCAGCAGGTATTTTTCGACAGCCAGAAATCCATCGAGACCGGTTTGCAGCGCGACGAGTGCGGAGAGCGGCAGCGAGAGTTCATAGGCTCGGCGGTCGTCACCGGCTTGCAGGGCTCGCCACAAGGCGACGAGCGTGTCGATCAAGTCGGCTCCGGGCATCGTGCCGACGATGCCTCGGCGGAAGCTGTCGACCAGTGCGATGCCGCCGCTTCCCTCGAAGACGGCGGCTTGACCGTTCGTGGCGTCGCGAAGTTCGGAGAGGCGTTGCCCGATTGGGACCGCTTCGGGTTTGAAGAGGACTCGCGGATGAAACTCACGCCACAGCCGAGCCTGCAATGCGATCGACATCGGCCGGCCGACATAGCCGCTGGCGTCTTGCACGATCAGCGGGATCGAGACCGCCCGCAACAGCCGTTCGAAGTAGCGAAGCTGCTCGTCCTCACCGACGGAGACGGAGACCGGCGGGATCGCCATGAGCGCGGTCGCGCCGGCATCCGCCGCGTGTCTCGCGAGCCGTTCCGCCGTGTGTGAACTTTCTGCTCCAACGCTGATGACCACCGATCCGCGCGACAGGCCGCAACGGCAGGCGTGCTCGGCCAGCGTTTCCCGTTCGTCGGTCGAAAGCCGCAGCGTTTCGGAGACCATCGCCATCACGATGCCGTCGGCTCCGCGATCGAAGAGCCAGTCGATTTCACGGCGGAGCGTGTCGAAGTCGATGGATTCGTCGTCGTGAAACGGCGTCTGAAAAACGGGGAGCACACCGGCAAGGTTTGTGGGCATGATGGCGTGGAGAATGGTGTGTGAAGAAGCCCGTGTTTTTGAAAAAAGTCGGGCTTCGGGAATTCGCGGATGATACCGTTTCTGGTCGCAGTTCGCCGCCGCTTGGTCCTTGGGGACTTCGTCCTTCGTCGGAGGGCGGCAAAAGTTCCTGGCAGGATCACAGAGCCCTCTGGGTGGCACCGCTGTCTTCAAGCTGTGTGCGCAGCATCAGCACCGATCCCTCACGCGGCCTTATCGCGACGGCCTGGAAGGACCGTCCCACGAAAGGGCTTGGCTACGAATTCAGGACGCGGCAGAGGGCGCGGACGACTTTGGGGCCGGTGGCGTTGGTCGACGATCCAGAACGAGCCGGCGAAACCAGGCGGGCGAGGATCTCTGCGATCTGCGGATGATTGCTCTTGGCGTGGGGTGGTTCCGCGCGGAGTTGCTCGCAGACATAGTCGTAGACTGTTTGCATCGTCTGGTTCTGGATGGCGCGGACCATGGTCTGCGTGCTCTGCAAGAGTGCGTCGGGATCAAGGACAGGGCGATTGCGCGATACTGGGCAAGCTGCGATAGTTGCGGCATGGCGATTTGAGGAGTCCGCTCGACAGGATGTTGGGCGATCAAATCGCGTTCGTGTTGGAGGACGAGCATCGTGCCCAAGCAGTCCAGCGTGCGTGTGGCGA
>CAMAWN010000111.1 GCA_945861865.1 Candidatus Kuenenia stuttgartensis | reverse complement strand
ATTGCGAGCGGTACGCTTCGATGCTCCGCAGCTTGTGTTGAAAGACATCGTCGTTGCCGCAGACTTCCAGATTCGGAGCGTCGGCGAAGTCGCAGTAAATCGCCAGCTCGAACAGTTGCGGAACGGCCAGCGGTGCGCCGAGTTCCGGCCAGATGTCGCCGGACGCATGGAACAGGCTGATGAGCAATTCGTTGTGCGTGATCTGATGATCGGGATGCAGGTCGGTCGGCGTCGGCACGAACACGCACGTCGGACGGAACTCGCGCAGATAATAGGTGAAGGCGTTTTGCAAACCGACGTAGCCTTCAATCGCTGGCTCCAGGTTGCGCGCCGCGCGGCGACCGATGTACGGCGTCAATCCGCCATCCGGATAGTTGACGTAGGTCACATGATCGCGAGCGATGCCGAGCATCTCGAACGACTCGTAAGTCTCCGCGCGGCGAATCTTGGCGATCGAGTCTCGATGCTCGGCTCGGCAATACCCCAGGCAGCCGTCGGTCACGATCAGCACTTGCACATCCACGCCGGCATGGCGAGCGGCCTGCATCGTCAAGCCCGCTCCGATGCACAGGTCGTCGTCGTGCGGTGACACGAACAACCACGTGGCTCCCGGCACGCTGCCGTCGATGACCTCGTGGAGTTTGTCCGTTCGATGTTTCACGCCGTTCTCCAGGCGAGTGAATCGAAAGGGTGCCGCCTCGCGCAATGAGGAGGCCAGATCGGAAGGCATGACGGACGAGAGCGTAGAGGGTGGCATGAGATTTCGAGTCCAATCGTGGGGCACGTTTTCAACGTGCCAGAAAGTGCAGGGCAGGTTGAAAACCTACCCCACGCGACCTCAACATCGGCCAACAATCTATCGCCCGCGATGGGGAGATCAACCGTTTCGCGGCGTTGAACCCAGACTCCCGCGGCCTTGAGAACTCACTTGACCAATCTGCGCGATCGGCAAACCGAACACCTCCCGCAAAGGCGTCATGGTTGAGGGACGCTCGGATCAGAGGCGACCGACCCAACCCAAGAGTTGCCGCAAAAACTTCGCGTAATCACCACCAACCTCAACCCCGTTGGCCTGCGGGGCCTGAGCCGAAACTCGCGGCGTGCCCCAATCGACCAGCGGGCCGACCCAATGCGGTGCGACGTCCGTGGCCAACGCGGCCGTTCGTCCGCAGCCGAACTCGCCGACCACCAACAGCGGATGCCGGTCGAGCGGCCGAAAGCGGAACTCCGTACCGACGCATTGGGCCTCGAAACGCTGCGTCTCCAGCAACACGGTCGCCGCGGGCTTCGCCATGAACCGATTGAACCCGCCAATCACCGGCGGCCGAGAATCCCACGGCAACCCGGCCACCGCCGGATGCTCCGCGACCCGCCGAACGAGCACCGGCTGATCGCAGTTCATGCGATCATCCTCCGACTCGATCACCACCGGCAGCGCATCGCCAACGGGCGTGCCGTCCCAATCGCCGCCGAGTCCGTGAAACGATTCCCAGCCGCCGATCATGAGCAAGCCGGCTCCACCGGCGACCTGTTCCATCAACTTGCGCTGCGCCGCCGCGTCCATTCGTGTGGCTGGGTAATCGCTGACGATGAACAACGCGTGCGGCGCAGCGAACGTCTCAGCCGGAGTTGGTACGTCGCTGGGGACGTAATCGAACTGCCAACCCCAGCCATGCAACAATCCGGCCAAGTAAGCCGCCGCGTCGCGCAGGTGGGTGTCGCCGAGATACAGGATCGAATTCGTCATGAGTTTTCCTCTGCCGCGTGGCTGGCTTGCTTTTTCCGGCCGTGAACTCTGGAGTAGGCACGCTCTGTGGTGAAACCGAATTCTTCGACAACTTATTTAAGGGTGACTCATGCTTGCAGGCAACGCGCTCGTCGGTCAGTCGGGAGGTCCGACGTCGGTCATCAATGCGTCCCTGGCCGGTGTCGTCGAGACGGCGCTCAAGAGCAAATCCATTCAACGCGTGTTCGGCATGAGATTCGGCATCGAAGGAGTGCTCGGCAATGTACTGCTCGACCTGGGGGCCGAACCGGCCGACACCTGGAAGGGACTGCGAACCACGCCCAGCAGCGCACTCGGATCCAGTCGGCTGAAGCTGAAGGACGAACATTTCGCGCCGGTGTTGAAATGCTTGAAGAAATACGACATCCGTTATCTCTTCATGATCGGTGGCAACGACACGATGGACACGATCCATCGCGTTGTGGAATACGCTCGCAATCATGGCCACGAGATGCGCGGCGTCGGCGTGTCGAAGACCGTGGACAACGATCTGTTCGGCACCGACCACACCCCCGGCTATCCGAGCGCCGCGCGGTTCGTCGCTCTGAGCGTCCAACAAGCCGGCATCCTCGCGCGAGACATGCAGCGAGTCGATCAGTTCGTGATCTTTCAAACGGTCGGTCGCAGCGCCGGTTGGCTGCCGGCCGCCGCCGCTCTGGCGAAGTCAAATCCCGATGACGCGCCGCACATCCTGCTGTTGCCTGAGCGGCCTTTCGATCGCGATCGCTTCCTCGCCGCCGTGTTGAAGGCTCACAAGAAGTTCGGCTTCGTGTCGATCGTCTGCGGCGAGGGAATCACGAACGCGGACGGCTCTCCGGTCAGTGCTTCGCAGACCCGCGACAAGTTCAACAACGTTGAGTTCGGAGCGATGGGAGGCACGAGCGCGGCGATGCAACTGCATCGACTCATCACGCAGGAGTTCGGCTGGCGCGGCGAGTTCCAAGTCACCGAGTCACTGCAAATGTGCGCGGCCGACCGAGTCGTGCCGCTGGACATCAACGAAGCCTACGGTTGCGGCAAGCAAGCGGTGAAGCTTGCCGAGAAGGGAACGAGCGGCGTGATGGTCACGATCACACGCGAATCGAAATCAGGGCAACCCTACCGCGCTGGCTTCGGTACCATCCCGCTGTCCGAGGTCGCGAACCACGAACGTCCGTTGCCCGACAATTTCATCACCGCCGACGGGATGTTCGTCACGAAAGCGTTCCTCGACTATGCCCGTCCGCTCGTCGGCAAACTGCCGCCGTTCACAAACCTCGCGATGCGAAAGGCGAACGGGGCGGTATCCCGCTCGCCAAAGTGATTCTCTTTCGGCCGACCAAACCAGGATGCACACCATGAATGCGACCGAAGCTCGTTACCAACAATTCGCTCTCGTGCGAGACATGCTCGACACGCCGGAGATCATTGCGAGATTCCGACCGAATCAAGCCGCCGACGTGGCCGCCGAGATCGCCAGCGTTGGGCGACTGCTGCTGACCGGCGAAGGTTCCAGCCGCATCTTTCCGGCAAAGAACGCGATCGCGCACGCGCGGCGACAAGGCTGGCCGCTGGAACTGCACACCGAAGCGGGGCGTCAGTCGAAAGAATACGACCTCGCGAATTGGGCGGTCTTTGCGTTGTCGAACTCCGGCCGCACGGCGGAAGTCATCGAGCTGTATCAATCGCTGCGTGAGCGTGGTCACTCGCAACTCTTCAGTCTGACCGCGTTTCCCGATTCCAAGTTAGGCTCGCTGGCCCGGCGAGCCTTCGTGCTGTCCTGTGGTCCCGAAGGTGCGGTTGCAGCGACGAAAAGCGTGATCGAGCAAGCGTTGTTTCATCGCGCGCTGTTGGAACACGTCGCCAAGCGTCCGGCACTCGCATCGCATCTCCCGTCGTTAGCGAGGCAATTTCGAGACGCCCTCACGACGCCAATCTCTGCGGACATCGTCAACAAGCTCGCAAACGCGCGGACGATTTACTGGGCCGGTCGCAACGACGGCGTGGCCGAAGAGCTGACGCTGAAGACGAACGAGATCACTCGCAAGCGTTCGGACTTTCTCGAAGGGACTTACGCGGTTCACGGGATCGAAGAGGTCATGGACCCCAGCGATGTCGTGGTTTGGATGGATCCGTATGCCGGCTCGCTGACCAAGTTTGAGGACGTGCTGGTGAAGGGAGTCAAGCTGACGGTGATCGCGGTCTCGTCGCAACCGACGCCGTTCCCGACGATTCGCATTCCCGACGGAGGCGACCTGTCCGGCTTCGTCCAAATGGCCGCCGGCTGGAACCTGCTTGTCGAAATCGGCATCGCCTTGGGCATCAACCTCGACAAGCCTGAACGAGCACGCAAAGTCGGCAACGAATTCGTCGGGTGAAATACTGCGCCGGCAGCAGATCGCATTTATCTTGTGGGTCGCGACGGCACAGCACTCGTGCTGAAACGATCTGCAACGCTGGAAGTCCTCGCGACAAACAAACTCGACGGCTCGTTTAATGCTTCGCCCGCAATTGTCGGCAAGCAACTGTTTTTGCGAAGTCAGCAGCACTTGTACTGCCTTGAATCACACTGACGGACGATCAAAGTTCTCGGCGGAGCGACTCTTGTTTGAACAGCCCGAAGCCCGCCTTCAAATAGTTGGGCAACGCGGCGGCATGGTCGAGCGTGCAAGTGTGCAGCCAGAAGCGGCGAGGCTGGTAGCTCCAGGCTTGATCGATGGTCCATTGCAGAAACCATTTTCCGAGTCCCTGGCCAATAAAATCCGGCATCAGACCAAACTGAACCAATTCGATCTCGTCGGCTTGGCGGCGGTCGAGTTCCGCGAAACCGGCAGGAGTGCCCGCGACGTGCAACACATGCAGTTCGTTGAGCGGATTTTGGATAACGGCGGCGAGTTCCGTGTCCGTGAGTTTGCGGCGATTGAGCCAATGAAAGTCTCGGCCGACCGAGTTGTACAGATCACGGTAATCGCTCACGGTCGGAGCGTGGACATGCAAAACGCTCAGCCCACCGCACGGAACCGACACGGTTCGGCGCGACGGGTTGAGCATTTCCAAATAGAAAACCGTGACGTCAACGATCTCCAAGAGTTATCTCCTTGAGGCCGTTCGAGGTCAGAGACTATTTCGCCGACAGACGCTCGCGCAGTGATTTCAGCGCGTCCGCGTTGGTTTCGCTTTCAAACGGATTCGCATCCGGGGCGGGCGGCGCACCGCCACCACCAAACCCGCCTCCGCCGCCGCCACCTCCGCCTCGGCGGAAGGGCAGGCCGATCGCTTCTTGTTTCGCTTTCTGCGCGTCATCGAACAGAGCCAGCAGGTCGTTGTATTTCTTCTCGGCCTCGTCGTCGGTCAGCGTCTTGAGCTCGGCGAACTCGCCGACTTGTTTGGCGAGTGCTTGGCGTTGCTCATCGGTCAGTGTGAGAACAATGTCGCCAGTGAGCAGTTCCAGCTTGCGGATCAACGTGGTGAGCTGCTGCTTGGGTCGCGGACCTTGACCGCCGCCACCACCCATCATGCCCATCATTCCGCCCATTCCGCCTCCCATGCCACCGCCCATTCCGCCTCCGGGTCCACCAGCACCGGGTGCTCCACCGCCGCCTGCACCGCCTCCACCACCCATCATCGGCGATGCCGGCGCGGCACTGGCTGCGGGTTCTTCCGGGGGAGCCTCTTTCAATTGATAGCCCATCGCATAGGTGCCGGCCATCGCGCCAGCGGCACCCAGCAAGATGCCGACAACGCCAGAGATCAGCCAGACGGTCGCATCCCGCTTCGTCTTTTGCTGCCGAGTCACCCAGACCAAGACAAAGACTGTCAGTAAACCGAGAGTCAACACATAGGAACTCGTTGCTTCAATGCCAGCCATGAGCGTCTCCGTTTCAAAACAGGAGAAATGAAAACTCGTTGGCCGCAACGGAAGTAGAAACCCGGCCAACACGAATGAGGCCAGTGTATCTGGCGTTCGTCGCAGCGACAGCCATTACGAGGCTGGTTCTTGCTGAAGCGTTCTGGAAGCCAAGATTGGCTCGTCAGTGTGAGCCACGTTGACAAGCGGCTTGGCGTCAGCGGGCAGCGACTGAGTTTCGGCAACAGCGGGCGGTGTCTGGAAGAGGCTGTAGAGGGCCGCTTTCAACTCCATTGCCAAGCTGAACGAGATCGGCACCAGGAACAACGTCAAGACCGTCGAAGCGATCAAACCGCCCAGCGTCACACTGCCGAGACCGCGATAGAGTTCGCTGCCGGCTCCCGGAGAGACGACCAGCGGCAACAAACCGAACAGGCCGATTAGTGCGGTCATGAAGATCGGGCGAATGCGCGTGCGGACGCTTTCCAGGATCGCGGCGTGTGGGGCCATGCCATCTTCGCGGATGTGGACGAGAGCTTGCTCGACGATCAGGATCGGGTTGTTGACGACCGTGCCGACCAGAATGATGAAGCCAACCATCGTCAGCATGTCGAGCGGCTGAACGTGTCCCGTTGGCCTCAGAATGACGTTGAGAAGTTCGAGGCCGATGAAGCCGCCCACCGCGCCCAGCGGCACGCTGAGCATGACGATGAACGGATACAGCCACGACTCGAACAGGGCGGCCATCACCAGGTACGTGAGGAGGATCGCCAGCACCAAATTCCAACGGATCGCCAGCCACGTCGTCCGCAGCTTGTCGGCGGTGCCCGACAGGCCGACTTGGTACAGACCGCGAAACTCCGGATCGTTTTCCAGCGGAGTGATGATCTCGGTTTGGATTTTCCGCATCGCGTCTTCGAGAGCCATCTCTGGCGGCGGACTGACTTGGATCGTGATGGCTCGCTGTCGTTCGCGGCGGTTGATTTGTTCGGGGCCACTGGAGAGGGTCAGATCCGCGACCGCGCCCAGCGAAACAACTCGGCCTGTTCGCGTGGAGATCGGCAGGCTCTCCAAATCCTGCGTGCGCTGTGCCGTGTCTTCGCGGCCGACGATCGACAGGTCGATCTTGTCGCCGCCGATGAAGAAGTCAGTCGCGTAGGCTCCATCGACCAAGGCATCGACGGCGTAGCCAATCTCGTCGGCGGAAAGGCCAAGTTCCGCCGCTTGTTCCCAGCGAGGTTTGGCGTGGACTTCGGGACTGCTGAGATCCAGGCTGGGAATCGGCAGGACTTGAGCTTTGGGGATGAGTTCGCTGACTTGCCCCATGACTCGGCCACCGAAGCCGACCAGTTGCCGAATGTCGGGGCCGGTGATTTCGACGTCGATCGAGCGGCCAGAAGTCAGCCCACGTTCGAAGAGGCTCGACTGTTTCACGATGGCGAACGTGCCGGGGATGCCGGTCACGATCTCTTGCACGAGTTTCACCAGCCGATGCCCTTGCAACGGATCGACGGCACGCACGCCCATGAACAACTGCCGTCCGCGAACCACATAGAAAAAGTCCGAGATCATCGGGTGCGGCAAGTCTTTGTTCTTCGGATCATCGAGATCGATGTCCCAATACGGTCGAGCGGACTCCTCGATGCGATGCCCCAGCGTTTCCATGTGCTCCAAGTTGTACCCCGGCGGCGGCACGAGAATGCCAATCACGAGGTTGCGATTTCCGTTGGGTAGATATTCGACCTTCGGCATCAACAGGTAGCTGACATAGATCGGCACTCCGACCAGCACCACCATCGCGACCAGCCGCACCGGCACACTGCGCAACATCTTGGCGTTGAGTCCCACCACCGTGCGGACGAATGCGTCGCCAAATTTATCGAGCAGTGGCAACAGTCCGAAGACTGTTGTCAGAGCCTTGCGGATTGGTGAACGCTTTGTGGAATCCGCTGCGTCGCCGATCAGCCGGCTGGCGGCCGTCGGAATCAAGACCAATGCCACGAGCAGCGACAGCGCCAGCGAGCAACTTACCGCCAACGCCAAGTCGCGGAACAACTGGCCGACTTGGTCTTGCACGAACAACACTGGCAAAAACACCGCCAAGTTGGCCAGCGTCGAGGCGACGATCGCTCCCCAAACTTCTTTGGTGCCTTTGACGGTCGCCGTCAAAACGTCCTGCCCTTCGCGGTGATGCCGGAAGATGCTCTCCATCACCACGATGAAGTTGTCAACCAACATGCCGACGGCGAACGAGATGCCCGCCAGCGTCAGCACGTTGAGCGTGCGGCCCAGGATGCCCAGCATCAAAAACATGCCGATCACGCTGGTCGCAATCGCCAGCAGCACCACCAGCGACGAACGCAAGCTGCGCAGGAAAACCAGCAGCACGATCAACGTCAGCACGGCTCCTTGCAGAATGTCATCGTTGACGACGTTGACCGCCGAGTGAATGTATTCGGTCTCGTCGTAGACCTGCGTCAATTCGAGACCGCGCTGCATGAGCACGGTCTCGTTGAGTTTCGTGACGGCGCGACGCAGTCCTTCCATGACTTGCAGCACGTTGCTGCCCGTCTCGCGCTGGGCGTTGATCGCGATGACCGACGTGCCGTAGCGATGCACGAGACCGTCCGGTTTCTTGTAGCCGAGACGAACCTGAGCGACGTCACGGACGTAAACCGGATTGCCGTCGCGGCTGGCGATGATCATGTTGGCGACTTGTTGCTCGGTCTTGAATTGGCCGAGCGTCCGAATGACGTAACGCCGCTTGCCCTCCCAGAAGTCGCCGCCCGATGTGTCTTTGTTTTGTTTGCGCAGCGCCTCGCGCACGTCACCGATCGTGAGTTGCCGAGCCGCGAGCAGATGCGGATCAACGACGACCTGCAATTCCTCTTCACGCCCACCCATCACGTTGGCGTTCGACACACCGTCCACTCGTTCGAGCCGCGTTTCGATGAAATCTCGGCAGAAACGCCGCAACTTCGTGACGTCCATGTTCGGCGGCAATAGGTCGCGGACTTCCGGATGCTTCGCGGCCAGTTCACGCATGCGAAAGATCGCCAGGCCGGGATTGTGTGCCTGCTTCACACGTTCGAGTTCCGTTTTCAATTCGGGATGCTTGACGATGGCCTCGTCGAGTTTGTCCTCCGAGGGCTTCTGCGGCGTGAGGATGAACCACGCGATGAAACGGTCGGAGATGTTTGATGTCGCGACGACCGGCTGGTCGGCATTGATCGGGTACTCGCGGACTTGCTGCAGTCGCGTGCTGACGTTGAGCAACGCATCGCTGGTCGGCGTGCCGACGGCGAACTCCAACGTGATCTGTCCGCGTGAGTCCGAGCTTTCGGAACTCATCTTCTGCAAACCTTCGACGCTTTGCAGTTGCTCTTCCTGTGCCTGGATGATCTCGCTCTCGACCTCTTGCGGACTGGCCCCCGGCCACATGGTCGTCACGGTGATCGTCGGCACCTCAACTTCCGGCGTGAGCTGCATCGGCATCTTGTAGAGCGCAATCGTGCCGAACAGCGCGACCAAGATCACGCCGACGGACACCTTCACGGGATTGCGAACAAACCACTCGATCAAATTCATGGCGCTGGACCCAGGGGAGCAGTGCGGGTTGTGGAGGCAGGGTCGAGTTTCACTCCGCCTGATTGGCGGTCGGCGCGGGTTCCTTCGGCGTCGTCGATTTCTTGCTGGGCGGTTGGATCTTAATCTCCGCGCCGGCACGGAGTCGCTCGTTGCCTTCGACGACGACCCGGTCTTTCGCTTTCAAGTCGCCGCGGACTTCGATCAATGAATTCACCGCGATGCCAAGCTGCACGGACACCGGACGTACCGTGGTCTTTTTTGTGTTCTCGTCCGGCGTGACGACGAAGACCACCGGCTGCGGACCGCCGAGGACCAGCGAGTCTTTCGGCACGAGCAACACATGACTCTTCTGATCGACCGGCAGTTCGACTTTCGCGAACATGCCCGGCTTGAGCAGCGGCGTCTCGTCGGATTGCCACTGATTTTTCAATTCGATGCGGACGGGGAAGGTCCGCGATTTGACGTCACCCTTCGGAACGATGGCGATCACGGTGCCGACAAACGTTTGCGACGGCAACGCCTCGATGTCGATGCGAGCCGACGTGCCGATCGTCAGCCGAGGAATGTACGACTCCTGGACCGCGACGCGGATTTCGATCGGATCGACTTCGACCACTTCCGCCACCAGCTTGCCCGATTCGATCCATTGGCCTTCTTCGGTGTGCTCGGCCACGACGTAGCCGGCGAACGGGGACTTGATCGTGTGCTTCTCCAAAATGTCGAGCAGCCGATTGACCTCTTCTTCGGTCGCCTCGGCGCGTGCCTCGGCTTGTGCGATTCGTTCCGGGCGAGGCCCGGCGATGACCAGGTCGTACGCCGCCTTCGCGGCGAGGTGCATGGCGGTGGCCGTCTCGGACACGGCCGCCACTTCGTCGATTTCGTCTCGCGTGGCCGCGTTGCGTTCGATCAGCCCCTTGACTCGCGCGAGCTTGGTCAGTGACAGCTTCATCGCGGCGCCGGCGGCCTGCATGCGAGCTTCCGATTCGCGGCGTTCTTCGATCCGCGCACCGTTCTTCAGTTCGAGCAACTCGTGTTTTCGCAGTTCGTGTTCCGCTTTGGCGACGGCGATTTGGATCTCGACATTTCGTGTCAGCAGCTTCGCGAGCGGCTGTCCCTTGGTGACTCGATCACCCTCGTTGACCAGAAACGAGGTCACGCGGCCGGAGACCGCGCTGCCGATGGAACTCTGCCGACGAGCCTCAACCGTGCCGACAAAAGCTCGGCCGGCCGAGAGGTCACGCTCAACGACCTCCGCGACCGTGACTTTGGCCGGTCCCGTCTGAGCGAACGCCAAGCTTGACCAGAAAGTCGAGGCGATCAAAACAAGGCCGGCGATCGAGAATCGGATCCAAAAAGAGCGCATGTCCGAATTCCAAAACGGGGTGGGTGAGGCGAGATCGCTGGGGGCAGGCAAGTGTTGAATTTGCGGGACGGGGAGTTTATCGCCGCCCACGGGCGCAACGACAGGCAAAGCAACTCTCGTCGGCGGAAATTGTGGACACTCGCGACGGACAGACGGCTTGGCAGTGACAACCGATTGCAAGTCAGCGCGGATGATTTGGAATCGCCCGAAAGCGTTTGACGATCCCTTCAACGGCATCGACGACACGCTGCACGTCGTCGTCGGTCATGCGACTGTAGATCGGCAGCGAGATCTCGCGAGCATATTCTTGCGTCGCGACTGGACAGCTTTCCGGTTGATAGCCAAGCGCGGCATAGGTCGCCTGCATGTGCAGCGGCGGCGGCATGACCGTCGCTCCGATGCCACGCGCGCGAAGTTCCTCCAGAAACTGATTGCGTGAGCAACGCAGCCGCTGAAGATTCAACCGCAACAGGTAAAAATGCCAAGCGTGCTGGGAATCAGAGCGGTCGGCCGGACATTGCAACTCAACACAGCGGCTGAACATGACGTTGTAGGTGACGGCGATTTCGCGCCGGCGTTGCCACATCGCGGTCGCCTTGCGAAGTTGCGCCAAGCCGACGGCCGACGAGAGATCGCACATCGACGCTTGATAGCCGTCGGAAGACAGCACCAGCAGTTGAGCATCGTCGAATGCTGCCGCCTTGGAGGCACCTCTCTCACGCCGCAGTCGGCCACTACCAGAAATGGGATTCGTCCCGTCCCCACTCGTTCGTGCGGAAGCGTTCGAGGTGTCGGTGTCGATCGTGGAATCATCGAGTTCGTCGTCCAACGACGGTGGCATCAGCTCCCAGGGATTCATCACCAGCAATCGGCAGCGATCGGCCAAGCGAGCGTCGTTCGTGCAGATGAAGCCCCCTTCGCCCAGCGACAGTGCCTTCTGAGCAAAGAAGGTGAAGCAGCTTACGTCACCCAATGCTCCGATCTTTTGATGCCGATAGGTTGCCGGCAAAGCTGGTCCGGCATCTTCGATGACCAACAGGCCATGCCGCCGAGTAATCGCCAGCAATTCATCCATCTCGGCCGGCAACCCCGCGACGTGCGAGATCATCACGGCTCGCGTTTGTTCGTTGATCGCGGAGGCCAGTAACTCAGGGCTGAGGTGCAGTCCACGTTCGGTGACATCGACAAACCGTGGGACGGCTCCGGCTGCTCGCACCAGTTCGGCAGCGGCGACCGGAGCGAACGGACTCATGATAACTTCATCGCCGGAATGCAGATTGACCGCCTGCAGCGTCAATCGAAACGCGGTCGTGCCGTTGTTGACTGCGATGGCGTGCGTCACCCCCACGAACTTCGCGAACTCCTGCTCGAACTGTCGCGTCTTCGGACCGGCCGAGAGCCAACCGGATCGCAGCGTCTCGGTCAACTCGAACAATTCCGACTCATCCAGGTCCGGGGCACTGAACGGCAAGAACCGATCCGTGCGTGCAGCGGGCCGCAATCGCGACTCACGCGACACGGAACCAGCCGGGATATTCGACTCCGAGGAGCCAGTCTGGGAGAGGAGGGGGGGCATTCCAAAATCCTTACGGTGTCCGATCAACGTCAGACGACTCACCGAGAGGAACGAGGAACCCTCGAGGTGTGAGGGACTGAGCTACGGCAAACCGCATTCCTTCGCTAAGCACGCCACTCAACACATCGCATGCAGCCTGCTGGTTACACCGATTAGTCCAGTCGCGCCGATTCCCCGTCGGCGTGGCCAATCGTTATTGGGTTTCTTCCACAACAGACGGTCCAAATGCGGTTTCGGGAAGTTTTTCCGCAGCCAGAGATGTCAACGACGGAAAGCGAATTGTTGACGTGTTTTGTTCAATGAACGAGACACTTCTCGTTCACGAGCAATGACAGCGCGTGGGCCGGAGTTTCAAGGAGGTCGCATTCTCGGCGGCGCATTGTCGTCACGGTCGAAACCGCGTCAGATCGATCACGGGAGTGTCGGGATACGAAGGCATCGACCAGGTTTGCTCCGAGATCGCGGCGGGATTGACCTCGATATTTCCGATCCGCAGCGTCAGATCAACGCCCGAAGCAGGCCAGTGCAGGTCGACGCGATGCGGCATTCGGACGCCGCTCGACTCACGCTGGTAATTCCCAAGTGTGGCGCGTGCAATCAAACGGCCCGAGGGTTCTCGCAACGAATGCTCCAAAATGACGCCCTGGCAGGCATCGACCAGCATTGTCCGCTGCACACGCTGCCCTTGCGGCGTGACTTGATCTGCCACGAACAGGACGCGACGCGGCTGACTGCCCGGCTGTTCGTGCATCTGAAAATCCGCCTCGGCAAACGGGACAACGCCAAGAGTCTCAATCAGCCAATCGGGCTGAAAAGGGACTGGTCCCATCGGACGGCCATCCGCCACATCGTCGTACGACGCCGTCAAAATGCCATGCGGTTCGCCCCGCTTCATCCAAAACCAGAACCGCTCCGGGTTCGAGCCGAGGTCCACTTCGTCCGCCACCAACGAACGCACGATCAACCGCAATTTACGAGGACTTTCAACCGCCATCATCGCTGAAAGCGTGAGCGGCACACCTGCCTGTCGAGTCGTAATTTTCACATCGGTCGACCGCCAAGCGTACAACTTCGTGACGTTGTCATTGAGCACGTTGACGATGTCTTCCGACGTCGCCTCTGGCGCGAGGACGCACGGTTCCGGAGCGGCTCGCCGGCTGTAGGCCATCCAATGCCGCATCGACGAACAACCCGGCAGGGTCAACCACCACGTCGCCGCCGCCAAACAAAAAAAGCACAACGACGAGGCAGGGGAGCGTGTCCTTGTTGCGTCGTTAGAGGTCAGTCGGTCGAGGTGTGTCACGTCGATGCTCTCGTCCTTGAGGCGTCTCGTGGATCGTCGGGTTTGCTGCCGAATCTCTACGTGCCGAAGACGGCGTTTTGCAATTCCTGCACTTCCGTGTCATCCAGTTGCTGATCGGGAACCAGAAAAGTCCCTTCGCCTCGCGTGCCAGTCACTTCGAGGAATTCTTGATCGTCGATGGTCTTCGTTCCATCGAACCGCAATCGCCGCCGCCGGAGCAACAGCAGCGCCAGCACATATCGAAACTTGTCCTGCGACGGACTCGCCTCTTCATTGAGTTGCTCAAACTGTCGCATCAAGTCGTCGATGTCGAGCGACTTCTTTGCACTGGTGGTTGGTTCGGGAACCTCGCAGCGCCAGTGAGCGACCAGTCCGGCTGGTGGCGGCACCCAGCCTGCCTCGGAATAGTCGAGACGCAACAACTCGCCAGCTCTCTCAATCAGGACGGAGTGGCACAGACTGCCGGGCACGAGTTCTTCGCCCGTCCCTGAGCAAGTTCGGCTGACTGATTTGACGTTGTAGTCTTGCACGCCCCCTTCCTCCCTGAAAAGGCGGCGAAATTTAGTCCTCGATGAAAGCTGCCACAAGACGAATACCGGCGTGAAGATGACGCCGCTCCACAACGCATTTTCGACAGACTCAACGCCAACCGAATCGTTGGAGAGAGGCATCGGCTGTCGTTGCCGGAGCACAACGCCGAACCTGCATCGCAGGAGAGGTTCCCCTGCGACACACACTCGCGCCGACTCGCCTGATTGGAGGTGCTTGGAGGCATGACTCGCATGATCCGAAGCGGTCACGTTGAATCTCCAAAACGGGCGCAGCTTACCTATCTTCAAGAGTTTTGACGCGCCAATGTCGGCTCTTTGCCGTCAAAGTCGCATGCAATTTGACTACCCGACAAGAGCGCTGCGACTAGACGACGAATCGACGTAAGTCTTTTGCAATTTGCAGACTTGAGAAGTTCAAGGGGCCGTTTCGAGGTTGCCGATTCAGAGCAATAGACCTGCCATCTCCGATTGTGAGGCGTCTACCTGCAAACGCCTCTGCGTGGCCCCGTAATTTCGGAGCTGGCAAGGACTCTGTGGTGCGTTTTGAGTTTTGTCACCACGGCCCGGCCGGTGGGAACACGGATCCGCTGAGAAGATCGCGACGCGCGTCGCGGGCGGTTTCCAACTTCTCCTCGGTGTCCGAAAAACCGCCTGTTCGCCCCCCTAGCACCATCGGCGGTCCGTGTTTGACATTAGTCCCAAGGGAAGGAGACGCTGCGTTATGTACTGGATCAAGACTTTGACCGCCGTGGTCGTAACTCTCGGGTTGAGCAGCGTGGCGCAAGCCGGCCTGTTCGACGCGAGCTGTGGAACAGCGAAATCAAGCTGCTGTTCATCGACCAGTCAGCCCTCGTGCTGCAAACCAACGATCGCTCGGCCATGTTGCCCGACGGTCCACACCAATCAACGAGCTTGCTCGACGTTGAAGAATCCTTGTGGCAAGCCAAGCAACTGCGGCCATAATGCGTCAGGCTGCTGCAAGAAGGGATGCAATCCGAGCTGTGCCGCTCCGGGCAATGCCTGCGGCACCAAGGCGTGTGCTCCCAAGTGCGCTCCGGCGTGCGCTGCTCCGGCCGCGTGCGCTCCAGCGTGTGCTGCTCCGGCTGCTGCCGGTGGCAACAAATGTGCCCCGAACTGTGCGGCTCCGTGCGGTCCGAAGGCGTCCTGCGCTCCCGCGGCGTGTGTTCCTAGCTGTGCGGCTCCGGCTGCCAATGCTAGCTGTGGCAAAGATGCCAACAGCTGCTGTGGCAACAAGGGCAGCAAAGATCACTCCTGCGACATTGCGGGCCTGATCTACAAGTCCCAAACTGCGTGCTATGCCAAGGATCGCAAGAGAGCTTTGGATCGCCTGGGCGACAAGTACAGCTGCGTCTGCAATCCAGAAATCATGGCGGCGTTTGTCTACGGTCTGAATGACTGCGACGAACGAGTTCGCTGGGAAGCGGCCGACGAGATTGGCGATCAAGTTCGCAAGAATCCTTGCTGCTGCTCGGCCGAAATCGTCACCGCGTTGACGGCTGCCCTGGGCGATTGTGACCGTGGCGTTCGTCGTCAAGCGGAACAAGGCCTGAGGGCTTGTGGCTATAAGGTCGTCGATGGCAACTGCGATGGCAAAGGCAGCAGCAAGGCTGGTTGCGGTGCGACCGGCTGCGGTGCGACTCCGGCTGCGGCTCCCGCTCCTCAGGCGGCCCCGGCTCCGGCCCCGGCTCCTCCGACCGAACCCAAGGCCTACTTCCCGTCCCGTTTGAACAACCCGACGTCGAAGAAGACCAGCAAGCTCGGCAACCTGTTTGGACTCCGTAGCTAACCTGACGAGCCGGCTTCAAGGCAGGCTCAACTGACAACTCGGTTTTCATGCCCCCCGGAGCAATCCGGGGGGCTTTTTGTTTTGCTCGGCTGCAAATTGGTCATTGGCTGTTGGAAAAAAGGACCAATGAACAACGATCAATAACCAACGACCAATGCCTTCTCCTTGGCAAAAGATGACGGACCGAAGACAACCACCGCATGGGCTATCGCAATCTCCAAGAGTGTGTCGCTGACCTTGAGCGATCAAAGCAACTGATTCGCATTGATGCCGAAGTCGATCCACGTCTTGAAGTCGCCGAGATTCAGCGTCGTGTCTACCAAGCCGGTGGGCCTGCGCTGCTGTTCACGCGACCGAAAAGCTGCCGTTTCCCACTGCTGGCGAATTTGTTCGGCACGATGGACCGCACTCGGTTTCTCTTTCGAGACACGCTCGATGCGGTGCGACGCCTGGTCGAGTTGAAGATCGACCCGATGGCGTTCGCCAAGAATCCGTGGCGCTATCGCGGAGCACCATTCACCGCGCTGCACACACTTCCGAAGTTCGTCGCGCGCGGGCCGGTGCTCGCCAACGAGACGACGGTTGAGCAGCTTCCCCAGATTGTCAACTGGCCGAACGACGGCGGAGCCTTCATCACGCTGCCGCAGGTCTACACCGAAGACGCCGACCGACCCGGCTGGCAACACTCCAATTTGGGCATGTATCGCGTGCAGCTTTCCGGTGGTGAGTATTTGCCGAATCAAGAGATCGGCCTGCACTACCAGATTCATCGCAGCATTGGCGTGCATCACGCCGCCGCGATTCACCGAGGCGAACCGTTCCGTGTGAACATCTTCGTCGGCGGCCCGCCCGCGATGACGTTGTCTGCCGTGATGCCATTGCCGGAAGGCATGAGCGAGCTCACGTTCGCCGGCGCTCTCGGCGGGCGAAGAGTGCGAATGGTTCGCCGTAGCTCGGACGCCGATGTTCGAGCAATCGAACCGACCGGACGTGGGCGTCCGGTCTACGAATCGCTGCCCATTTCCGCCGAAGCCGACTTCTGCATCGTCGGCACCGTCGATCCGAACGGTCTCAAACCGGAAGGTCCGTTCGGCGATCACCTGGGCTACTACAGCTTGGCTCACGACTTCCCGGTGCTGCGAGTCGAAAAGGTTTTCCATCGCGACGGAGCCATCTGGCCGTTCACGGTCGTCGGCCGGCCGCCTCAAGAAGACACGAGCTTCGGCGCAATCATTCACGAGATCACCGGCCCGATCATTCCGACGGTCATCGCCGGAGTGAAAGCCGTGCATGCCGTCGATGCCGCCGGAGTACATCCGCTGCTCTTGGCGATTGGCAGCGAGCGGTACGTGCCGTATTCCACGACTCGCAAGCCGCAAGAGTTGCTGACGTGTGCCAACGCGATCCTTGGCCAAGGGCAGTTGTCGCTCGCGAAATACCTCTGCATCGTGGCGGGCGAAGACGATCCACAACTCGACATTCACGACATTCCGGCGTTTCTTCGCCACGTCTTGGAGCGAGTCGATTGGCGGGCCGATCTGCATTTCCAAACGCAGACAACCATCGACACCCTCGACTACTCCGGCCACGGATTCAACGCTGGCTCGAAGCTGGTGATTGCCGCTGCCGGCCCATCCCGCCGCGAGTTGCCGACGGCCGTCCCGTCCGAGTTGTCCTTGCCGAACGGCTTCCGCGATCCGCGTGTCGCCATGCCGGGCGTGCTGGTGATCGCCGCTCCGCGATTCGATACGCGATTCGGTGCCAGTGACGGCGAGCAAGAGCGTGCCATCGGTCAGTTCTTGCGGCACTTCGATGCGAACTCGCCGATCAACGCCTTTCCGCTCATCACGCTGGTCGATGACAGCGAGTTCTCCTCGCGAACGATCAATAATTGGTTGTGGACGACGTTCACTCGCTCGAACCCCGCCGCCGACGTGACCGGTCTCGGCGCGTTCGTCCATCAAAAACATTGGGGCTGCCGAGGCTCACTCATCATCGACGCCCGCAGCAAACCGCATCACGCCCCGCCATTGATCGAAGATCCAGAAGTCACTCGTCGAGTCGATGCGCTGTTTGCCAACAACGGTCCGCTTCGCGGGCTGTGATCGAGGAGGAGCGTAGGATGGCCGCCCTCGACCGTCCTGCAGTTCGCGTTTCCTCGTTTTCAAAACACGGGCGGCCATCCGACTTCACGCCATGATCTCGTGAATCGGCTTCCCAAACTCAATCTCCAGTCGCTTGTGGCCCGGCACTTCGAGAGTCCGAGGGTTGAGGCCGAGTTGGGTCAGCACGGTGGCGTGGATGTCGGTGACGTAGTGCCGGTGCTCAGCGGCGTGGAAGCCGATTTCGTCGGTCGCGCCGTGAGCGAGGCCCCCTTTCAGACCGCCGCCGGCGAGCCAGCAGGAGAAGCCGTAGGGGTGATGGTCGCGGCCTTTCGAGCCCTCTTCGCCGGGAGTGCGTCCGAATTCGGTGGCCCAGACGACGATGGTTTCGTCGAGCAAGCCGCGCTGCTTGAGGTCGCGAAGCAAGCCGCCAATCGGTTGATCGACCATCGGGCTGAGCTTGCCGTGGTTCTCCTTCAAGTTGGCGTGCGCGTCCCACGAGCCGCCACCTCCGCCGCCGTGATAAAGCTGCACGAAGCGAACGCCGCGCTCGACCAACCGCCGCGCGAGCAGACACGTTTCGCCGAACGGTTTTGAGACGGGGTTGTTCAAGCCGTAGAGGTCACTGGTTGACGCGGTCTCGCCCGACAGCTTGAAGGCTTCAGGGATCGACGTCTGCATGCGGAAGGCGAGTTCATACGATTTCATCCGCGCTCGCACGGCCGGGTCTTCGGGGTATTTTACGGCCGACAAGCTGTTGAGTTCGCGGAGCAACTCAAACTCGGCGGCTTGCTCTTCTTGAAAGACTTCCGGGCCGGGCGAGGCGTAGGGGAGGGGGAGGTTCGCGTCGAACTTCAGATGCACGGCGTTGTGTTCCGGGCCGAGATACGCTCCGTTCTGAGCACCCTTGCCGCCGCAACAGACTCCGGGAGGATCGCCGATCGCGACGAAGCTCGGCAGGTCGTCGTTGAGCGAGCCTAATCCGTAATGTGCCCACGAGCCGATGCTCGGATGATAGCCATCGAAGATGTGATGCCCGGTATGGAACTCATACTGTGCTGCATGATCGTTGTCGGTACACCAGCACGAGCGGACGATGGCGATGTCGTCGATCATCGAGCCGACGTGCGGCCACCAATCGCTGATCTCGACGCCGCTCTCGCCGTGCTGCCGATAGCCGATCTGCATCGGATAAATCTTGGCCATCAACTTGCGCGGCCCGCCCGCGAAGTCACGGACGTTCTTCCGATAGAACGGCGACTTGAGCACGGCATCAGCGGCCGGCGATTCCTCGATCGTCATTCCCGCGTACTTGTTGAGTGCGGGCTTCGGATCGAACGACTCCATGTGGCTGACGCCGCCTCCCATGAAAAGCCAGATCACGTTCTTAGCTTTTGGCGGCTGTTGGGGCCGCCCGTCGATGACGCTTTTTCCGGCAACGTCATTCGCACGAGTGATCCCGTCTCGATGCAACATCGCACCCATTGCCAGGCCGGTGAATCCAAGGCCGCAATCGGAGAGGAAGCTGCGTCGTGTTCGACCACAAGAGAAGTCGGTGTTTGTCCGAGTCATCGGCTTTCTCCAATCATGCAAGAGTAGAGGTTGACCACAAAGGCACCAAGGTCTGAACTTTGTGCTTTTGTAGTTCCTCTGCTTTCGCGGAAGTCATCGTGGGGTGCTTCAGTTTGCGCGGACAGTGCATTCTCTTATTTCTGGGCGGTCAGTTGACTCTCGAAGGTGGCTGGGGAGACGTATCCCAGCGACGAATGGCGGCGTGATCCGTTGTACAACAACACCACAGAATGCTCACGGTACTGAGTTGGAAGTGTTTTATCGCTGGCATCCGTGGTTTGGCCGGCGGGTGACGTTGATTCGGACGCTGCAGAAGCAGGCGATTGATGCGGTGCAGGTGGAGTTAGAGCAGGATGGTCGC
>CAMAWN010000110.1 GCA_945861865.1 Candidatus Kuenenia stuttgartensis | reverse complement strand
TTTCTCCGCACCGGTAGGTCGCTTCAAGCCGAATCCGTTCGGTTTGTACGACATGCACGGGAACGCGGCGGAGTGGTGCGAAGATTGGTACGACGAGAACTACTACGCGAATTCACCGCCGGAAGATCCGAAAGGAGCGGCCGCCGGCTCTTCCCGCGTGATTCGGGGCGGTGGTTGGGACGGCAGCGCTGTCCTCTGTCGCGCCGCCAATCGCAGTGAGGACCCACCGACGTACCGTCACTACGACGTTGGTTTTCGTGTGGTTCGTGTTTCGGAGTGAGTTGTTCCGAGTCGTCCTGTTCTTGAACTCTGTTTCTCTGCTCTCTGTCCTCTGACTTACGGGGGGTACAGGGGGCATCCCCCTGTTCGCGCAAAATTTTATGCAGATTCCTGACACACCGCTGTTTGTGAAGACGCATGACTTCAATGTCTGGCTGATTCGTCACACACAGCGTTTTCCTAAGTCACTGCGTTACACGTTGACGCAACGTCTGGAAAACCTGGCGCTGGAATTTGAAGAGTGCTTGTGGATGGCAAATGCCGTGCGCGGTCGTGCCCGCACGGAATGGTTGACTGTCGCCGATGGCAAGCTTCTCAGCCTGCGCGGCGTGTTTCGTTACACGCTGGATTTTGAGCTGCTGGGAAGCAATCAAGTGAAGTTCGCGTTAGAGTCTCTCGATGAGCTAGGTCGCTTGCTGGGTGCCTGGCTCAAGGGGACGGATCGCAAAGCGCCGGCTCTTCCCGCGTGATTCGGGGCGGTGGTTGGAACAACAACGCTGTCAACTGTCGCGCCGCCAATCGCAATGAAGACCCACCGACGAACCGTAACAACAACGTTGGTTTTCGTGTGGTTCGTGTTTCGGAGTGAGTTGTGCCGAATCGTCAGTCATGCCCGATGCCGAGTCTGCACCGCCAGCGCGCGGCCCGCACGCTCGGCCAGTGCCAAGAGGACGACACGGTTCGCCTCCTGTGTACCCGACCTGCGGAAGCCCAGCATGTGTTTGCTTCCGCTGGCGACGGGGCCAAAGCCGCAGCGGCGAGCGGGGACCAGTAGCCACAAGGCGACCGCCCCCGCTCGTCATTGATTCGTGGCCGACGCAGCTTGCGTCGGCTCGGACGCTGGCAGCGTCCGCCACGTCAGGGAACAACCACATGCGCACCTATCGCAACCTTTGGCCACAGGTCACTTCGTGGGACCATTTGCTGCTGGCCTATCACAAATGCCGACGACGAAAACGCTTCAAACGCGATGCCACCGAGTTCGACCACCACTGGGAATCCAATCTCCTGGAACTGCAACGCGAACTGGTCGAAGGCCGCTATCAACCCGGCCCGTACCGTCATTTCTACATCGTCGATCCAAAACGTCGAAAGATCAGCGCCGCGCCGTTTCGCGACCGCGTCGTGCATCATGCCATCGTCCAAGTGCTCGAACCGATTTTCGAGCGACGTTTCATCCACGACAGCTACGCCTGCCGTCTGGGCAAAGGAACTCATCGGGCCTTGGATCGAGCACAGTATTTCTTGCGGCGATATCCGTTCTTCCTGAAGACCGACATCGTCCGGTTCTTTCCGAACGTCGATCACGAAATCCTGCTGCGGCTGCTGTCGCGGCACATCCAAGACCCGCGACTGATGGACCTCATCACGCGCATCATTCACTCCGGCGACGGTGTGCTCCGTGAAGAAGCGACGCCCAGCTACTTCCCTGGTGACGATCTGCTTTCGATTCTGCGACCCACCGGCCTGCCGATCGGCAACCTCACCAGTCAGTTCTTCGCGAATGTGTTGCTGGACGGCATCGACCATTTCATCAAGGAAGAACTGAAGGTTGGCGGTTATGTGCGCTACGCCGACGACTTGGTGCTCTTCGGTAACAGCAAAGCTGAACTCTGGCAGAAGCGCGATGCGCTGCAATCGCGTCTGGCTCAACTGCGACTGCGTTTGCACGAACACAAAACTCAGGTGCGGCCATGCTCAGCGGGCCTGAAGGTTCTGGGCTTCGTGTTGCGGCGCGACGGTCGCCGCCTGCCTCAATCCGCCATTCAACGCTTTCGCCGTCGAATACGACTGCTGCGATATCGCTTCGCTCGTCACGAGTGCGATTGCACGACCATCCGCGTCACCGTTCAGGCCTGGCAAGCACACGTTGCCCCGGCCAACAGTACCGGCCTGTTCCGCGACCTCTGGCGAAACCTGCGTTTCGCACGTTTCCATCCGACACGCTGATGCCAAAAACTACGGCGGCCCGACAAGCACGAACGTGCCCCAATAGTACGGACTGGCCCATTTGGATTGGGCTCGAATTGCTTTCTTCGCGGCATGCAATTGTGCGGCCACATCCAACGGCTGACCTTTGGCTTGAGCGTTCGCCACGCCGTCGCACAAGCGGGTGATCAAGCTGGCGGCGGCTTCATCGTCCACCAGCCAGTCGCTGGCGATGACTCGCCGCGCACCGGCTCCCAAGAATCCTCGCGACAACGCCCAGACACCTTCCCCGTCTTGTTGTGGCCCGTAGTTCGTCTCGCACGCGCTGAGGATCGCGAGTTCACAGCTTTGTAATAACCGCTTCGGCGGCTGAGGCCAGAGTGCTGACGACGAAATCGGTCAGCGACCGTCCCTCATAAGCTGCGGTTCGTTCCAACAACGACCGTTGAGCGTCGGTCATCCGTGCCTCGAAGCGTGCGGCGCGTCCGGTTCGCGTGCTTGTCCGATTGGTCTTTTTGGGGCGAGTCGTGATCATGGGCAGACTCAGGGGTCAGGCACTTCGGAATTTTCCTTGGCTTGTTTCTGGTAGAGATTCGCGAGGTTGTTGAGGCCATTCGCGATGATCGTGGGTCTTGCTTGAAAGGACTGTTCCACGATGGCGAGCATTTTTCGACCGATTGGCTCGGCCTCGCGGTAGCGCCCCGCAGCCTTGTGTGCGTTGTATTCTTTTTCGAGTTTCTTCAACTCGTCGAAGTCATCGGCGCGACTGGCGATCGGCATCGCCAACCAGACGTCAGCGGCGATCAGAAGAGCGATCAGTCCCAATCCGCGTCAGAATTGCGTAATCATGTCTGGGTTCACTTTGAGTGCGTTTCCAAATCGTATTGAAGGGTCGGTTTACAGGCCACAAGCGAAGTTATACCTCGCGCGGCCCGGAATGCGCTGTTTTGCCGTTCGAGCCGCGCCCGTCAGGAAGCGGGATTCACAGACCGCTTCCTGACGGGCGCGGCTCGGCAAACGTCTCACTCGTGACCGCGTGCGGTATATGCGGGAGCGTCACGCACGCCCTTCGCATTGCGGTGACACGATCAATTCGGTCCGACGAGGACGAAGCCGCCCCAGTAGTAGGGGCTGTTCCATTTCGGTTGTTGTCGGATCCACCTCTTGGCGTCGCACAGTCGCTGCGCGTGGTCGGGCGATGCGGACTTGCCCAGGTCGCGAGCGATGCCGCCGGTGAAGTAGCTCACCAAGCTGGCGGCGGCTTCGTCATCGACCAGCCAATTGCTGGCCGTGACGCGACGCGCGCCGGCGACCAAGAAGCCGCGCGACAATGCCCAAACACCTTCGCCTGTTTGTTGTGGACCAGAGTTGGATTCGCAGGCGCTCAGAATCGTCAATTCGCAGCCTTGCAGTTGGAGTTCATAGATCTCTGCCAAGGTCAGAAATCCGTCGTCCAACGGACCACCGAGACCGGGGCTTAGTGCCAGTGAGCCAAACAGATTTCCGAATGCGGAGTCCGCGAGTCCGTGGCAAGCGAAGTGAACGATGCGACGGCCAGGAACGTTGTAGCGGACGGCGGCTTCTGTCGCGGCCTTGCCCAAGAGTTGGCCCACTTGAATCCCGGACTTACCAAAGCCATCGGCGATCCAGCGGGACTCGACGCCGGAGTACGGCAGCTTGCTTAGCTTTCCGCCCAAGTTGGAATATCGAGAAGCAGCGGCAAGGTTGTCCGTTGCTGACGCCATACCGGAAGCGACTTTCTCGTCCGCAGAGTAAACGGGATCGCCGACAGTCAGAACCGGTTTGAGGTCAGCGGGTGGAGTCCGGCTGGGCAATTCGGCCAGGCTCAACAGGACCGTGGCCGACGGGCCATAGGCGATGGGTGGTCCCGCATCGAGCAGATACTCGATGGACTTCTCCGCTTGCACAACCAGCACTTCAAACGGAATCAACGAGAGCTGACCGTGTGGAATCACAAACAGACGTTTGAATTTTCCGCTCGTGAGTTCCCCACGAACACTTTCGGGAATCAAGATTTCCCACAAGCTGGCCAATCGCGAAGTCACCTCGGTCGAGGCAGCGGACTCCGGAGAGGAAAGCTGTTGGAAAAGTCCTCGGTCATCCACGGTCAACAGAGTGCGGAGACTTACGGCGGTCACCGGCCCGGCAGCGAGATGCAGACGCGTCGCTTGCTCTTCGGTCACTGCGAGTCGCACGACCTGTGCGTCTCCGGTTGGAGGGACGACAAACAAAAAGCCCGCTGATTCCGTGATGTGATATTCGAGGAGCAGTGACTCTTGCTGCGCGGCCCATTCTTGAATTTTGGCCAAGGGAGTTGGGCGAAAGTCGCGACCGATTACCAGGCGATACGCGGGACTGGCCGTGCGGATTTGACGATAGGCGTCAGCCACTTCTTGCTGGGCGTCGCGAAGTTTGGCGAGCAGGTCGCGACGCTGTGTTTCTTCCACAGCCGAAGCGGCTGCGGCGGAAAGCTGGCGTTCCAGAGTTGCTAATCGTTCGCGCGCGGCCATCTGACGCGATCGTAAATCGCCCGCTTCGGACTCCGGCAAGCCGGCGAGGAGGTCGGTGCTGCGCAGTTCCACTTGGTCGAGAAACGATCTGGCTCGTGAGCGTTCGGCGATCTCAAAGGCTTCGCCGATGTTGCCAGACTCGACTTGCCATTCCAACAGCCGATCGAACGCCTTGGCGAAATGAGCGAAATGGATGGCGCGCTCTTGATCCCCGCCCGATCCCAACGCGCGTTGTTGATCGGCTAACGTCAGTGCATGACGCAAGTCAGAGAAAGCGTCTTCGCGTTTGCCGAGCTTCCAGCGGATCTGGCCTCGCAGGTCGTAGCTCGCAAATCGTTCATCAGGGCCCAGTCCGATCTTGTCGGCGATCGTGATCGCTCGCGTCACGAAGTCTTCCGCTTCCGCCAACTTTCCTTGAACGTGAAACACATTTGCCAGGTTGTTGAGATTCGTAGCTACGCCGTGCGATTCCGAACCTGTAGTTTTTTCGTGCATCGTCAGAGCTTCACGATGGGCTTGTTCCGCTTCGGGCAGTTTCCCTTGATCCGAATAGACCAAGCCGAGGTTATTCAAGCTGGCCGCCACGCCGTGCTTGTGGTTGGGGCTCTTCTCAAAGATTGCTTTGGCTTGCAGCAGAAATTCTTCGGCCTCCTTCAGTCTGCGCATTGAACGAAAGACGATCGCGAGATTATTGAGGCACTGGGCGACATCGGGATGATCGTCTCCCAAGGTTTTTCGCTGGAGATTCAAGGCTCTCTGCTGCAATTGTTCGCTTTCAGCGTATCGCTGTTGAGACTCCAGCATCACAGCTCGTAGCTTGAGGACATTGGCCATCTGGAGGTGTTCTGGACCGCGATTCAATTCCAGAATGGTTGTGGCTCGTGCGAGCAAGAGTTCCGCATCCGAATAGCGTCCTTGGTAAAAGAGCGTCGTCGCCAACGAAAAAAGTGTGGGGACGATCAATGCGTTCTTGGAACCAGCCGAACGCTCCCGAATGTTCAACTCTTTTTGTTGCAGCAATTCCGCCTCTCGGAAATGTTGCAGGTCCATCTGCATGTCGGCCAAGTTGTGCAGACTTTCTGCGACATCGGGATGCAGAGGCCCCAGAATCTTTTCTCGCAGCGCCAAAACGTCTTGTTCCAGACGTTGCGCTTCGAGAGTTCGTCCTGCGACGCGATAGACCGAAGCCAAGCAGTGCTGGGTGTCTGCGATCGCGCTTTGCGGTGGAGACGAGATTTTCTTGAGCAGTTCCAGAGCGTTCGCATGACTCTGCTCTGCCTCCGCGTATTTGCCTTGCTCACGAAACAAGATGCCTAAGGTATTCCAGGTTTCGAACGTGTTGGGATGTCCGGCTCCCAAAGACTTTTCCTCAATCGCGAGCGAACGGCGCAGCAATGCCTCCGCTTCGTCAAAGCGGCGGCGGTTGCGCAGCAGCAGCGAGTAATTCGACAGCGGCCCCGACAGATTGGGATGCTCCGGGCCGAGCTTCTCTTCCAAGAGTTTGATCGCCCGTTGATACAGCTCTTCGGCCGCTGCGTATTGGCCGCGGTCGACCAGGATCACCGCCAGCGACGCCAGTGTACCGGCGACTCTCGGATGGTCTTTCCCCAGCAGCTTCTCGCGAATCGCCAATGCCTGTCGTTGGAGCTCTTCGGCTTCGGGATATCGGCCTTGGCGACGCGCGAGTAACGCCAAGCTGCCGAGTTCGTTGGACACGCTCAGATGATTGAGACCATAGGCCGCCTGATAGATTTGCAGCGCGCGTTTCGTGAGCTGTTCCGCTTCAGCGTAGCGTCCGGTTTGAATGCGAATGCTGCTCAAGCTGGACAGGCTGTCCGCCACGTCCGGGTGATTGGCCCCTCGCCGGGCTTCTTCGATGGCCAGCGCTTGTTGATGCAGCTTCTCGGCATCGGGGTATCGTTCTTGATCAATGTAGACATTGCCAAGATTGTGGTAGGTGTCGGCCAGCTCCAAGTCGTTAGCCGCGAGTTGGGCTCGCCTAATCTCCAACGACTTGAGATAGGTCTTCTCGGCCAATTCGTAACGTCCCTGGTTGCGATACACGTAACCCAGGTTGTTGAGCGTGCTTGCCACACCTAAATGTTGCGGCCCCTGAAACTGCTCGCGCAGCTTGAGCGTTTTCAATAGTGCCTGTTCCGCGTCGGCGTAACGTGCCAGCCCCCGATACGTCAGGCCCAGATTGTTGTAGCTGGCGACGACGAGTGTCGGGACATTGGTCAAAGATCGTTCCGCCAAATCAACCATTTGTCGGGCGAACGGTTCAGCCTCGCGATAGCGCCCCGCATCGAAGTGCGTTTCCCACTGCCGGTACAACGCCCGCCAGTCCTCGCGAGCGTCTGCCCATGCGGGCGTGGAGGACCAAGTCGCGGTCAGGCACAATACCAGAAACACCATCCGCCAGCGGCCTGTCATGGTTGACTCCCAAGGTTCACGCGGGTGCGATCCGTTCCTGACCACAAAAAGTCGAGTGTTTTCAAGGCAATCAGGGTTGGCGCGTGTATGAGTTGTGGAAAAGTGATCGAGGAAGAGTGGCGTCCTTCGTGTGAGCTACGGGTGTGATTGTCAAAACAGTTGGCTCATGGAAGGAGCGCCACAATGCAGGATGCTACGAACCGTTGGGATTTTCTGACAGGTCTGGAATTGGTTTGTCGGGTGAAGCTGTCGGCTCGCGACCGGGAGTTTTTCGGGCACGTGCAGGAGGCCTGGACTCAGATGGTGCGGTCGGTCGTCGAGGCGTTTCGTGGCGGTGTTTCGACGTGGGCCATGCTGAGTTGGGAACGAACACTCGGCCGGAAGTTGCGGGAGATGGGGCGGCTGTTTGTGGAGCACGTCGTGAATCGTATCGAGCCGGAAGACGAACGTGAGCTGCCGCAGCACGAGCGGTTTGACGGCGAATGGTCTCGGCGGAAGAACCAGTCGCCGCTGCGGAATCTGAACTGCGCGTTTGGACGAATCGAACTGAAGCGTTGTTTGTATCAGCCGCTGGAGAGTTCGGGGCGTTGTCTGTTTCCGTTGGAGCGGCGGTTGCAATTGGATCGGACTTTTCAGACTCAATACGCGGCAGGCCGGTACGTCGAGGCCGAAGTAACCGGCCGACAGTTATTGGCTATCGCCGAACGCAATCCCGGCGATTCGGTGCGGATCGCTGTGCGTAGCCACAATCTGGGCAACATCTATGACTACCTCGGCCGATACAGCGAGTCCGAAAAACTGCTGGTTCGTGCCATCAATCTCCGCGAGCGGTTGGCGAGTGGCAACCTGCTCGATCTGGCCAGTTGCATCAACAGCCTCGGCTCCGTGCGACTGAATCAACTCGCTTATGAGGACGCGGAGAAGCACTTTCAACGCGCGCTGCACATCCGCGAAACACAACTTGGCCGGAATCATCCACAAGTCGCCGCGTCGTTCAACAACTTGGCGATGGTCGCCTTGGAATCCGGCAAGCTGCAGGAGTCCGAGCAGTTCTATCGGAGATCGCTGGAGATCAAAGAACGGCAGAACCCCGTTGACGAACTCGATGTCGCCGCCAGCAAAAACAACCTCTCGGCCTTGTATCAAAAACAGGGACGCCCCGCGGATGGAGAGCGCGTCCTGCGCGAGTCGCTGGCCATTCGTCAGCGACGATTGCCAGCCAGCCAGCCGGACATCGCCACCGGACTCAATAATCTGGGCATCGCGCTGTTGGAGCAGGGGCGTTACGCGGAAGCCGAAGGATTGCTCGTCAGGGCGTTGCAGCTCAGGCAGCAGAGCTTGCCGGCCACGCACGTCTCGATTGCCTCCACCCTGAATGCCTTGGGCATTGTGTATTCGAACCAAGGCCGGCTAGTGGAGGCCGAGAACTATTACCGCAAGGCGCTGCGCATGCGGCAGGAGATATTCGGTGGAGATCATGGCGAAGTTCTGGCCAGCTTCAACAACCTGGCGATCCTCTACAAGGACATGAAGCGATTTGAAGAGTCCGCCAAGCTCTACAAGCGACTCATTTCGTTGTGTGAGACCAACGAAAACCGGCTGTCCGATGTTAGTGTCTATTCCACGAACCTCGCCAACATGTACGAAGCACGAGGTGATTTTGAGGCGGCCGAGTCTACGGCCCGACGCGGACTTGAGGCCGCGCGCCAGGCCACCGATCGCGATCCCTCCGCTATCCAACGCGGCGCGCGGACTCTCGCCAGCGTTCTGTGCAATGCGAAACGCTATGCCGAAGCGGAGCCGCTGGTCAGAGAAGTGGCTGAGCTTTCGCGGACGACGGCAGCGACACCCGGCGATCAGTTTCAAATTCGCTTCTTGCAAGCGCGAGTGGCTGACGGACTCGGACAGCGCGATGAGGCTCTCAAGCTGCTGACATCAGGTCTGGATTTAGCGGAGCAGCAGCGCGTCTTGTCGGCCGCCGACCCCGAAGGCCGAGCCGCGGCGTTTGCTCAGCTACGTCCCGCATTGGAAATGTTGCTGGGATGGCAAGCCGAGTCGCAGGACTTTGCCGGGTTGCTGCGAACTCGTGAGCGAGCACGCGCCAGAAGCCTGAGTGACCAATTACTGAAACGTCGGCTGGAACCTCTCGGTTTGCTCGGATCTCAGGAGGCCGCTCGTTTGAAGACTCGGCAGGATGAAGCTCAGACTCAGCTTGCCAGTTACGAGGTCCAGCTTGGTGTGATCCGACGGCGAGCCGGTAAGGCACCCAGCGAGTCTGGTCGCCAAGTCGCAGAGCTGGAGGAGAAGATCGCTTCCGCTCGGCAACAGGTGGTGCAGATCCATCGCGAGGCGTATGCGTTGAATCCCGCATGGCGCGAGGTCACGACCGAAAATCAGGATTTGGTTTCGATCGCGCGCGTTCAAGAGTGGCTGCGGGAACGCAAAGCCTTGCTGCTCGATTTTTATGTCGGTGAGCGAATGATTGCCGTGTTGATGCTCACGGGTGACGGACCACCGGCGTGGTTTCCTCTTACCGTCGATGACTCGGCGGCCAGTTCGCTCGGCATCACGGCGGGACCGCTGGATGTGGTGCGACTCGACCAAGTGCTGATGGTGGGTGATCGGCAACTCGTCCAGCGCATCGCGAAGAGTGACGACGGGCCGGCGACTCGCAAGCGTCTCGCCGAGTTGTTCCCCGTGATCTTCCCCGCAGCGGTTCGAGAAGCCTTGCTCGGCGGCAAATACGAGCAGGCGTTTGTGATTCCCGATGGACCCCTTTCGCTGTTGCCTTTGGAAACGCTCATCGTGCAAGAGGGGTCATCGCCGACCTACTTGCTCGATGCCGGGCCGCCGATCGCCTATTTGCCTTCGCTGACGTGGTTGTTTCAAACCGCTTCCGGGACGGCGTCCAGTCGCGTGGGCAAACACCGTCTGTTGACCGTCGGCGATCCCAAGTATGGATTGCCGTCGGCCAGCGGCGGGGCGACCAGCGCTGGATCAGCGCGGTTTCACGAGTTGGGTCAGGACTTGGTGCGTCTGCCCTACACGGGCATGGAATCGTCTTGGGTGGCCGAGGGATTTGAAAAAACAGGCGCGACCGTCAAGAAGTTAATCGGCCCGGCGGCGACGGAGGCGGCCATCCGGTCCCAGTCTCCCGGAAATACGATCGTGCATTTTGCTTGTCATGGTTTGGTCGACCAATTGCATGGGAATTTCTTTGGCGCGCTCGCCGTGACGCCGGGAAAGTCCCTGAGTGATCCGGCCGATGACGGCATGTTGACATTGGCGGAAATCTATGCCCTCAACCTCAGTGGTTGTGAGTTGGCCATCCTCAGTGCCTGCCAGACCAATCACGGACCGCAACAGTCGGGCGAAGGGACATGGGCCTTGTCGCGCGGTTTCCTGGTGGCCGGCGCGCGTCGCACGATCGCGAGCAATTGGTTGGTGGATGACGAGGCCGGAGCCAGCCTCGTGAGTTTATTCAGCAGCGGCTTGGCCAGTGATTCCACCACCGGTCAGGTCAACTATTCCCGCCGGTTACAGGAAGCCAAACGAGTGATCCGAAAACAGGACAAGTGGAGCAGTCCGTATTTCTGGGGCACCTTCGTGCTCGTCGGACCGAACTGAGCGACTGTTCGACATCGCAGGACATTCGACGCGCACGCCGTTGGCGTGGCGGTTAAACTTTTGTCTCGAATGTAGAAACCTCGCTTCGCGGGAGACAAGATCATGACGGGTTGGCAACGATCGTGGATTTGGTTGGCGATTGGCTGGTGCTGTTTGGTGAGCGCAGCCTCTGGGCATGCGGGCGACGATCCCCCGCAGCGCAAGAACAAAGCCCAAGGCGAGAAGTGGGCCTTGCTGATCGGCGTGGATGACTACGCGAACGCGCAAGATCTGGAGTATTGCGGGGCGGATCAACGGGCGCTGCGCGAGAAGCTGATCCAGTCCGGTTTCGCGGCCGACAACGTTTACCTGCTGCACGACCAAGCCCAGGACAATAAGTACCGACCTTCGCGGGGCAACATCGAACGGCAGTTGGACCTCGTGTTGAAGCTGGCGGAAAAAGACGATGTGTTGCTGTTGGGGTTCAGCGGTCACGGCGTGCATCTGGACGGGAAGAGCTACCTGTGTCCGTCGGACGCGGTGCTGGACGATCCCGAGTCTTTGGTGTCGATGGAGAAAGTCTACGACCGGCTGAAGCGTTGCCGAGCGGCGTTTCGCGTGGTGCTGGTGGATGCCTGCCGGAACGATCCCCGTCCTGGCGGCACGCGCAGCTTCAAGGCCACGGAAGGGAGCCGGCAGTTCGCGGAAAGCCTGGAGACACGTCCGCCGGAAGGTTTGTTGTTGTTCAATAGTTGTGCTCCGGGTGAAATCTCTTGGGAAGAAAAGACCTTCGGTCACGGAGTGTTCATGAACTTCCTGCTGGAAGGGATGGGCGGTTCGGCGGACGCGGATCGGGACGGCTTCGTGTCGTTGAACGAACTGCGTCAGTATTCGGCGACGCGGACGAAGAACTTCGTGGCCAAGAAGTTCAACGACTCTCAGCGTCCGTTCTTGAAGGGAGACTCCACCAGCGAGGCGCTGGATTTCGGGCTGTTCAAAATCGGCGGCGCGGCAGGACGGCCGAACCCGCCCTTGGACACCGACAAGCCGGGCAGCGAGATCACGAACACGATCGGCATGAAGCTGGTGCGGATTCCGGCGGGTGAGTTCCTGATGGGATCGACGGCGGCGGACGTGGTGGGATTGGTGCGGGACTTTTCGGACTTCACGAAAGAGTTCGCGGACGATGAGCAGCCGCAGCATCGAGTGAAGATTTCCAAAGCGTTTTACCTGGGGAAGCACGAAGTCACGAAAGGGGAGTTCGCGAAGTTCGTGGCGACGGAGAGTTTCCAAACGGAACCAGAGCGTGATGGTCAAGGGGGCTGGGGTTACAACGTCAGCAAAGGAACATTTGAATACCGCAAGCCGCAGTACATTTGGAAGCACACGGGCTGGTCGCCGTATGACGATTCGCATCCGGTGGTGAATGTGACGTGGAATGACGCGAAGGCGTTTTGCGCATGGCTCAGCCGCAAAGAGGAAGTGAAGTATCGTTTGCCGACGGAAGCGGAATGGGAATATGCGTGTCGCGCGGGAACGGCGACACGGCATCCGGGTGGCGATGACACCGCGAGCTTGGCGCGAATTGCGAACATTGCGGATCAGAGCACGAAACGCATACCGGGATATCCGGAGGGCTTCCCCGTTGCGTCACATGATGACGGTTACAAGTTCACGTCCCCGGTGGGATCGTTCGCGGCGAACTCGTTCGGTTTGCACGACATGATTGGCAACGTCTGGGAATGGTGTGACGATGTGTACGATTCGAAGTCGTATTCGAAGCGGAGTGGTCTGACGACGGACCCGTTGGTGACGAGTGGTAGCGAGTATCGAGTTTTGCGTGGCGGCTCTTGGATCGACTTTCCCAGGGACACCCGCTCGGCCCTTCGCGACTGGGACACGCTCCCGGCCTCCGGTACTACGGCACTGGTTTTCGTGTGGTTCGTGAGTGAGTTGGCGTAAGGACTTCGTAACGACTGTTCCCCTTTACCACCTTACCACTTTACCAAAGACGTCGGATGACAGAATCCAACGGGGGGTGCGGGGGGCGGTAGCCCCCCGCGCGATTTTTTTTTTGCGGACGTACAAACAATGCCCAAAGCGGACACTGAGTTGGTCGTGATCGACAAGACACACGAGTTGTTGGTGTGGACCCTCAAGCACATTGAGAAATTTCCTCGCAATCATCGCTACGGTTTGGGACTGCGCTTGGAACAACGTATCACGGAAGTTTTGGAGTTGCTCCTCTGTGCGAAGTATCAAGCAACAGAGCGTCCGAAGCTGCTGCAACAAGCGAACCTCGCATTGGAGTTGCTGCGATTCCAGATTCGCGCCGCGAAAGACGTGAAATGTCTGCCGATCGAGAGCTATGGCTCGGCGTCGCGTTTCGTCAACGAGATCGGCAAATTGCTCGGTGCCTGGATCAAACAATTGCACGGAGGCCAACGTGAAACGACACGCCAACCTGTGGCCGGAACTGGTCAGCTTTCGCAACCTATTGTACGCGGCCCAACAAGCCGGCCGCGGTAAACGAGGCTTGGCCAACGTCGCCCGTTTTCGCTTTGACCTCGAACGCCAGCTTTGCCGCATTCAAGACGAACTCTTGGAAAAGACCTACGCACCGGGTCCGTATCACACGTTTGAAATCTGCGAGCCGAAACGCCGCCTGATCAGCGCCGCTCCATTCCGCGACCGCGTCGTTCATCACGCTCTGTGCAACATTCTGGAACCGATCTTCGAGCCGACGTTCGTCTGCGATAGTTACGCCTGCCGCAAAGGCAAAGGGACTCACGCCTGCGTGGATCGCTTCCAATCGTTCGCACGCCGGCATCGCTACGTCTTGAAATGTGACGTGCGCAAATTCTTCCCGTCCGTCGATCACTCTTTGTTGAAGTCGATCCTGACTCGCAAGATCAAAGACACTGACGTGCTCTGGTTGATTGACCGAATCATCGACAGTTCCAACCCCCAAGATCCGGTGCTGCGCTGGTATCCCGGAGATGATTTGTTGACCCCCTCGGAACGCCGGCGTGGAATGCCCATCGGCAATCAAACTAGCCAGTTCTTCGCCAACGTTTTTCTGAATCCGTTCGACCACTTCGTCACGGAAACGCTACGTGTTCCCGGTTACGTCCGTTACTGCGACGACTTCGCGATCTTCAGCGATGACAAGGCTTGGTTGAATCACATCCGCGAACAATGCCGCCACTTTCTGCGCGGTCTGCGACTGACATTGCATCCCGACAAGTCCGCCATTTCACGGGTGAATGACGGCTGCCGGTTTCTCGGCTATCGAGTGTTCCCGGATCACCGGCGTTTGCCTCGGCCCCACTTGGTCAAGTTCCGACGGCGACTCGTCGCGATGCAGCGTGGCTTTGCGACCGGCGAGATCGACTTTGGCAGCATTCGCCGTCGCTTGGTCAGTTGGATCGGTCACGCGCTGCACGCCAACACGGCACAATTGCGGGCCGACATCCTGGGTGACACAATCTTCGCTCGAACGGCGGCAGCTTCCCGCTGACGCGGTTTGGGGACGTGTGGGAATCGAGTTTTGCGTGGCGGCTCTTGGAACAACAATCCCAGGAACACCCGCTCGGCCAATCGCAACAGGAACACACCCGACAACCGGAACAACAACACTGGTTTTCGTGTGGTTCGTGAGTGAGTTGGCGTAAGTACTCCGCTGTTGACGGGTTCGCTCGTCATCAATGCCAGAACTGTGAGGTTCACGGACCTCGCAGGCGTGCCGCAGTGCAGTCCACCCCGCGTTCCCGCGTCGAGCGGCGTTTAACGACGCTCGGCCAAAAGATCGCTTGGCCCGGCAGGACTGGTAGGCTCGCCGAACGTCCTGCCGGGTTGATCGCGATCTCTCTCTCGATCTTGAACCACGTCTATTGTCGCCATCTCATCCCGCCGCCGTAGCGCGGCGATTGATAGCCGTAGCCGCCCCAGACGTGGCCGTTTCCGTAGCCGCTGGTACTTTGATAGGCATAACCCGATCCGCCATAGAACAGCGTGGTGCTGGTGCCACAGCGACCGTAGTTGGTGCTGAAGCCAGTCGTCTGCCCAGTTCGCGGATTGCGATACCAATACGTGCTGCCGTACTGCTGAGCCGCCGCCGGCCACGGATCGCTCATCACCGCCACGGCCGCCAACAACAGCGCCGCCCCCATTCGAAACACTCGACGTCCTCGAATCATGATGCCGTTCTCCTTCGCCTAAAAAATCTCTTTGCAACATGAGTGGATCGACGTTGATCCCCCTGATCTTCGGACGCCGCTCGGCTGACAACTTGCGCCTAAATTCAGGAAAGATCGGGGAAAGATCGGGGTCAGGCACTTCGGAATTTCGGAATTGGCCGCGAGGGGCTATGAATGTCTCCAGCGTTTCGTTCGGCCAATTCCGAAATTCCGAAGTGCCTGACCCCTGAATGGAGACCTTTCGATGCTGCTCTCTCGCCCGCTGGGGATGCTTGTGCTGGTTGTTGGTCTGTTGGTGTTGGGAAGTCCGCCGTCACGCGCGACCGCCGACGACACGCAAGAACTCGTCCGGCAGACGCTGGAAATCAACAACCTGATCCTCGCCAAGCGTTACGTCGAAGCCGAAGCGGTCGGGAAAAAGTTCATCGAGTTCACGGAAACGAAATTCGTCAATAACGCCGCCGTGCGAGTGATCGCCTCCGGCGCTGTCGCAGGCTTGTATCACCTCCAGCACAAATATGCCGACGCCGAACCACACATGGAGCGCGTACTGTTCCTCAGCGACTACCTCACCGACGCCGACGACATCCATGCGGTTCCTAGCCTGACCCTGGTCGCATTGTCCTACTCCACCGAACACCGGTATGCCGCAGCCGAACGGCTCTACAAGCGAGCGCTTTTCGTCACGGAAATTGTCCACGGCCGCAACCATCCGGAGATCGCCAAACTCTTGACCCACTTGTCGCTGGTCGCCAGTTCGCAACGACGCCTGCCCGAAGCCGAACCGTTCCTGCGTCGAGCACTGGCGATCGCCGAACGATCCCCGACCGCACAAGTCCAGCTCATCGGCGGTTTGGACTTCCTCGCGCAACTCCACATCGAACGCCGGCAATACGATCAAGCGGAAGCCGCTTATCGCCGTTCTCTGGAACTCACTCGTCAGCAAAATCTCATGCTGAAATCCACCTTCATTGCCGCCAAGCAAGAAAACATCGCGGCAGTGCTACGACAGCAAAAGCGATATCCCGAAGCGGAACAACTGCTGCAAGAAATCATCAGGGATCTCAACCAGGAGTACGGCTCTGGCAATCAATGGCTCACTTCACCTTTGACGGAACTGTCGCGAGTGCAAGAAGCTCAAAGCCAATTCGCGAGCGCTGCTAAAACGATGGACTTGGTCGTGACCATTAAGGAACGCACTGGTGGAGTCCAGTGGCAAACTCTGTTGCGACGCGCTCGATTGCGCTGGCAAGTGCAAGAGCGAGACAAAGCCCTCGAAGATTTGAACGCCGCGATGACCAGGGCGGAGCAACTGCGTCAGACCGGCTCAGGTGGCGAGCAAGAACGCTCGCTGTACTTCGGCAGTTTGTTGGAGGTGTTTGAGACCGCAGTCATGTGGCAATCCGAGTTGGGCCACGTCAACGAGGCGTTTGCCGCAATGGAACGCGCCAAGGCCCGATCCCTGATCGACCAAATGCAGCTTCGAGGCGTCGATCTGCTCGCGGGCGCGCCGGCCGAAGAAGCCCAGCAACTCCGCGGCAAGGAAACGGCCTATCGACTTCACTTGGCCACGCTACAAGCGCGGCTGGACGGTCTCGCGAACGAGCCCGCTTTGTCGGCTGCCGATCGCGATGCGCAGCGCAAAAAACTGGAGTCCGAATTAACGGTGCGCCGCAACGAATTTCAAGAAGTCTATCGCGACATCCGCAATGCCAGTCCCGCGTATCGTCTCGCGCTGAAGAAGGAATTTCAGCCGGCATCACTCAACGATGTCAGTGCTTGGTGCGACACGCAGAATGCGGTCCTCTTGAGCTATCTGATCGGCGAGGGCAAGTCGTTCGTGATGATCGTCGGAAAGGACGCGCAAGGAGCCAAGCTTCACGAACTAAGTCTGGATGCGGAACAGGCCCGAATGCTCGGCGTGCCTGACGGTCCGCTGACATCCAATACGCTCAACCAGTTGCTGATGAACGTCGGCAAGACCGGTGTGCTCGATCTCTTGCGGCAGCCGACTCGCGATCGTGATGCGCTCCCGAAGCTGGCGGCTCTGTACCAAGTCTTGCTCCCGGCGACCGCCCGCGAGGCGTTGCAGAGTGGCCAAGTAAAGTTGCTGGCGATCATCCCTGATGGGCCGCTGGGGCTGTTGCCTTTCGAGACGCTCGTCATCGAGACTGGCAACTCGCCTCGTTATCTGCTCGACGCCGATGTGCCTGTCATCTACAGCCCGTCCGCGACGGTTCTGCTGAATTTGACCGAGCGGAATCAGCCACTGACTCCCACTGACCTCAAACCGGTGCTGACCGTGGGCGATCCGAATTACACCGGCAAGTCCACGACGGCGGAAAAACCTTCGATTCTGAATGATGTCTCCGCGAAGTCGCGCTTCTCGTTGTCCGGCGGCAAACTCGCGCAGCTTCCGTTTTCCAAAACTGAGTCGATCTGGGTCGCCGATGGTTTCGCTGAGAATGGTTTGGCAACGGGCAAGCTGCTGCAAAACGACGCCACGGAAGCCAAGCTGAAATACAACGTCCCTGGTCGCCGCTACGTGCATCTCGCCTGCCACGGCTTGACCGACCAGCAACACGGCAATTTCTTCGGCTGCTTGGCGCTCACCCCCGGACCAAAGGCTGCGACCGACCTGGCAGACGATGGCTTCCTCACGCTGCCAGAAATCTACGAACTCGATCTGAAGAGCTGCGAGTTAGCGATCCTCAGCGCCTGCGAAACGAACTTCGGGCCGCAGCAACGAGGCGAAGGAGTCTGGGCACTCTCACGCGGATTCTTAGTGGCAGGGTCTCGTCGAGTCGTTGCCAGCAGTTGGCTGGTGGACGATGAAGCTGCCGCGAGTTTGGTCAGCTATTTCTGCAGCGGTATCGCGCGAGCCGAGAAGAAGAGTGAAACTCCCGACTACGCCAAGACGCTGCACCTCGCCAAGAAGTGGGTCCGCCAACAAGAGAAGTGGCAAAGCCCGTACTTCTGGGGCACGTTCGTCATCGCTGGAGCACGTTAAGCCCTTCGTCATCCCCGCACGCCGCCAAGAAGTGAGCCCGGCGATAAGAAAATGGCGAACCCGAACCCCGTACCTTTAGAGAAGGTTCATTATTATCGGCGCACGTCGGGCTGTTACCAAACGTCTATGCTTTTGGGATTCCTTTCGGCAAAGGAAAGTGTTCAGCAAGCTGCAGACTCGGCGAATCAATTCAGGACACAAAGCGCGGCGTTGCGGTTCGCTGGATCAACGTAGGTTCAAAGACCTGACCCAAGACTTCCGCCGACTTTGTAAATTATTTTTGTGGCAGTTTTGTGGCGTCACGAAGCACGCAGTTAATGACAACGCCTTCCTCCATTCCTCGCGATAATCGTTGCCTGAATCGCGTATCTCACTATCATGCAATCCGTTGCCACAGAATCGAGTTTTCAGGAACGCCGTCGGTCAGAGAATCCCCCCCTCTCCGCATTCTGATTTTGACGCTTGCCGCAACCAGCATGGTTACTTGCTGGTTGCGGCATTTTTCTTGGCTTGGCAGACCTCCTCTGGTGCACAGTTGGTGCACACCGAGTGCACAGGAGGTCGGTCATGGTTAAGCGGCGTCGGAGTCGCGGAGCCGCTCGATTTCGTGTCGGGCGAGTCTCCGTTTTTGAGCACCACGGTGCGTGGTGGGTTTATTATCGCGAAGGGGACCGCAAGGTCCGGCGACGAGTTGGCGACAACCGTGCGCATGCAGAGCAAGTTGCGGCGGAGCTAAATGCCCAACTGTCGGCGTCCTCGCCGACGATGTTCTCGTTCACGCCGGTGTCGGTGAAACTGTTGCGGGCGGATTTTCTCTGCCATCACGAAGACGTGCTGCGGTCTTCGGTGCATACGATTCGGCGCTACGAGACGGCAACACAGCACCTTCTCGACTTTGCGGATTCGAGCGGTCGGGAGGCGATGGCTCACGAGCTGTCGGTCTCCGGATTCGTCCATTACTTGCGGAATTTGGATGTTTCACCCAACGGCCATCCCAACACAGCGAAGCGACGGCTGCGCGACAAAGGCGTGCAGTACATCTTGGAGGTCGGGCGGTCGCTGTTCGCGTTTGCTCAGCGGCAGCGTCATCTGCCGCCATACGCGGACAATCCATTCGTGGGTCTGCGGCTGGATCGGATGCGGATCGACGACGCCAAGCCGATCTTTGTCTTCGACTCGGCATCGGAACTGCGATTTCTGAAAGCCGCTGATCCACAGCAGCTCACCCTGCATTTTTTCCTCGCGAAGACTGGCATGAGGCCCGGTGAAGCCTGTCATCTGCTGATCGAGGATCTCGATTTTGACAGCGGGTGGGTTCGCATTCGCAACAAGCCGGAGTTGGGGTGGTGGATTAAGACCGGAGCCGAGCGCTCGGTGCCGTTGGTGCCCGAGTTGGTCGCGGTGCTGCGTCGCCTGACGTTGGGGCGAGACTCTGGTCCCATCTTTCGACGCCCGAAGTTTGTGTGTGCCGCGTCGTCGCAGGTCGCAGCGATGAATCGGCAGCAGATGGGCCAAGCCGTACGGGCGAGGGTCACACAGGTGGCTGCTGCCAAACAGCACGAATTGAGCCGCGGAGAGCAGCTTCGAGTGGCTCAGTCGATCTGGCGTGAGGCCGGGGCACTGGACTCTGACGATGTACGTCGGGGCTTCATTCGCGTGGCCCGCCGAGCGGAGCTCAGCGATGCGACTTGCCCGAAATCTTGGCGGCATTCGTTCGCCACGTTGTTGCAGGATGCCAACGTCGATCCGCTCATCCGGCAAATCACGATGGGCCACAAGCCTGTCGGCGGGAATGGCGCGCTCGGCATGACGTCGGTTTACACGCACACGCGACCTGAGACGCAAGCTCGCGAAATCGAACGCGCGCTGCGGACTTGGCCACGCTCTTTGGAATTCGTCCTTCAACAAACTCAAGCAGCACATGGAGGTGCATAATGGTCAATACTTCT
>CAMAWN010000109.1 GCA_945861865.1 Candidatus Kuenenia stuttgartensis | reverse complement strand
AACGCGACTCGCACGGCCTTGAAGAACACGGGGCCGGGCTACGTCTACGGCCCCGGCTACGACGATCGGTTTGAAGGACCGAAAGCCGCGCCGAATGCGAAGACCGCACCGCGCATGGCTTACGACGCCGCGGTCCCGCGCGAGTTTCTGCCGCTGTCGTTGGCTCTGTCGTTCTTTTGCGTGTGGGTCTGGAGCGGTGTCGGTTCGCCCGCGAGCCTAGTGCGGCTGATGGCCAGCCAAAATACGCAGGTCATTCGCCGCTCGATCTACCTCCTGAGCGTCTACAATTTGGGGATCTATCTGCCGCTGATCGTGATCTGCATCTGCGGCCGAGCATTGATTCCTGAATTGCCGGGCCAGACCGACGAGATCGTCCCGCGCATGGCATTGCTGGCAACCGCGGATTGGCCGGGCGGTTCGCTGATCGCCGGGATGATTCTGGCGGCTCCGTTCGGAGCGGTGATGTCCACGGTCAGTTCGTATTTGGTGGTGCTATCATCGGGCCTCGTCCGCGACATTTATCAACGCTTTATTCGGCCTCAGGCGACACCCGGCGAACTTCGCAAAGCGGCGTACCTCTCGATGGTCTTCGTCGGAGCCGTCGCGGTCGCGGTGAACATCAGCCCGGTCGCGTATCTGCAAGCCTTCATCGTCTTCAGCGCGACCGGCTCGGCCGCGACGTTTCTGATCCCCGCCATCATGGCCTGCTACTGGCGACGGGCCACAGTGGCCGGTGCGCTCGCCGGCATGATTGGTGGTGCCTCAACGGTGCTGTCTCTGTACTTGCTCGGCATCCTCGAGAAGACCCCCGAACAACGCATCGGACAACTCACCAGCTTTCGCCCGTATTATCTGTGCGAAGTCGATCCGTTCGTGTGGGGCGTATTGGTCTCCGGTCTGTGCAGCGTCCTTGTGAGCCTGCTGACAACGCCACCGGCTCAAGAACTGGTTTCCAAGATGTTCGACAAAGAAACGGCCGCCTAGACAATCAATGCTCTCCCATTCGAAGGGGACTCGACGCTCTCCAGCGTGAAACGGCAACGGTCACAACGGTTCTACCGGACGCAGCGTTTGTCGAGTCGGCATCGATGCGAATCTCGGCGCAGCAAAAACCCCGGCCACTCTGCGGGGTCGGGGCTGTATGCGATTCAACGATCAACGTCTCCTCGCGGCAATTACTTCGGCACTCGTTCGCGAATCCAATCGGTATGGAAGACTTGGCCTCGCGGCTTGTCAGTGCGTTCGTAGGTGTGCGCTCCGAAATAATCTCGTTGAGCCTGCAATAGATTCGCCGGCAGCCGAGCCTGGCGATATCCGTCGTAATAGCTCAGAGCCGCACTGAAGACCGGCACTGGAAAACCCATCTGCACCGACGTGGAAATCACTCGACGCCAGCTCGGCTGTGCCTTCTCAACCGCCGCTTTGAAGAAGTCATCGAGCAACAAATTCTCGAGTTTCGGGTTCTTATCGAACGCCGCCGTGATGTCCCCGAGAAATCGCGAACGAATGATGCAACCACCTCGCCACAACAATGCGATATTGCCGTTGTTGAGCGTCCAGCCAAACTCCTTGGCCGCCGCATCAAGCTGCACATACCCCTGCGCGTAACTGCAGAGCTTCGAGGCATACAACGCCTGCCGAACATCCTCAATGAACTGTTGCTTGTCACCGGTGAACTTCACGTCACCCGGTCCCTTGAGCACCTGTGACGCCCGGACCCGAGCGTCCTTCTGAGCTGACAAACAGCGCGCGTACACGGACTCCGTGATGAGCGTCGTCGGAACTCCCAGATCCAGGGCGTGCTGGCTCATCAATTTGCCAGTTCCCTTTTGCTGAGCCGTGTCGAGCAACTTGTCCACGAGATGTTCCCCAGTCTCGCGATCCTTCACCGAAAAGATGTCGCGAGTGATCTCGATGAGATAGCTTTCGAGCTCACCGTCATTCCAATCCTTAAAGACGTAATACAGCTCGTCGTTCGTCAGACCGAGAGCGTTTTTCAAAATGAAATACGCTTCGCAAATGAGCTGCATGTCTCCGTACTCGATGCCGTTGTGAACCATTTTGACGTAGTGACCCGCTCCGGCTTCGCCGACCCAATCACAGCAAGGGATGTCGTTGTTTGGCCCCACCTTCGCGGAAATTTTTTGGAACACGTCCTTCACGAACGGCCAGGCTTCCACATGCCCGCCCGGCATGATGCTCGGCCCCTTCAGTGCCCCTTCCTCGCCCCCGGAAACGCCAGTCCCAATGAATCGGAGGCCAGCCGCCTTCAGTTCCTCATGCCGACGATTTGTGTCGCGAAAGTCCGAGTTGCCGCCGTCAATGATGATGTCACCGGGCGAAAGCAACGGACGAAGCTGTTGAATCACGGCATCCACCGCACCAGCCTTGACCATGATCATCACACGACGTGGAGCCTTCAGATTGGCAACGAAATCCTCCACAGAGTGATCGCCGCTGATCCGTTCGGCCGTTCCGGGATGCACTTTGTCGGCTGGCTCGCTCTTCAATTTGTTGACGAATTCGTCGGTTGTGGATGTCGTCCGGTTGTAAACCCCAACCGAAAACCCGTGATTCGCCATGTTGAGAACTAGGTTCTGTCCCATCACAGCCAAACCGATCAAGCCAATCTCATTCTTTGACATTTTTAAGCTTTCTCAGAGTGTTCAACCGCCGAAAAAAAGGAGGCCTAGCCTGCGACCTTCGACTCGACATCGTTGTATCCAAATTGGGTTGACCGTGCAAAACAGTCGCACTTCCGAGATGCCGCATCGTTCGCAGCGACCTCTTCCCTGGCCTCACAAGATGCAGGCTTCACCTTCGAGCCCCGCTGAACCGGAGACCGGGCCTTCTGGAAAGTTCAAAATCCAGGGGCTTTGTCGTTGATTTTTGGAATTCGGTGACGAAATAATTCACAAGCATTCTGAAGTCGACATCGCTAAAGGTACGTCTGAGGTTGATTTTCTTTCCCCCAACCTAGCTTCTTCATGGTAAATTAAGTTTTCTGGAGGAAATGAAGTTTCCTTTCCGATACTCACGAGTCACGATGCGTGAACTCTGTCAAACGACGTTCGTTTGCGGTTTTTAGGAAGAGGAGGGCAGACGTTAGGGTTGTTGTTCATTTCTTGTTCCCACTTCTGTTTCCTGAATGGGTGTTTTTTCAATTCTTTTTTAGGAGTCCTGTCATGATGAAACGACGCGGTTTTACTTTGATCGAGCTGCTGGTGGTGATCGCGATCATCGCCGTGCTCATCGCTCTCTTGCTCCCTGCCGTTCAGCAGGCGCGTGAAGCGGCTCGCCGATCCCAGTGCAAGAACAATCTTAAACAATTTGGATTGGCTCTGCACAACTACCACGACACTCACAAGGCTTTCTGCCCGTTGTCGGGTGGAACAAATGTCGCTGGCATAGCAGCAGGCACAAACGAAGGGGCTTTGAGCGGCATTGCGATGCTCCTGCCAATGATTGAACAAGGACCGTTGTGGGAAACAATTGTCGCGAACACGGGTGCCGCGATTTGGCAGGGTGGCAGCCCATGTAGTCCCACAAATCCTGGAATTAACGGTCCGTTTTTTCCGGCCGCATCAAGCTGGGCTCCCGCTGGTTTTCATGCCCCGGGTTCAATCGAAGTTTTTGAATGCCCCTCTTCGACGAAGTCCCCCTCGACGCCAGTCCAGAAAAGCTATTGCTTCAATATGGGTGACCGCATGGGTGTTAACCAGCCCGGCGGCGGTGTCGCGGCAGCCAGTGCTGCAATGCTTGTGTGGGTCGATCAGTCGGCCGCCCAAGCAGGTGTCGGAACTCCGACTCCGTTGGCGTACCTGAATCTTTTGACCTCCATGCCGACACCTCAACAAGAGATGCGCGGCCCGTTCACAATCGGTCGCTGCTTCGGGGTTAAAGATATTCTGGATGGAACGAGCAACACGATCGCGATGGCAGAGCGCGATCTCGGCAATCCAGGCAACGCGAACGACATCTTGGGACGAATACAAAATCAAGTTGCGAGTGGTGCTCCGTCTGCTTGTCAGGCCGGCGTGACCAATGGTCAATACACCCCAGCAAACGCCGTCCCCACGAGTATTACCAATCCAATGATGAGCGAGCGATGGGCCTGCGGGCATCCTTATCACAATGCCGTGCATATTGCCGCATCTCCCAATAGCGGATCTTGCATGAACAAGATTGACACGACTTGGACTGCTGCAGGCCTCCGCGCCGAGGGGAACGTTTGGGTCACACCCAGCAGTCGCCACACCGGCGGAGTCCAAGTGTTGATGGCTGATGGTGCTGTGAGATTCGTGAATGAAACCATCAACAATGCGTCGAGCAATCCGCCCTGCAACGTGAGCGGTTTCATCACTCCTGCCCAGAATAATGTGAGTTCTTACTACTGCAATGGTCAAACCCCGTTCGGTGTGTGGGGTGCTTTGGGCACGATGGCTGGTAGCGAGACCGTGAATGAGTTCTAAACGACGATCGCTTGATCTGTGATCGGTAGAGACAGAACCCCTCGAAACCAAACCAAGTTTCGAGGGGTTTTTTCGTCGCCTTTGACTTCCAACGAATCCTCCGATGGCAATGTGTAGATCCCAACGCTCATCACTGACGCCCTCCTCGCAAGCTGATCCAGGAGAAATGAGAGAATCCAACCGGCCCTTCGGGCCGGAAAGGATTTGGCATGAAGAAGCGACAGAGTGCGGAACAGATTGTCGGCCTGCTGCATCAAGCCGACGTGGCCTTGGGCAAAGTGCAGAAGGTTCCTGAAGTGTGCAAGCAATTGGGGATCAGCGAGCAGACGTATGACCGCTGGCGGACGAAGTCCGGCGGGATGGATCCTCAGATGGCTCGGCAGTTGCCGGAACTTCAAAAGGAGAATATCCGGCTGAAGTGTCTAGTGGCGGACCAAGCGTTGGACAATCAGATCCTGCGTGAGGCCGCCCGCCAAAACTGGCCAGCCCCGAGCAACGACGTCGAACGGTGGAAGCCGTTCGGAGTCACTTGGAGCCGCCGCCGGTGTCGGAACGACGGATCTGCCGCGTGTTGGGACAGTCTCGCTCGACGCAGCGTTATTGCTGTCGGAAGCCAGACGATGTGCAAAGCCGGTTGATCGGTCCAACGACGGTTGTGCTTCGCGTCGGGTTCGGCGATGTCGGTTCGCAGACCCAGGTTCGTTGCCGAGGCAGAGTGCTCCGTGTGACGGTGCGAGTCGCTGCGATCCGTCAGACGAGCCAGCGTCTCGGCTTTGTGGTCGCCCTTGTCGGCGACCACCTCGGCGATCCGTGATGCGCCGTGCGTGACCTCAACCACTTGGCCGCCGGCCAAACTCAGCGTGTCTTCGATCGTCGCCGAGTCCGCTTGATTCGCCGCGTAGATCTCTGCCGCGAGAATCACTTCCGTCTCCAGATCGACGGTGTGCTCGGCCTTGTATGCCAGGTGCGTCGTGCCGTCTTTCATCTTCGCGATCCGCGCCTCCGGATCGCTCGGCGATTGCCAGTCGTCGTTGGAGACCTTCTTCCTCCCCGTCTGGCCCCTGAGCAGTCCCCGTTCCTGTACCATCCGCAGCACGAACTGAAACACCTCGCGATCGACTTCCGTCGGCAAGCGATCGCCGATCTTCGTCAGGCGGGAATGATCCAGGGCCGCGTCAAACGGTTCCAAACCCAGGAACACCTTCAACGACAAACTGTCGTCACACCACCACGCGATCCCACGCTGCGAATCCATCCCCTCGAAATAACCGGTGAACAGCCTCCGAAAGTACCGACCCGGCGGAATCGAGCCACGACCACGCTCGGAGTAAAACTCCTCGCACAACCCCTCGACCCAGCGGTCAAACCCCGCCTCCCGCAGCAGCGAGTTCAATCGCTCATAAAACACATGCCACGGAGCCTTCGCCGCTCGATCCGTCGCGACAAACAGCTCCCGCTGACGCGTGACTGCCCAACGTCCCATCACCATCGTCATGCCTCCGTGACAGCCACCCACAAACGGAGATCAGCGCCAGGCACTCGCACGGCAAAGAAGGGATCGCAAAATTCAACGGGCTGCTAGGGGGTCGGAAGAGCGACCTGGTCGGGAGACATTAAATAGCCGATCAAATTGCGGACTTGATCCTCGGTCAGATTTTGAAACAGGCCGTCTGGCATCAGTGACAACGTCGAGACCTTTTGTTCTTCGATGTTGGAGCGTTGGATCGTGACGCGGTCGGTTTGCGTTTGGACGGTCAACGTCTTCTCGGTCTGCTCGACGGTGACACCGTTGATGATTCGGCCGTCGTTCATTTCGAAGACCGACATGCGGAAGTCGGCGGCGACCGTTGCACTCGGATCGAGAATGTTCTCCAGCAGGTAGTCGAGGTTCCGCCGATTGCCGCCAGTGAGGTCCGGGCCGGCGGACTTTCCGCTGCCGAACAGAACGTGGCAGTTCGCGCAACTCTTGGCGAACAGCGCTCGGCCTTCGCCGAGCTTCGCCGTCTTCAGGTGATCCGGCGTGAGCGATGCCTTCCACTTGGCCGCGAGCTGTTGCTTCTCGGCACTGCTCGATCGGACTTCGCCCCAAACTTGCGCGAGTTGTTTCGTCAGCGAGTCATTGCGGAAGCTCAAAATCTGCCGAGCATGAAACGCCGAAATCTCGCGTCGCGGGATTTGTTCGGCGGCCACCGCGTTCAACAACTCCTTCGCGTAGTTCGGCCGCGAGACCAACGTACTCACAGCGACCAACCGGCCTTCCGGACTGAGTCGCGGCCACTTGTCGAGCACTCGCTTCGGCGTCTCGGCATGTTCGACCGTCGCCAACCCGCGAATCGCCTCGACCATCATCTCACGGTCATCCACCAGCTTGTGCAACACGGCCACCAGATCATCCGGCTTCGCGGTCACGAGTGTTCGCAACGCCTGTTCGCGCGACGATACATCCGCTCCGCCGTTCGTGACCAGCGCCTTGAGTTCGTTGATCGCTCGGCCGTCACCGAACACGACGGACAACTCGCGAGCGATCGTCTTGAGGTCATTCGAGCCGCTCTTCATCGCCAACTCGGCGACGGCAGCCCAGCCTTTCGGCGGCGAGACCTTCGTCCAACCGCGCATCGCCTCCGACATGCCGTGCAGAATGTCGGATCGCAGGTGCTCGTCTTTCGTCTTCGCTGCAGCAGCCAACAACTTCTCAATCGCCTCCGGCTGCCGATCCATTTCGAGTGTCAGCCTTCGCGAGACGTATTGCCGGACACGCTCGATTTTCGTTCGTTCGACGAACTGCACCGCGCGAACTGGCTCGCGCGCGACGGCCGGTTCAATGCCGTACCAGATCATCAGTGGCAGCATGTTGTCGTCCTCGAACTTGTCGCTGCTCGCCAGCGACTCGGCGATATCCCAGCGATCCGACAACGGCATCCGATTCAACGCCGATGCCAGATAAAGCTGCACCAGTCCCGACGACTCCTTCGCAGCCAACTCCTTCAACGCGGCCGTGACCTTGGCCGCGTCCACCGCATCCTTCGCGACGAAGTCTTCGTCCGCCAGCAACCGCACGGCCCAAGCCCGCACATGTTCATCGCGGTCGTTCAGTTGCTTGATGAGCCAGTCATCATCGAGCGCATCCATCGACGCCAAACACAGCATCGCTCGCAAGCGGACCACGTCCTTGGGAGCCTCCCATTCCGCGTTGGGATCATTGCCGTCGCCAGCATCCTCCGCGAACAGACCGAAAAGTTCCTCTCGCGCGGCCGTCATGTCACGTCCCTCGGCGGCTCGCTCCTGCAAAGTTCGTCGAGCGGTTCGAGCCGTCCAATCGAATCTGAATGTGAGCCCTACCACCAATTGGTCATCCTTTGCGGCCGAGGACGGTGCCGAAGAAGCCGGTCGCGGATGCACTCGGGGTTTCGGCCGGTACTCGATCTTGTAAATCCGCCCCGACGTGCGATGCACGCCGTCGTTCTCGTGACATTCGCCGATGTCCGACCAGTCGGCGAGATAGACGCCGCCATCGGGTGCGCCGATCAGATCAATCGCGCGAAACCACGGATCGCCTGCGAAGAGGAAGTCCGGCTCGTGCTTCGCCGTGTAGCCGGCGAGATGCCGTTCCAGCCGATCGCAGTTCAGACGGCTGCCGTGCAGATTCACGGTGAAGGCTCGGCCGTGATACTTCTCCGGCCAAGTGCCACCTTGATAGATCATCAAGCCGGAGTGCGCATGGCCGCCGCCGGCTGCCGAGGTCGTGTCGGTCACGCCCAGTTTGCGGATGTCGCTCCAGGCTTCTTTCGTGTCCCAATGAAAATGGTCGGCGGTTTGTTCGATGACGCCGAACAGGTACGGGTTGAAGTGCGTGCCGTACATGCGGCGGTAGTGTGCTCCGGGAACGACGTGCCACAGATGGCCGATGACCGTGTTGATCAGGAACATCTCGCCGTGCTGATCGAAGTCGAAGCCCCACGGATTCGTCGTGCCGTGAGCGACCGCCTCGAAGACTTTTTTGGTCGGGTGATACCGCCACACGCCGCAGTTGATTTTCGTCCGCTGCGATTCGCTCGCCCCAGGCGCTCCGACTTCCGACGTCGCGAGGATGCCGTGCCGGCCGTAGAGCCAGCCGTCCGGTCCCCACTTCAGACCGTTGACGATGTTGTGCCGCACGGCGTTCGCGTCCCAGCCGTCGAGCACCACGACCGGCGGACCATCCGGTTTGTCATCGCGGTCGCGATCGGGAAAGAACAACAACTGCGGAGTCGCCAACGCCCACACGCCACCGAAGCCGACTTCCACGCTTGTCAGCTTGTTGAGTCCGCTCGCGAAGACCGTCCGCTTGTCACTCTTGCCATCGCCGTCCGAGTCTTCCAGGACGACGATCCGATCACGCTGCTCCGGGTCGAAGTTCACTTTGCTCTCGGCATAGGTGTAGCACTCGGCGACCCACAGCCGGCCGCGTTCGTCGGTCGTGATCGAGATTGGCTGTTGCACGTCTGGTTCATGAGCGAACAGCTCGACGCGAAACCCCTTCGGGACTTTCATCTGCGCGAGAGCTTCTTGCGGAGTCAGCAACGGCGTCGTGATCTCTTGCGTGTTCTTCGGAGCGGGAATCTCGTCGCCACGACCGACCGAGCACATCCCCAAAACCACTACTGCGGCACATGCCACGCCTCTGATGACCGTCATCCTCAAACTCCTTCGCCAGGTGATCTCAGAAAACCAAACTCTGAAGCGGCGGATTGAATCGTCTCGCCCATTCCGAGGAAAGTCCGCAGCGCGGACATCGGCCGAGTTGGTGCGACAACTTCTGTCGCTCTGACTGTGGATATTCGCCAGACTGTGGCCGACGATCTTCGCCAGGCCACGAGGTGTTCAATGTCTGTGCCTGATCTTTCGCTCTGGCAGCACTCACATGTGTTCGACGCTGGCAATCCGCTGGCGGAACGAAACACCTGGCGCGTCGTGGGACTGGCGGCGGCCATGATGGTCGTCGAGATCGTGACCGGTTGGTGGTACGGCTCAATGGCGTTGCTGGCGGACGGCTGGCACATGAGCACACACGTCGCGGCGTTGGGGATCACGGCAGCGGCCTATTGGTCGGCTCGGCGATACGCTCGCGACGAGCGATTCGCGTTTGGCACGTTTAAGATCGAAGTGCTGGGAGGCTTCGCGAGTGCGATCATCCTCGGCATGGTCGCGCTGCTGATGGTGGCGGAGTCGCTCGAACGAATGTTCGCACCGCACGCGATTCAATACGACCAGGCGTTGATCGTCGCCGTGATCGGTCTGCTGGTGAATCTGACGAGCGTCTGGCTGCTCGGCGACAGTCACGGAGCAGCGCATGCTCACGATCACGATTCGGCGAACCACCAGCATCACGATCTCAATCTGCGGGCCGCGTATGTGCATGTGCTCGCGGATGCGGCGACGTCCGTCCTGGCGATCGTCGCGTTGCTGGGGGGCAAGTTCTGGAATTGGGCGTGGCTCGACCCGTTGATGGGCGTCATCGGTGCCGTGCTGGTCGGCGTTTGGTCGAGCGGCTTAATCCGAGCCACCAGCCGCGTGCTGCTCGACCGCGAAATGGATCACGCTCTCGTGGACGAAATTCGTGGCGCGATCGAATCCGACGGCCACTCGCACGTCAGCGACTTGCATCTCTGGCGCGTCGGCCGAGCGCACTTCGCCTGCATCGTCGGAGTGGTGACGCGAGAACTTCGCGTTCCCGACGACTACCGCCGACAACTTCGCCCTCACGACGAGCTGGTTCACATCACCGTCGAGGTGCATCGGGCCGAGTGACGGAGTCCGCTTGTCTTACTTCTTCGCTGGCTTGAGGTATTGGTCGTTGAGCTTGTCGCACGACCAGAGCAGGCCGCGCGTGACCATGTCGAGATATCGCGGGTCGCCGACCGTCTCGTTGTTGTGGCCCAGCGTCGTGCTGAAGACGCGCGACTTGCCGTACTGATTGGTCCAGGCGACGACGTAATCATCGACCTTGTTGCCAACGTCTTGTTTGCCGCGAGCCAGCGGTTTTGTGGTGTCGAACAGGCGGATGTTGTTGTAAAGCTCTTCGTTGACCGTGGTCCAATTCTCGAAGCCCTTCGTGATGGCGTGGTCGCGTTCGACGAAGATCACGTCGATCGGCTTCTGCGGGCCGTGGCCGGTCGAGTGAATGCCGACGAACTTGAACCAGTCGTCGGTGCCGACTCGATAGCAGTGCATCGCGCAGTGCAGATTGACCGCCGGAATGCCGCTCTTGTGGGCGTTCAGGATGTTCTCGACATACGGCATCTCTTTGACATCGGAAGTGCATTCGTCGTGGATGACGACGTCGTAGCCTTTGGCCCAGTTGGCGTTCTCGTAGATCGCGAAGCGGGCCTTTGTGCTCTTGTCGTCGGTGTGAACTTGATCGACGACGACGTGTGCTCGCCCTTCCAGACCCGCCTTGAGCAGATCTTTCTGCTTCGAGTAGTCGTGACAGCAGCCGCCCGTGATGAGCAGTACCTTGAGCGGCTTCGGAGCCTTGTCCTCAGCGTGGGTTAGGCCGGAGCAGGCAATCAGCGTGATGCAGCAAACTGAAAAAATGGTTCGCATGTTGGTCCTCGGAGGCTGAAGAAAACAGATGGGGATGAGTTATCGCAGGCTTGTCCCGCCGGGATCGAGCACTTGCGAGTTCGACACATCGTTGCCGAATGTCGTGTGACGTTCAAACTTCCAGACGACTTCTTTCGTCTTGGGATTCAATTCGATCAGCAACGGCTGATCCGGGCCAGCGTGGCAGTTGCCGAAAAGGTAGTTGCCGTTCGGCAGGACTTCCAACGTCGTGACCCAGGCCAGCGTGATGTCGGGGAGATCGTTTTGTTCAATCTTCCAAACGATCTGCCTGTCGGACGTGACCTCGATGACGCTGTGTCCGTTGCCGGTCGTGATCAGCGTGTGACCGTTCGGCAGTCGCACTGCTGCGAAACACTTGTTGCCGAAGGCTTCCGGGCCGTGCCCGCCCTTCGGTTTTTTGCCGAACAGCGGGACTTCGAATTCCCAAACGACTTCGCTCGACTTGCCGTCGTATTCGCGGACGCAGCCGTCCCCTTCGTGACAGACCAGATAGTTGCCGGACTTCAGTTTTCGAGCCAGTCGCGTGTCGGTGTGCGGATGCGGGTGGTTGACCTTCAGCTTCAATTCCTTGAGCAGCTTGCCATCACGATCGACTTCGATGATTCGCGCCGGCCCCGATTCGGCGATCATCAGCCGGCCATCGTCGAGCGGCTGAAAGGCATGCACTTCGACTTTCTTTCCGGCGTTTCCATTCAGTGTTGCCGAGTCATACGACCAGACGACCTTTTTGGACTCGGGATCGATCGCGACAACGTTCGCGGCTCCCTGTTGCACGAGAATGCGGCCATTCGCCAACACATGGATATCGTGAATCCCGCCCCAATTGATGTCCCACTCGGTGGAACCGTCCGTTTTTACGACCGTCAGTTTGCCGTTCCCTTGCAGGATCACTCGCTGTGCAGCCAGTGCCGACGAACTCGCGATCACAAGACACAACAGGCAACAACAGAACGAGCGAAGCATGAGCAGCTTTCCACAGAGCAAAATTCCGATAATCTCGAACTGACCATTCGGCGGCGGCTGTCGAAGTGGCTTTCTATCGCTCGACGCACGTCTTGGGGAGGGTCGCGACCCGTCAACGCACGGCCGGCCAATTTGTGAATTGGGCCCGTCGCCATGCTCCCCAAGAGCGTGGGTAAATTGGTTCAAACGTGGTTCCCCGACGCTCTTGGCGAGCGTGGCGACGTTGACAGGTTCAACGCAGACCAAACTTCTGGCCAGCCGTGAGTATTTTGTGCTCGGACTGGAAAATTGAACGCCCATGTCGTTCATGTATTGGCCGGATTGCAGAATTCGAAATTGGTAGGTGATATGCCTTCTTTCCCGCATCACTGGTTTGTGCAGACGGACTTCGGAGCGGTGCTCGGTCCGATGCCCGTTGACGCGCTCGCCGAGATGGCTCGGACGGGTGCGTTGTTGGTCCGCGATCAGGTGCGGGAGGGAACCGGCGGTGTGTGGCGACGAGCCAGTGAAGTCCCCGGTTTGTTTGATGAGCAGACACCGTCGCTCGGCCTGAGGTTCTCGACTTTGGAAGATCTGTTCGTTCCGGAAACCTCCGCGCCACATGAATCGGCTGCGTCCAGAAATGTGGATCGACGCTCTTTGGCGAAACTCGAAGAGACTCCGCTAGCTTCGGAATCGCAAGCGCGTGAGTTTGAAATTGACATTCCGTTGATCGCTCCGCCCCCGACGATCCCAACGCGACTAGAATCTGAACTCGTCAATGATCTGGTTCCTCCGGCGGAGCCGCCGAACATTCGCGAACTGCAACCCATCCTTCCGGCTCCATTGGGGTGGCAGGCTCGCGTCGCGCCAGCTTCGCGCTGGAAACCGGCGGCAACACGGTCACTTCGCAGTTGGCAATTCGATAAGCCAGCCGCGCTCAAGGGAGCGATTGCGGTTGTCGTGCTCGTTGTCCTCGTGGGTGCGTGGTGGTTCTGGCCGCGTCAGCGCCCCGACATCTACAAGAACTACGTTGCGATCTATCAGGAATTGCAGCAACGGCGAGACCTCGCCAAGGATCATGCCACCTGGACCGAGTTTGTGACGCGAGCCAAAACTCAACTCGCCGCGACCGTTCCGTGGCTGGAAGAAAATGCCAAGCCGGGAGACCGCGAGAAATCCTTGCTGCTGTATGCCGGACGTGATTTGCAAGAATTGTTGGAGCTTCCGCGCACGTCCAAGAGTCCGCAACAGACGCGGCTCAATGCTTTTTTCGAGCAGCTTCACGAGTTTTACGGCTCGAATTGACGGCGAAAAATCACGTCTTGACCTGTTTGGCAATGAGTTCTAATGTCCCACCCCGCTTGACGAACCGCGGTGGAATTCTTGCGCCGAATCGTCAGTGTCCCTTCTCCCCATCTGAAGTTTCCCCTCCCTCCCTTCGAGCCAATTCGCTGGCGAATCAGCGAGTGGCGTTCGCTTTTTGACTCCCCTCGGAAAGGAATCTCTCCATCATGAAACGTCTCACAACAATGCTGGCATTGGCCGCGATGATGTCGAGCCTAACCGGCTGCTGCTGCTGGGGGCCGTGGTCCGGTTTCGGCGGCGGTTATGGCAACTCCTGCGGTCCTGCCGGCTGTGCTCCCGGTTACGGCGCTCCGGCGTATGCCCCGCAGGGGACAACGAGCTACCAAACCTACGACTCGGTGACGGGCCTGCCGCTGTCGACGACGACGGCGTATCAGCCGGTGATCGTTGCACCGGCGGTCTCGCTCGGCCCACTCGAAGCGCTGCCGACGTACCGATAGTTCCGCACGAGTCCTTTCCGAAAACAGAGGGCGACGCTCCCGCTGTGTCCCGATCGTTCGATCGAGCACACGGCGAGAGCGCCGCCCTCGTTTTGTTTGGACTTGGTTGGCTACTTCTTTCGCTTCTTGTTTGCCGCCGCGGCAAACTTCTTGTGGTCGCCAACCTGCGGCAGCACCGAATCCGGAAAGGCATCCGGGCCGAAGTAGCGCAGACCAACCAGCGGCTCGGTTCCGGTGTTTTCAATTTCAACTCCGTCGCGCGCTGCGCGATGCGTGATGAAGACTTCGTCCTCGGTCATCGCTCCGAAGCGGATCATGACCGGCGTTTGCAACGCCATCTTGCCAATGCGGCCGCGGCCTTGAGTCGTGATCCAGCCGCTCGCTGCTCCGTCCTTGATCGTGCATTTCGCGCCGGGCATCACGGTCAACTCGCGAGCTGAGAACAACTGCTTGCCATCGACTCGGCCGTACACGACCCAGCGGTCTTGGTAGCCGGCCGCAGCGGTGTCGCCGATGTTGATCGGTTCGAGGTAGTTGTTGTCCTTGAAGTTTGGATCGACGTTCTTGTCCCAATCGAGCGCATCGACCATGTGCGCCAAATCGTCGTGCTTGTTCTTGGGAAAATCTTTCGTGAGCAATGCTCGCGGGACGGCGCGGCCTTCAACCATCGACTGATACATGCCGAACACGTCGCTGCCCCATTGCGGTTCGTAGGTCACGAGACTGCCGGGAGCGTGCAGCACGCAGGGCGGAATCAACCAGCCGGTGCCGGGCTTCAAGCGGTACGCCTTCGACAGATCGAGGATGCCGTTGTCCCCGTCGTTCCACCGTGCGAGGCAGTCGATCACGTTCTGCTTCGTCGTACCCGGCTCCAGGCCCATGAACGTGTACGGGAAATTGTTCCCGATCTGATTCATTTGCGGCGGGAAGTAATACGACTCCGGCTTCCCTTCCTGGCCGACCAGTTTCGCCTGCTTCTCGTTCTGGTGCATGTGGTGCGGGATCGGCCCCATGTTGTCGAAGAATTTGGAATACACCGGCCAGCGTTTGTACTTCTTCCAGATCGACGAGCCGACCGCGTCCGCGCCCATCTCTTCGATCGCGTCGCGGAGCGTGAATTTCTCTTTGCCGAAGACGACGTAGCTCAGGCCTTCATCGGCCGCGCGATTATCGTTCATGGCGAACGTCGTCGAAGAAAACCACCGCTCATCAATGCCGCCGCGATGCGTGCCGAGGGCGTAGTAATCTTCCGGATGCAATTTCAATCGCAGACCCGGCTGCAAGAACGAACGCGGCACCCAGGTCGGTGCCAAACGAAAGAGACCATTGCTCGCGTTGAGTGCATCGGTTGCCAGCTTTGCCACATTGGCCATGATGAAAAACTCCAGGTGCAGTCTGTAGCCACACGCGGCTCGCGTGTCGCCGGAATGGAAATTGGGATTCGCCAACAAAAAAAGCCGCGAACGCGGCCTGAACCGGGCGGGCATTCTGGCCGCGGACAACTCGATTTTCAACGAAGGTCCTCGCTTTCGAGTCGTGGTTGAAGGGCTTTTCTTCCGGCTGTATCTTTGTGGCCCGTTTCGATCACATTCGCACACGAATGCGACAGGCGAGCCGCCTGTCGCCACGAAAATCTCTCACAAGGTTCATTTGCAATGGGCATGTTTACTGGCAAAAAGGGTCTGATCTTCGGGATCGCCAACGATCATTCAATCGCATGGGCGATCACCGAACGTCTGCACCAAGAAGGGGCCGAGATGGGTTTCACCCACCTGCCCGACAAAGACCCGACGATGCCGAAGATGGAACGCCGGGTCAAAAAACTGGTTGAGCCGATCGGGGCGAAGTTTCTCGTGCCGTGCAATGTGCAAGACGATGCCAACCTCGATCACGTTTTCGCCGTCGCGAAGGAACAGTTCGGAACCATCGACTTTGTTCTGCACTCGGTCGCCTATGCCCCCATCGACGACCTCAAGGGACTGACCGTTGCTTGCAGCCGCGACGGTTTTAAGGTGTCGATGGAGATCAGCGTCTACAGCTTGCTGGCCATCGTGAATCGTGCTCGCGGGATTCTTGCTCCGGGTGGCAGCATCTTGACGCTGACTTATCTTGGCGGCGAGAAAGTCATTCCCGGCTACAACATCATGGGCGTCTGCAAGGCGGCGCTGGAAAGTTCGGTGACGTATGCCGCACACGAACTCGGCCCGATGGGTTTCCGAGTCAACGCGCTCAGCGCGGGGCCGCTGAAGACACTCAGTTCGTCGGCCGTCGGCGACTTCGATCAGATGATGAAGCTGTACCCGGCGATGTCACCGATGCGCCGCAACATCTCGATGGAGGAAGTCGGCAAGACCGGTGCGTTCCTGTTGAGCGATCACTCCAGCGGCATCACCGGCGAGACGGTTCACGTCGATGCCGGCTTCCATGTGATGGGTGCTCCGCCGACGGAGACGAAGACCGGCACGTAGGTCCAATTTCAAAACCGTAGCCATGTTCGCCAGAACGTGGGCACGTGAAAGTCTGGTTACGTGGGGAGCGAACGATGGCGGAGTTCCGTCGCAAGACCATTGGCATCGCGGTGGTCGAACATCAAGGAAGCTACTTGATCGGCATCCGCCCACCGGGAGCATCGCTGGCGGGCTTCGCGGAGTTTCCCGGTGGGAAGTGTGAGCAGGATGAAGATCCGGCCTCTGCTGCCGTGCGTGAATGTCTGGAGGAAACCGGTCTGCGCGTCGAGATTCGCGAACTGCTGACTCGGCGGCTTTATGAGTACGCGTATGGCTCGGTGGATCTGCACTTTTATTTGTGTCAGCCGCTCGACGCACCTGATGCGAGCCATGATCTTCGCGGCTTTCGTTGGGAAGATGTCTCGGCTTTGCGCTCATTGAAATTCCCGGATGCCAACGTGCCGGTTCTGGAACTGCTGGAGCAACGTCCTCGCGCGTAGTTCGGACGTTTACGTCCGGACGCGAGGAAGCCCAGACGTAGGCGTCCGGGCTACGCAGAGGTTTGCTGATGACTGACCCTCGCAACCATGACGCGTCCGCATTCGTCCGCCGTCGTGCCCCGGCACTGCCGGTCGTTCTCGCGTTTGTCGTGGGGATCGTTGTGGACGCGAACGTCACAGCGGTCGGTTGGTGGGGCTTGGCCTTCTCGGCAACCACGCTGTTGTTGGCGGGATTGATGAACTGGCTGCGCTGCTCGCGACTTTCAATCTGCTGTCTGTTGCTCGCGGTGGCTGGGATGGGGGCCATGCGTCATCACAACGCTTGGTTCGTTGCCGAATCGAACGACATTGGATTCTTCGCTCACGAAGAACCGCAACCAGCGCGAGTGATCGGGACGATTGCGGAACGGCCGCAACTCATTCGTGAAGCCGATGAAGACACGTCTCGGCCGTGGGGAACGCGCGAGCGAACCGTGTTGGTGATCGACTGCCGCCAACTTCGTGATGGCGATCAATGGCTCGATGTGAGTGGTGGTGTGCGAGTCGATGTCTCTGGCTTGGCGAGCGATCTGCGGATTGGCGACGAGATCGAACTGCTGGGTCGGCTGGCGTTGCCGGAACGTCCGCGCAATGTCGGTGAATTCGACTTCGCGGCGTTTTTGCGAAAACAAGGTATCCACGCCGCCTTGCGCTGCCGGTCGGTGGAGGCGGTGCGTGTGCTGAAACGGCCGAACGATCTTGTCACGGCAACGCGGCGGCAATTCGTGGTTGCTCGCGAGCATTGCGAGCAATTGTTGCGTGACAAGTTGCCGTCCGACACAGCGTCGGTTTCGTTGGCGTTGCTGCTGGGGAGTCGCGTTCGCATGAGTTCCGAACAGCGTGAGACATTTGTCGAAAGCGGCACGATGCACGTGCTGGCGATCTCCGGGTTGAACGTGGCGATTCTGGCTTTGTTCGTCGGAGGAGTGTGCCGGTTGTTTAATCTGTCGCGCGGGCTGACGGCGATTTTGATCTTGTCACTCGTGGGCGGTTACGCCGCGATCACGGACGCTGGCCCGCCGGTCGTGCGTGCGGCGTTGCTGGTGTTTCTTTCGACGCTCGGCTGGCCGTGGGATCGGCCGACGCACGCGAACAACCTGCTGGCCGTCACGGCTCTGGGTGTGTTGTGGTGGAATCCGACCGATGCGTTCAACACGGGAGCACAGCTTTCCTTCATGGCGGTCGCGGTGATCCTGTGGCTCTCCGCACGCCGCGGTTGGCAGTTGGAAGAGGCTCGCCTCGATGCCGACACCGCAGGCAAGACTCCGACTGAGAAAACCACGAAAGAACTCACGCAAGAGTTGGCGGAGAAGTTGCCGAAGACTGCGCTGCGCAAGTTCGTCGGCGGTTGCTGGTCTGTGTTGCGCGAAGGGGCGTCGCTGTCGTGTTTTGTTTGGCTGTTCTCGGCGGTGGTCATCGCAAGGCAATTTCATCTGGTGTCGCTGGTCGGCTTGTTGGCAAACATTCCGCTGATCCCGGTGGCAACGCTGGCATTGTGCTTGGGTTATTCGATGCTGCTGGCGGGCTTCGTCAGTACGTCGGTGGCCGGTGTCATCGCGGTGCCCTTCGAGTGGTCGTTGCGGCTGATGTTGTGGATCGTCGATGTCGCCGCCGATTTGTCGTGTGGGCATCGGTACGTCCCGACACCACCGACGTGGTGGCTGATCGGAACATGCGTTTGTCTGGCGACGTTGTTTTGGTGGATGCGCGGCCCATTGCTGCGGCATCTGGGTTGGCGAGCGTTCTGGTTGTGGACGGCGATTGGCCTCGCCGCGCCGCTGTGGCCTCATGCACCTGGTCCGCTGCGCGTTTCCGTGTTGTCGGTCGGACATGGCTTGTCCGTTCTGGTCGAAACACCGTCGGGCCGGACGCTGTTGTACGACGCTGGAATGATGGGCAATGGCCGCCGATCGCAGGATGTCGTGCAGCAAACTCTGTGGCATCGCGGACACAGCCGGCTCGACGGCCTTGTGCTGTCGCACGCGGACACCGATCACGTCAACGGCGTCGCCGGACTCATCCGAACTTTGCCCACCGGCCGCATCTTCGTCTCACCGCAATTCGTCGATTGGAGTCAGCCGGAAGTTCGACAGGTTCTCGATTCGGCAAAACACTGCCGGGTTCCCATTCGGTTGACATGGCAAGACGACTCGCTGCCATTGGGCGACGGCATCCGCTGCCGAGTGCTGCATCCGACCGCGAACGAAATGCTGTCTCCCGACAACGCCAACAGCATTGTCCTGTTGATCGAATACGCCGGTCGGCGCATCCTGCTGACCGGCGATCTGGAACGCGACGGCTTGAATCGCTTGCTGCACACGCCACCTCAACAGGCCGACATCTTGGTGTCCCCACATCACGGCAGCCTCGGAGCCAACACGACCGATCTCGCCCGCTGGGCACGTCCGAACTGGTTGATCGTCAGCGCGGATCGCCGAGCGAATCTCGCCGCGCTGCGATCCCGTTTCGGCCCCGACACAACCGTCCTGAGCACTGCCGAGCACGGCGCGATCACCTTTGAGATTCACGCTGATGGCCGAATGACTTGCGAGTCATTTCGTGGGTCAGATTCTCAACCTGTCCGTGACGATCGATAGTGTGCGGGCAGGTTGAAAACCTACCCCACGTCACTTTCGCTCGACTCGCCCCGCATACCCCGCAGCCTTGTAGGCGTCTGTTGCACGATCGAACGCCGCGTCCTTCGCGTTGATCAGCTTGACCTGTCGCGGTGCGAGCAGGCCCAACGCATCCGGCACGTCGAGCACTTTCATCACACCTAGGAAGTGCGGACCGTCGCGATGCGTGCTCGGCGGATCAACGAGCGTGACTTCGGAAATGCAGTTCTCGAACAGGGCGGCATACGCACCGAGAACTCCTGCCTGTCCTTTGCCGAGCACTCCCACGGTCAGCACGTTTCCCTCGGCTTCATGCAGCCAGCGCGCGGTCGCTTGAATGTCCCACACACGTCCGGCATCGACCGTGCGGCCGAGCAAGGCGTGCGCACGCTCGACATAATTCGGCGGATTCTTGCGAGTCCACGCGGAGAACTCGCCGCTGCCACGCGGACTGAGCATGGTGATCATCGGCTGCCCTTCCGGAAGCACGCCTTTCGTCCAGGCGGGCAGCGTGCCTTCCGGTTCATCCGCGTTGAGCACGACCAGCCACAACCGCTTCGGCTTCTCCCGCCCCTTCACCACATGCACTTGTGCCGCGAGCACCGACACGTCGGTGTCCGTTCGCAGAATGACGCGTCCATCCGGCCGATCTTCGCGGACTTCCGCGGCGAG
>CAMAWN010000108.1 GCA_945861865.1 Candidatus Kuenenia stuttgartensis | reverse complement strand
ACGGACCAACAGTTGGCTGCATCAATTCCGCCGCCTTCGCGTCCGCTACGAACGACGCGCCGACATTCACCAAGCCTTCCTGACGCTCGGCTGCATCGTGATTTGTTTTCGATCCCTCGTGACCTGAGTTCATTTTGATAGACGCTCTTAATGATTTCCTCCTGATGTGCAATTTGCGGTGCGACATCTTGCCACAGCGAGACAACGACATTTCGCACGTCAATAACGGACTGCACATCACTCCGCCATGCCCCGAAGTTCCTAATAGTTGATGGGAGGTCTTCACCGATCGCTGCTCTTCCGGAAACGAATCGATCAAGGTTGCGCAGGGTCTCATCAGGCGTTGCTGGCACTGATGGAATCGGCTCTCGCATTTCAAAATTGAGCCGATTGAGCCGCTGGTACAAATTCCGTTTGTAGGTGCTGAGGTCGTCCGACTCTGGCTGCGCACCAAACGCTGTTCGAGGCATCTCCGCGTTCCCTGCTTCCATTTGAGTGTTGATACCTTGGTCAAAGGGCCCATCAAGTGCCTTCGGAGCAAGAGCCGGTTGGAGCGGTGTCGCTTTGACAGTTTTTTTCGTTTTATCGATTGGCACGCTCTTCTTGGGTTCTGTCGCCACACTTCTTGCGGGAATCCAGCCAGGCCATTGAATGTCGGTGATCGGCACGCTTCCAGCAGGAATCGCCCTCGGAACATTCCGGAAACTTTCGCCCAGGTAATTGAGATCGATGGAGAAGCGGCCGATTTTCGATTCGACGAGATCGTCGAAGGAATTGAAGTCATTCAAGCCAGCGAACGGGTCCGGCATTTGCAACCAACCGTGCCTTGTCGCGCTCGTCTCCAACTGCGTTTCATGAGTTTTGAAACGCTCTTTCCAAGCGTCGCGGACTTTCTCGAGCGTCTGGATGACTTTGTCTTTTTCGTCTTGCGCTTTGAAGATACGCAGTCCGCCACTCTTGCGGACGTCGAACGACTTGAATTCCGTGATGTCTTCGTCGATCAATGCAATCGCTTCGTCGTAGGCGAAGATCCAATCGCGGTGCTCGTCTTCTCTTTTGGCCCGAAATGCCTCCAATTTATCGATGAGGATTCTCGAAGGCTTCGAAGGTTCTGCCTTTTTCTCCTTTGCCGGCTCGTCGGCATCAATAGACCGCGACGCGACAAGCAGTCCAACACCAATGGCGAGACACCGTAAAATGAATGGGCGGTTGGTCATTCCTTGGTCCTTTCAATGAGTTCGGCTGACGACGCTGCCACACTTCGGGCAGGTGACTTCACTGCCCGACACAACGTCGATCAACTCAATGGCAACTTGGCAATGAGGACATCTTATCTGCATCGCAGCCACTCGCGCTGAAGGTCACGTCGGCCGATCGGCAGCGACGTTATCGTACCGCCAGCGACGTTGCCAACCGAGGCGAAGCTCTGGCTCGTGACCGTGGGTTTTCTCGAACGGCCAGGAAGCGTTTGCGGCTGATCCGCGTCACGATTACTGTTCCGCCAGCGTTGCTCATTCGGATTTCGGATTTCGAGTTTGGAACTTCGGATTTCTCATCCTCATGCCGCCTTGGCTGCTGCAACATTTTCTGAATCCTGGTTTTGTCATGGCCGGCTCGGCGTTGGTGGCCGCGCCGATCATCATTCATTTGATCAACCGGTTGCGGTTTCGCCGGGTACGGTTCGCGGCGATGGAGTTCCTGCTGGCCAGCCAGCAGCGGAATCGCCGCCGGGTGCTGCTCGAGCAGTTGCTCTTGTTGCTGCTGCGGATTCTGCTCGTGCTGGGGTTGCTGCTGCTGATTGCTCGGCTGATTCTCGATCCGAGCCAGTTGTCGGTGTTTCGCGGAGCACGCACGCATCACATGGTGCTCCTGGACGACAGCGGTTCGATGCGCGACCGGATCGGCGACACGACGGCGTTTGGCGAGGGGGTGTCGGTCATCAAAAAGCTGGTGGCGGAAGGTTCGCGGCGGCCGGGGACGCAGATCTTTTCGCTGGTGCTGCTGTCGAACCCGGAGCAGCCGGTGTTCTCGCAGCGGGATGTCAGCGAGTCGTTCGTCGCGGAACTGGATACGAAGCTGGAGAACCTCAAGCCCTCGCACCGCGCGTTGTCGCTGGTGGATGGCCTGACGGCGGCGCGGACGTTGTTCGGGGACAAAGAGGACGTCGGCGCGATCAAGCATCTGCATGTGCTGTCCGATTTTCGGCAGCGCGACTGGCAGGATCAGAAGGCGATGTCCTCGGCCGCTGAGACGCTCGACGCGGCGGGCGTGACGCTGAACTTCGTCAAGACGGTCGAACAACGGCACGCGAATCTCGCCGTGACCGATTTGTCGGGCGACCTGCAAGTCGCGGCGGCGGGAGTGCCGGTGCGGTTGCGAGTCACCGTCAAGAATTTCTCTGAGCAAGCCGCGACCGAAGTCCGACTGAGCGTGCATCAGGACGGTCAGAAGCTGCCGATGACGCTGACCTTCGACAAGATCGAAGCGGGCGAGTCGGCCGAGCGGGAATTCGATCTCGTGTTCGAATCGCCGAGGAAGCACGACGTGCGTGTCAGTCTCGAAGGGGATCCGCTGTCGGAGGACAACTCGCGACTGCTGGCACTGGAAACGTCAGCGGTTCACAAGGTCTTGATCGTGGACGGCGATCCCAGCGGCGATGAAGGTTCGTATGTCGTCGATGCGCTGGCGGCCGATCCGCGGATCACCGGATTCGCGCCGCAGATCGAGACGGTCGATTATCTGCGTCGGCGTCCGCTCGACGAGTTTCAAGCGATCTATCTGCTGAACGTCGCCGACCTGCCGGCCGATGCGATTGATCCGCTGGAGAAATATGTCGCGGCTGGCGGCGGTCTGGCTTGGTTCGTGGGAGCATCGGTGAAGACGGCGTACTACAACGAGTCGCTGTTCAAAGAGGGCAAGGGGCTGTTCCCGGTGCCGCTCGATACGGCTCCGCGCGACTTGCCGATCGTTGAGGACTCCGGACCGGACCTCGTGCTCGCGTCGCATCCAATCTTTCGAGTTTTTGAAGGCCAAGAGAATCCGTATCTCGACGTGACTCGCGTCGCGAAGTTCTTCCCTGCCGCCGCAAGCTGGCCGCGCGACGATCAAGCTCGCGGTGACGGAGTGCAGACGATTGCGACGCTCCGCAATCGGCAACCGCTGATGTTTCATCATCGCTTCGGCAAGGGGAACGTCATCACCTGTCTGACGACCTGCGGGCCGGCGTGGAATAACTGGGCCAAGTACGCCAGCTATGTCGTGCTGCAATTGGAATTGCAAAAGCACATCGCTCGCAGCGACCGCCAACTCGAACGCCGCCTCGCTGGCGAGCCGATTGAACTGTCGCTGAACCCCAGTGAATTCACCGACCTGATCGATATCGTGGTGCCCGACCCGGCCGGCGAACGCACGATTCGGTTGCAAGCCGCGCCCGATACGGGGACGACACATCGGACGGATGGAACGAATGGGACGGATGCGAGTCAACCCTCAACTCTGCGACTCGCCGCCACATTCCGCGACACCGATTTGCCGGGCCTCTACCGGGTCCGCTTGCTCGACCTGAATCAAGTCCCGTTCGAGCGATGGATCACTTACAACTTCCCCGCCGACGAGAGCGACCTGTCGCTGGCAACCACTGAACTCATCCGCAAACAACTCGGAGAGAAGATTCGAGTCAGTATTCAAGAGCCGGGCGAATTCTCCTGGATCGCCGGCCGCGACATCGGCAGCGAAGTCCGCGACGCTCTGCTGCTGCTACTGGCCGTGCTGCTGATCGCCGAACAATTCATGGCGTACCGGTTGAGTTACCATCACAAACCAATTCCCTCGGCAAGATGAAGAGGGAACAGAACCAATGCTGATCACCAATTTCCACCTGGCGACACTCGCGGCTGACACACGCATGGCGTGGGAAGTGGATTTGCCGGACAGCCCCGTGGCCTGGCTGGGATGGTTGGCCTTGGCGGTGGTTGGTATCGCGTGGATCGTCGCGTTTTATTTGCGGGACACTCAGGAACTGCATCCGGCTTGGAAGGTGTGGTTGCTCGTCCTGCGATTGGGGGCGTGGGGCGGGCTGCTTGCGATTGCTGTGAATCCTCAAGAGCGAACCCAAACAACATCGTTTCGGCCGTCGCGAGTCGCGATCGCGGTGGACACTTCGCTGTCGATGCAGTTGCCGGAGTCGTCGCCGGAGGAATCGGATTCAGCGAAGACGGACGGCACTGAGATAAAGCCGATTCGGCCACGAGCGGATGCGGTGCGCGAGTTGTTGGAACGCTCGCCGTTGATCGCGGAGTTGCAACGGAATCACGACGTCAGCGTCTTCACGTTTGACTCGACGCAGGCGGGGCCGCATTGGTTGTTTCGCTCGAAGGATCCGCGCGTCGTGGGGCAGGTTCCCAACCTGTCCGGCCAGGAAAACACTGACGGCAAGACACGGGCAGGAAATAATTCTGCCCCACAAGCAGGAGGCCCGAACTGGGATGAAGTCCTCAAGCCGCGCGGCGTCGAGACTCGGCTCGGTGAGTCGGTGCTGGAACTCGTGCGACAAGTCACTGGCAAGTCGTTATCGGGAGTGATCGTCATCTCGGACGGTGCGGCGAACGCCGGCATTGATCCGTCGTCGGCGAGTCACTTCGCGGCGCAGTCGAAGACGCGATTGATCATGGTCGGAGTCGGCGGAACTCAGCCGCCGGTCAATCTGTCGATTGCCAGCGTGCAGGCTCCGACCGATGCACATCTCGGCGATCCGTTTGAGATCACCGCGTTCGTGCAGGCCGAAGGGCTTGCGGGGAAGAACGCCGTTGTCGAGTTGCTGTCGCGGCCAGAAGGGGAAACGTCGGAGCCGAGTCTGGTCGAATCAAAAGAACTCGCACTGGCGGACAACGGCGTGCCGATCGAAGTGAAGTTTCAACAGAACCCGGCAACGACTGGCTCGGTCGAGTACCTGTTGCGAGCGAAGCCCGCCGCGAAGACCAGCGAACTCAGCGACGCCGACAACGAACGCCGCAAGACGATCCGCGTCACCGATCGCAAGACCAAGGTGCTACTCTTCGCAGGCGGGCCGATGCGAGATTATGTGTTCTTGAAAAACATGCTCTTCCGGCACTCGGCCATCGAGGTCGATGTGCTGCTGCAAACGGCTGATCCGGGCACGGCGGTCAGTCAGGAATCCAACAAGCTGCTGTTCGAGTTTCCGAAGACTCGTGAGGAGTTGTTTCTGTATGACGTGATTGTGGCCTTCGATCCCGACTGGCGCAAGGTCACTCTGGAGCAGCAGTCAAATCTGCGCGAATGGGTCTTCTCGCAATCGGGCGGGCTGATCTTGGTGGCGGGTGACGTCAACACGTCGTCGCTGGCGAGCGGCGGAGAAGAAGTGAAGCCGATTCAAGAACTGTGTCCCGTGACGCTCAGTTCGCTGGCTTCCGATCTGCTGGCCGATGCGAGCGGCCCGCAGGCGTGGCAGATTGGCTTTTCGCGAGCGGGCCTCGAAGCGGGATTCCTGCAACTGACCGACGACACGATCAGCAGCGCCGCCGTCTGGAAAGAGTTCCCCGGCATCTACCGCTGCTATCCGACCGCCGGCTCGAAAGCCGGAGCAACCGTGTTTGCGAACTTCACCGATCCCCGTTCCGAGACGAGCTACGGAGCACCGATCTGGCTGGCATCACAATTTTATGGGTCGGGCCGCACTCTGTATGTCGGAGCCGGTGAACTCTGGCGGTTGCGAGCGATCGACGAAGATTACTTCGATCGCTTCTGGACAAAGTTGATTCGAGAACTCAGCACGACGCGACTCAAACGCGGCACGCTGCGGGGTATGCTGCTACTCGAACGGAACCAGTACCTGCTCGGCCAGACGGCGCATGTGCGCGCGTTGATCAGCGATGCTCAATTCCAACCGCTCGTCGCGGAAGCGATCAACTGCGACATCTACGACCCGGCGGGCCGGCCACAACTTCCGCCGCTGAAACTAATGCCCGATCGCCAGCGTCCCGGCCAATTCGTCGGTGATTTCCGTCTGAGCCTTCCGGGGACGTACCGCCTCGATCTGCTGATCCCCGATTCGACCGACAAGCTGATCGAGAAACTTGACGTTTCTCTCCCGAACTTGGAAACCGCCAACGCCCGGCAGAACGTCCAACTGCTCCGTGCAATGGCGGACGAGACCGGCGGGGCGTACTTGCCGCTCGACGAGAATACGGCCGCCGCTCTTCCAAAACTGTTGCCCAATCACGGCGAAGAGTTTTTGGTGGTCGAACGGCTGCGAACACTTTGGGACCGTGACTGGGTGCTGTATGTGTTGGTCGGTTTGTTGGCGACCGAGTGGCTCACGAGGAAACTATTGAAACTGGCGTAGGACGCGAACATGTTCGATCACATCCAACTCCCACCGGAAGTCGACGCGATCCTCGCGGAGTTGAAGTCTCGCATTCGGCGATACGTCCTGTGGGAGAGACTGGCTTTGGCGGTCGTGGCCGTCGGTTTGTTCTTTTGGCTCAGCTTGGGATTGGACTGGGCGGTGTTTTCGGTGCGGCGTTTGGAGCTCCCTCGGTGGTTGCGATTCGGTTTGGACTTGGCGGTGGTCGGAGCGGTAACGGCGGTCGTGCTGTCGCTCGTCGTATTCCGGGTCTTCCGCACTTTTCGGACGAAGTCGCTGGCTCTGGTTTTGGAGAAGCGGTTTCCGGAATTGAACGACCGGCTGGTGACGGCGGTCGAGTCTGCCTCACAAACGGAATCGCACACACCGCTGACGTCCGCGATGTTGGAGCGGACGATGCTCGATGCGGTCGCGACGCTCAAACAGGTGGATGTTGGTTCGGTGTTTGACCAACGGCCACTGCGACGAATGACAACGGCGGCCAGCGTGCTGATGGTCTCGCTTATCGCGTTCGCGGCGATGTGTCCGCAGGCGTTCGCGCGATGGCGAGCTGGCTACGTCGGACTGCAAGAAACTTATTGGCCGCGCGACGTCGAACTTGTCGCGACTGTGTTGGCTGAACCTGGCGATCGCGTGAGGCCGTTCGTCGATGGCGAGTACAAACATCCGCGCGGTAGCGATCTCGTCTTGTTGTTCGATGTCCCCGCCGGCAAGAAAGTGCCGGAGCGAGTTGATCTGCAATATCGGCTTGGCGGTGGCCGAGGCTACGGGCGAGCGACCTGCTTCGCCGCCGGAGAACTCCGATTCAAGCATGCCATTGATGACCTGCTGGACGATGCCAACTTCTGGGTCACGGCCGGCGACTTCACGAATCGAGAAGCGTATCGCGTGCGTGTCGTCGATCCACCGCGTATCGACGTGCTGACTGCCGAGAGTCTGTTTCCCGAACACACGAAGCGGCAAAAGCTCGACGATGAATCGGGCAAGCCGATGCGTGAGACTGTCTCAGTCCAAGGGACGCAAATGTCGCTGCCGGTCGAGACCGACTTTTTGTTGCGGGCGAAAGCCAACAAGTCGCTAGTCCGTGCTCGGCTGCAATTCGGCCCGCACGAGTTGTCGCTGTCGCCGACGGAGGCTTCGCTGACGACTCATTCCGCCGACGGCCAAGCAGTGCAGGTGGAGCCGATCTCGGCAGATCGCGCCGCGAAATTCTTCGACGCCGCTCGCCGCGAATTCGTCGTCCCGTTTGTGCTTTCCGAATTGGCAACGCCGGCCGCTCGCGAGCGGTTCGAAAAATTAGACTCGCCGTTCGGAAAGCCGTTCAAAATGCCGCCGGATGTCACGCTGAAAATTTTTCTCGAAGACACGGACGATGTCATCGGAGCTGAGCCGGCGAGAATCACGATTCACGGCATCGCCGACAACGCGCCCAGCATCGCGGCGGAACTCAAGGGGATCGGCACGTCAGTCACACGCAAGGCGGAGATTCCGGTCGCGGCATTCATCACCGATGACTACGGTCTCAAGGACGTGCGATTTGAATTCCAGGTCGACGACAAGGAGCCGTGGGAAGTCCGTTCGCTGACGAAATCGCCAAGCGGCGAGCCGCGCGAATTCAAACTGCAAGCCGATGAAGATCATCCAACTGAGCGGTTTGAAATCCTGAAAATGGATCTCGCTGTCGGCCAGAAACTGACCCTGATCGTTGTCGCTGAGGATGCGGACAACCTCAACGGCCCGCATGTCGCTCGTTCGCAAAAGTTCTCGTTCAAGATCGTCAGCAACGAAGAACTGCTGTCGTTGCTGTATCAACGTGAACTCAACTTGCGTCGCCGCTTCGAACAGATCATTTCCGAAGTCAAACAGACACGAGCCGACCTCATTCTGCACCGCTCGAAAGCTGACGAGTCCGCGAAGCTCTCTGCCGACGCGAAGGCCAAAGCCTCGGAAATGATGCCCGCCGTGATCGCCAGCGTGATTCGGTCACTGCATGCGATTCGCAAGAACTCGACCGAGACCATTTCCGTCGAGGAATCCTTCCAAGACATCCGCGAAGAGCTGATCAACAATGCCGTCCACACCCCGCAAATGCTGGAGCGAATTGACGAGAAAATCGTAACGCCTCTCCACTCCCTCAACACGAACGATTATCCTTCTGTCGATGAATCGCTGGGAGCCTTGAAGGTTTTGCTGGACGACAACCGCGATCCGTTGCCGGGCTTGGACGAATCCATCACCCAGATCGGCGTGATGCTCGACCAGATGGACACGATTCTCAAGGAAATGCAGCGGCTGGAGACATTCCAGGAAGCCATCGAACTTCTCAAGTCGATCATTGATCAACAGCAGCAACTGGAAGAACGCACCAAGTCCGAACGAAAGAAACGCCGCATTCAAGAACTCAAGGGGCTTTCCGATGAGACCGACAAGTGACAAGTGCAGAGTGAAGAGTGCAAATTGCAAAGTGCATGTCGTGCATCTCCATCGTTCCCACTTTGCACTTTGCACTCTTCACTCGGCACTCTGCAGTGCGTTCATCGCAGTCTTGGCTTTACTGCCCCAGATCAATGTCGCCGTTTGCCAAGAGCCAGCCCCGCCGCAAACCAAGCCCAACCTCGCCAACGATCAGGACTCCATCAAGGCACGTTACAAGCGATTCAATCTCACGTTGCAACAGATGGCGGAGATTCTCCGCAAGCAAGACCCCGAACGAGCGGACTTGCTGTTCCGGGCGCTCGGCAAGTCGCAAGAGACGCGCATCGAAGATCAGATGAACCTGATTTTTTCGTTGCTCAACAAGGAGCAACCGCAACTCGGCGAAGCCATCGACCGACAAGAGGAGTTAGTCGGGCAACTCAAAAACCTGCTGGACCTCTTGCAGTCCGAGGATCGCCGCTCGGAAATCGAAAAAGAAAAGCTGCGTCTGCAAGAGTTGCTCAAGGACATCAACAAACTGATCGGCAAGGAAAAAGACATCCGCGCTGGGACGGAGCGTGGCGACGACACGAAGAAGCTCGCCGACAAACAGGGTGATGCCGCCAAACAAGCCGATCAGCTCGGACAGAAGATCGACAAGCAGGATGCGGAGAAGAACGGCGAAGCGACGCCAGACTCCAAGAATCAGAAGCCGAGCTCCAAATCAGACGACGCGAAGAACGGTGAGCAGAAGCCCGAAGACAAAAACTCCAAGCCTGACGGCGACGACAAGCAGACGGACAAATCCGACAAGCCTTCGGACGACAAGAAACCCGAAGAGGGAAAGAAGCCGGAAGACGGCAAACCATCCGGCATGAACAAGTCGGATAAGAAAGGTGACAAGCCCAAAGATGGCTCGAAACCACAAAAGCCATCGGATCAGAAGGCGGACAAGAATCAGCAAGGCAAGCCAAAGGACAGCTCGCCCGACAGCCAGCCAATGCCGATGCCAGACGGGCAACAGCCGAAAGATGATCAGCAGAAAGACAGTGATCAAAACCAGCAGTCCGATCCGAAGAAGCAAAAAACTCCCGGCCGCAAACAACTGGAAGAGTCTCGCGACGCGATGCAGCGGGCGATCGAAGAACTCAAGAAACAGCAACCGGAGAACGCTTCCAAGGAACAGGACGACGCCATCCGCAAGCTGATGGAAGCCAAAGAAAAGATCGAAGAAATTCTGCGGCAGCTTCGCGAGGAAGAACAGAAGCTGATGCTCGCCGCGCTCGAAGCTCGGTTCAAGAAGATGCTCGCGGCGCAACTCATCATCTATCACGACACCGTGCGACTGTCGAAGGCCGGTGAATCAGAAAAGGCTTCCGCGCAGGCTCGTGCTGTAAAGCTCTCACAGGGCGAGCAGGAAATTCTGATCGACGCCGACAAGGCGTTGATCCTGCTCAAGGAAGAAGGTTCGTCGATCGCGTTTCCGGAATCGGTCGCCGGCATCCGGCAAGACGTTCAGAATTTGGTCGGTTGGCTGCGGGACGCGAAGGTTGGAGAGCTGACTCAGGCGGTCGAGAAAGACGTCATTGAGGCTCTCGAAGAGTTGATCGAGGCTCTGCAAAAGGAAATGGAGAAGTCGGACGAGGACAAGAAGAAACAACAACAGCAGCAACAACAGGATCAAGAGCAATCGCAACCGCTCGTCGATCAACTCGCTGAACTCAAAATGCTGCGGTCGCTGCAACTGCGAGTGAATCGCCGCACGAAACAACTCGGCCGCACGTTTGACGGGGAGCAGGCGACTCAGGAAGAGGCCGTGCAGCAACTGCAACAACTCTCCGGCCGGCAATCCCGCATCCAGCAAGCGACCTCAGACTTGGTGAAGGGAAAAAATAAATGAACCGCCAAGCAGCCAATCTGGTTCGTCAATGGTCCGCAGTCCATCGTTGCCAGCGACTTCGCAAAGCTGTGGCCGCAACGACCGCCATCGACCGCTCTGACAAGCTTCGCCAAAACCAGCGGATTCCCGCCGCAGTGACCCTTGTGTCTGAAGAAGGCATGTTCGCGAGAGTACTGTTGAGCACCTCTCTGTTTCTTCAGCGGGCCACTTGGTTCGCACTGCTTGCCGTGTCATTCTGCTTGCCGCTGAGTCCGGCCTTCGCGGCCGACGACGTCTTCTCGCCCCCCGCGCCCGCCGACGTTCGCACGAAGGCGTTGCAATGGGTGGCGGAGCGTGGCGTCACGGACCAGTCGGTGCTCGAAAACGTCGGACGCGAATGGGTGATCGACGGGAATTCGCTACCGGCCGAAGAGATGTTTCAGCGAGTCATTCGCACGCTGACTCTGGCCGATGCGGACGCCAAGAAGATCGTCGAGGCTTGTCGCGAAGCGATCCCCGTTGCCACTTGGCCGAATGAAGTGGTGCCGATGACGGACGCGATGCCGGATTTCACTCGGCAACATCTGCGGCTGTTCGTCGGGCGATTTCTCGCTCAGCGGCAGTTGTACGAAGAGGCGTTGGAAGTGCTGATCGCCGTCGATCCGAAGCAGATCGCTGATCCCGCGAGCTACTTCTTTCAACGGGCGATTTGCGAGCATCAGCTTTTGAAGAAGAGCGACGCGATGAAGTCGCTCGGCAATCTTCTCGATAACACGCAGAACGTGCCCGAACGGTACAAGGCGGTCGCTCTGCTGATGCGGCACGACATCGAACAACTCAAAGAGGCCTCGCTCGGCGAAGTCGCGAAGAAAATGTCGGATGTCGAACGTCGACTGATTCTCGGCCGCGGCGGCGAGAAGACTCAAAAGGTCGAAGAAGAAATCGTCGTGGCTCTCGATGAGATCATCAAGAAGGTCGAACAGCAGCAACAAAACTCCGGCGGTGGAGGCGGCCAAGGGGGCAACCAAAATCAATCGGGCGGTGCCGCTGGCGACAGCAGCGTGAAGGGTGCGACCGCTCCCGGCGACGTCGACAAAAAGGACATCGGCAACAAAGCCGGCTGGGGATCGCTCGCCCCGAAGAAAGCGGCTGAGGCGAAGAACGTCATCAATCGCAACTTCCCCTCGCACTACCGCGAGGCCATCGAGCAATACTTCAAGAAGCTGGCGAACCGGCCGGCCGGGAAAGAGTAGAGACGACCGATGAATTTGTTGTCCGCTGTTTTACTAGCCATGTTGGCGGCTCCTCAAGTGGAAGTGGTTTCGTTCCAGGGTGAGCCTCGTGTCGGCGAGTGGCGCGGATTGGCCGATGGACGCATCACGATCACACAGGCCGGCAAGGAAGAATCGGTGCCGCTGAGCGAAGTGCTTGAAGTACGGTTTCGAGGCGAGCCAACGAAACTCGACAAGCCTTCGGCCATCGTGTCGTTGTGGGATGGTTCGAAGATCGGTGCGACGCAGACGCAGATCGTAGAGAAGCGTTTGAAGGTCACGTCCGCTGTGCTCGGTGAGCTATCGCTGCCTCAAAGCGAGGTTGCCAGTGTTCGGTTCTCGGATCGCTTCGACGAGGACGAACAGTGGTCGAAGCTCGTCGAGCGGGACAATAAAACCGATCTGCTGGTGATTCGCAAAGAGCAGACGCTCGACTACCTCGATGGTGTCGTGGTCGAAGTCACGGACAAGTCGGTGAAATTTTTGCTCGATGGCGAGGAAGTTTCGACGAAGCGAGAGAAAGTCTTCGGCCTGATTTTCGCCCGTCGGCCGAGCAACCCGAAGCCGCCAGCAGTGCGAGTGGAACTTGGCAACGGCGATATCCTGATGGCGTCTGCACTGGCGGGTATGCCGGCCGGAGTTTCAGTGATGACGGCGACAAAAACCGAAGTGAAGGTGCCCCTCGAAAAACTCAAGCTGCTCGATTTCAGCCTGGGAAAGCTGCGTTATCTTTCCCAAGACCCGCCGCGCGACGTGAAGTACACACGCGGCATCCAAGATGGTCCGGCGTTTGTTTCGGATCGAGCGTTCTATGCCCCGGAACTGAAGCCGATCGGGATGCGAGCCTTCGCTCGCGGGCTGTGCATTCGTCCGCAGACGTCGCTGCGATATCGGTTAGGCGGCGACTATCGCCGCCTGCAAGCGATCGTGGGAATCGACGAGAGCGTGAAGGACGGCAACGGTGATTGCGATTTGGTGATCTCTGGCGACGGCAAGCAGCTTGTGAAGTTGCGGATGACGTCGCGTGACGCGGCGCGGCCCATCGACTTAGACGTGACCGACGTTGTGGTGCTCGAAATCGTCGTTGGTTTCGGTGGGGATGCGGCGACGAATGTGGATCTCGGCGACAATCTCGATTTAGCGGATGCCAAGTTGATCAAGTGAGGGTGTGATGGGCGAGAAACACAGAGTTGCCCGGACGCAGAGACTCGAACTGATGACCTTCGCGTTGGTTTGTTGGCTGACGGTCTCAGCGCCGGCCGCCGAACCACAGGTTCGCGAGGCGGAGTTGAAGCGGGTCGAAGTGATCGAGCGAGTTGCTCCGACAGTCGTAGCGGTCTTTGCGAAGGGGGGAGCCGGCGGTGGATCGGGAGTGCTCGTCAGCAAGGACGGATTCGCGCTGACGAACTTTCACGTCGTCAGCGGACTGGGGCCGTTCATGAAGTGTGGCCTCAATGACGGAGTGCTGTACGACGCCGTGCTGGTTGGACTTGATCCGACGGGAGATGTCGCGCTCATCAAGTTGCTTGGCCGCGAAGATTTTCCGATTGCGACGCTCGGTGACAGCGACAAATTGGAGATTGGCGATTGGACGTACGTCATGGGTAATCCGTTCTTGCTCGCGACCGACTTTCAGCCAACAGTCACCTACGGCATCGTCAGTGGCACGCATCGCTATCAGCCTCCGGCCGGGACGTGGCTCGAATACACCGACTGCATTCAGGTCGATACGTCGATCAATCCCGGCAACTCCGGCGGGCCGCTGTTCAGCTCGGCGGGCGAATTGGTCGGGATCAATGGCCGCGGTTCGTTCGAGAAGCGTGGCCGAGTCAACTCCGGCGCGGGCTACGCGATCTCGATCAATCAGATCAAGTTTTTTCACGACCAACTCAAAGCGGGGCGAGTCGTCGATCACGCAACGCTCGGCGCGACAGTGACGACCGACTCCGATGGCGGAGTCGTGGTCAACGGCATTTTGGAATCGTCGGACGTTTTTCGTCGCGGGCTGCGGTCTGGCGACGAATTAGTGAGCTTCGCGGGACGTCCCGTTCGCAGCGTGAATCAATTCAAAAACATTCTCGGTATCTACCCGAAGGACTGGATGCTGCCGATCGTCTTCCGCCACGAGGGAGAACGTCGCGAGATTCACGCTCGACTGCGCGGCCTCCATGCAAAGACGGAATTGATGCCTGGCCCGCGTCCACAACCGAAGCCTCGTCAGCCGATGCCGAAGAAAGACAAAGACGGCAATCCCGAAAAGACTCCCGATCTGCCGCTGCCACCTCGGCCCGATCCGCATGCGGAGGTTGCGAAGCAGGCGATCCCGGAGCAATGGAAAGAATGGTTCGTGACGAAAGCCGGTTTCGCGAACTACCGCTTCAATCAATTGGAGCAGGATCGCGTGTTCGCTCCGCTGAAAGGGCTGGGCGATTTTGCGTCGGCGGCTGGATCGTGGCGATTGAGCGGACAGTCGGCAACCGGAGATAAGTTTGAGTTGACGCTCGCGGTCAAAGGGATCGGACTAGAGATTCGCGACTCGGCGTTCTTTCAACAGCTTGAAGACACGGACCCGGCCGACGAGCCACCGGGTAGCGGCGGATTTTTGATCGCGGCTCATCAACTGCGTCTGCTGTTGCAAACTGGTTCGAAGGCTTTCACCGAGTGCCACTACTTCGGCAGCGAACCGCTCGATGGTCGTGGCGAGTCGGTGGATGTCATCGTGACGACACTGGGAGCAATCGAGACACGCTGGTTCTTCAGCCGTTCCTCTGGTCTGTTGCTCGGAATGGACAGCCGCTTGTACGAGGATGCGGAAGCCTGCTCGGTGCGGTTCGAAAATTGGATTGATTTCAACGGCCGACGCCTGCCGGCGACTTGGATGGTGACGAGCGGCGAGAAGGAATTCGCGACGCTGAAGGTTGCGAAGGCTGAGTTGGTGGGAAAGAAGTAAGAGAAGGGATTGAAAATTGAAAATTGAAAATTGCAAATTGAAAATTGACGGACAGCCATTGGCCCCAAACGGCCTGTTGGTAAGTGCTGCCGTCGTGCGGCGACGACTCCTATCCGCGTGTTCGCACCGCCTCGTGCGTTTTGCAATTTGCATTTTGCAATGTTCAATTTTCAATGCCTGCGTCCACTCGTTTGCCCAAGCTCAAACCACCCGCAACACCATCGCCGTTGTACAGCCGAAGGTCGTCAAGATCTTCGGAGCCGGCGGTATCAAAAGTCTGGCTGCTCACGGAACGGGGTTCTTCGTCAGCAAAGAAGGGCACATCGCGACCATCTGGAGCCATGTGCTTGATGCCGATCTCGTCGGCGTCGTATTGTCAGACGGTCGCCGATTTTCCGCGCGAGTGTTGGGAGCCGAGCCGCAACTGGCTTTAGCCGTGCTGAAACTGAACGGGGCTGAGGGTGTTGAGTTTCCGTTCTTCAACCCCGACGAAGCGGTGTCGGCAGGAACGGGCACGCGAGTGCTGGGCTTCAGCAACATGTTCAACGTCGCGGCGGGGGACGAACCGGTCTCGGTCGTGCATGGGGTGATCGCGGCAAAGACGATCATCGAGGCTCGACGCGGCGTGTTCGACAGTCCGTATTCGGGTCCGGTGTTTGTCGTCGATGGCGTAACGAATAACTCCGGCGCGGCCGGTGGTGTGCTGACGACTCGCGACGGGATGCTACTCGGCATGATTGGCCTGGAGTTACGCAACGCGAAATCGAATACCTGGATGAACTACGCGATCCCAGTGAAAGAGTTGAGCAACTCGATTCAGCAAATCATCTCTGGCAAGTTCGAGCGAAAGAAAGATCCGAACGAAGACGAACCCTCGTTGAAGCCTCGCCGCTACAAGCCGCTCGACTTCGGTTTTCTGATGGTGCCGGACGTTGTCGAACGCACACCGGCGTTCATTGATTCGATCCAGTCCGATTCCGCCGCAGCGAAGGTGGGGTTGAAGTCGGATGACTTGGTGCTGTTCATCAACGACGAGTTGATTCAATCCTGCCGAATGTTGCAGGACGCGATTGGGCGACTCGAATCCGGTGACCAACTGCGTCTCGTCGTGCGTCGCGGCAACGAACTGGTGACCGTCGAAATGCCCGTCCCAAGAAAGAAAGACTGACCTCGCGCCAATTCTCGGCCAAGGTTGAAAGAGACCGATAATGAAACGCCTCGTGTTGCTTGCCGTCATATGCTTGTTTGCCACCGTCGGAGTTCATCCGGCGTTCGCGTGGCAATCCACGACGCAGCAACTGGAAGAGTTGGAAGAACGCGCCTTCAAGCAAGCTGTCAGCCAAGTCGCTCCGTCGCTGGTGCGGATTGAAACCGTCGGTGGGTTGGATCAGGTGCAGAACTTTTTGCTGGGGAATGGGCCGACGACGGGCGTCGTGGTGTCGGCGGATGGGTATGTGATTTCCAGTTCGTTCAATTTTCTGTCGAAGCCTGCGTCGATTCTGGTGACGACGACCGACGGGCGGCGGCTCGCGGCGAAGGCCATCGCGAATGACACAGTGCGGATGCTGACTCTGCTGAAAGTCGAAGCCGAGGGACTGGTTCCCGCTCGTCCGACGGCGAAGCCTTCAATTCGTGTCGGACAGTGGGCGATCGCCGTCGGGCGGGCGCTCGATGCGAACTCGCCGAACGTGTCCGTCGGGATCGTCAGTGCCGTGAATCGCGTCTGGGGCAAAGCGATTCAGACAGACGCAAAAATCTCACCCGTCAATTACGGCGGAGCGTTGGTGGATGTCGATGGTTCGGTGATGGGCGTGCTCGTGCCGCTGTCGCCGCAGGACAACTCACCGGTCGCGGGAGTCGAGTGGTACGACTCCGGAATCGGCTTCGCGATTCCGTTGGCCGATGTGCTCGTGACGCTTGAACGGCTAAAACTCGGCAAAGAACTGCGGCCGGGTTTGGCGGGATTCAATTTTGCTTCCACCGACTTGTACGGCGGCGATACGAAGATCGACCGGGTCCGCTACGACTCACCGATGTACCGCGCGGGATTCAAGGATGGCGACCTGATCTTGGAACTCGACGGCCAGAAAGTCACACGACCATCGCAGGTGCGACATGTGCTGGGCAGCAAGATTGAAGGGGACAAGCTGGCGATCGCGATCAAACGGGGCGACGAAACAAAGCAGGCTGATCTGACGCTGGTCGCCGAACTGCCGCCATTCGAAGCGGGGTTCCTCGGAGTCTTGCCGACTCGCGAGAAAGTGGGCAGTGGACAGCCAGTTGTCGGTGAAGGAGTCGGCGTGCGTTGGGTCTATCCCGATAGTCCCGCAGCAAAGATGGATCTGAAGCCGCGTGATCGCATCGTCAAGTTTCGCGGTCAGGCCATCAGTTCAGCCGCTCAATTGACTGACCAAGTTAGCCGCGTGCGTCCGAGCGAAAAGGCCATCGTCGTCATTCGCCGCGACGGAAAAGAGCAATCATTGGAGGCGATGCTTGTTGGCTATCCGACGGATTTGCCGAAGGACTTGCCGACGTCGGCCATCGAAGCCGTCGCCGAAGCCGAATCGAAAGCCCCCGACGAGAAGAAGGCCGATGGCACTGAGAAACCTCGCACCGGCCGCTTCGGTGAGGAAATCGCCGACAGCAAGAACGCGTGGTGGGCCTTCGTGCCGGAGAGCTACAACCCGGCGTATGCGTATTCGTTGCTGGTGTGGCTGCATCCGCCCGGTGACACGCTCGAAGCGACGGTTTACGACTCTTGGAAGACCGAAGCAGAACGACGCGGCATCATTCTGCTGGGCCTGAAAGCGGCCAACGTCGGTTCCGGCTGGCAAGCCAACGAAGCGGAGTTCGTCCACGAAACGGTGGTCTCGTTTCAGAAGAAGTATTCGATCGACTCCGGCCGCATCGCACTGCACGGCTATGACAAGAGCGGCCCATTCGCGACCCACTTAGCTTTCAAACATCGAGACCTGTTTCGCGGATTGCTGCTCGCGGCGTCGCCGATCTCTGAGCGTCCTCCCGAAAACTTGCCGGAGTATCGGCTGCAATTCCAAATGATCTGCGGCTCGAAAGACCCGGCTCATCCGATCCTCGAACGCATGGCCAACAGTCTACGAGGCCTCAAGTACCCGGCGAACTTCACCAGCCTGTCTGATTTGGAGCATCGGTATCCGAATGCAGAGGGGGTCGACGCGATGGCCCGTTGGATCGATTCGCTCGACCGGCTGTAGCGGAACTATTTGGCGACGACGCAATACAGCTTGTCACGTCGACGCAGCAGCAAGCGGCCCTTCGCAAACACAGCGGCGTAGAGCACCGTCCCGACGAAGCCTATACCACGACCACCAACTGCCGGGCCGCCAGCGTCTTTCTTTGCGGGAGCGTCGGTTTGGAAAAAGCGAAGCCGCGTTCCAGACGCGCTGATAAGACTTCGTGAGCCTCTCGCGAATGACCACACTCAATCGTCATCCGTCTCAGATTGTTTGAGCCGGCTGAACTGCAGCGAGCACTGCACTTTTCAATTGTCCATTGACGGAGATGCCGTTGCCGCCGTGAATCGTGTCGATGCCGGTCCAATCGAAGAACTGGCCACCAGCCTCGCGGAGGATCGGCACCAAAGCGGCGGCGTCCCAGGGATTGAGCAGCGGGTCGAGCATCACATCGGCTCGGCCGGTGATGACGAGAACGTGACCGTAGCAGTCGCTCCAGCCGCGAGTTTCTCTCGCGACGGAGTTGATGCGGTCAAACGCCGCCTGCTTGCCAGCGACCAGCCAGTTGTTGAACGAGGTTGTGCAGACCATTGCGTCCTTCAGCCGATCGACCGACGAGACTCGCGCGCGACGCGGTGCCGCCTCACCGATCTGCCACCACGCGCCGAGTTCTTTGCCGCCGAAAATCACTTCGTTCAATGCCGGCAAGCGACAGACTCCGGCCAGTAATTCGCCGTCTGCTTCGAGTCCGATCAACGTTCCGAACAACGGCACACCGTGAATGAACGCCTTCGTGCCGTCCACCGGATCGAGCAGCCAGCGGACTCCGTTACGACCAAGAGTCTCGCCGAATTCCTCGCCGAACACGCCATCTTCGGGGAACCGTTTTGCGATGCGATCGCGGATCAATTCCTCCGCTCCACGATCGGCCGCCGTCACCGGCGAGCGATCTCGTTTGAGGTCGATGACTAATTCCGGCGTCAAATAATACGACAAGATCAACTTTGCCGCCTCACGTGACACGGCGAGTGCGAATTCCAAACGCTGAGCAATTTCGGACGGGGACATGGTGGACTTCCGGTGAATTCTGCGAACTGTACTGGACTGGCTTGTGCCAGATTCGAGGGGTGCCGTCAACCTTTCACGAGGGCTGTCTCACTGAAGCAACATTTTGAAACGTGAGGGAATCCGCACAGAACTCCGAGAATCTCCCGGAACTCTGCATTCCGTCTCGGCATCCTCGGCGTTTCAAAAAACTGAGATCAAAAGTCCCTCCTGACTTGCTCGGCACCGCACGGCTCTGCCGATATTATCCCGTCTTCTTGGCGAGGGCTGTTCCGCATCGATGCGGCTCCTCGCCGTTGTTTTCGGAACATCATCGGTGGGACCGCAGCTTCAAATCCTGCGATCGTCCGCAGCCGCGATTCCTTTTTCGCTATGAGCCAATCCACTTCCGCTTTGTCCCATGACGTTCAATTGACTCCCCATCAGGGAGGGCTGCTTTCACGCAGTTTTCTGGGGGTGTTGCTGGCTCAGTTTCTGGGGACGATCAACGACAACGTCTTTCGTTGGTTCATCGTGTTCGTCGGCGGAAGAACTTGGGACAACGAAGCTCAAGCTCTGTCATTGGGGCTGTTTTGCTTCACGCTGCCGTATCTGCTCTTCGTGACGATGGCCGGTTATCTCGGCGATCGCTTCAGTAAACAGAAGGTCATTGTCTTTTTGAAATTTCTGGAACTGCCGCTGATGCTGCTGGGCATCGCCGGCATCTTGATGCGAAATGTCCCCTTCCTGTTCTTCGTGGTCGCGCTGACTGGCTGCCAGTGCGCGCTGTTCGGCCCCGCGAAATTCGGGGCGCTCCCGGAAGTCTTACGGCCTGACAAATTGTCGGCCGGCAACGGAGTCATGGGCTTCGCGACCGTGATCGGTACCGCGCTGGGATTGGTCATCGCCGGAATTCTCGATGACAAATCGAAGATCAACCTGGCCGATACGGTGTCGCTCGGGCAAGTGAAGTCCGAGGCGATCTTTTTAGTGACGCTGGCCATCATCGGCTGGTTCTGCACTCTGATGATCAA
>CAMAWN010000107.1 GCA_945861865.1 Candidatus Kuenenia stuttgartensis | reverse complement strand
CTTGGCCCGGTCCCGTCAGCTTGACGCTGAAGGTGTCGCCATCTTGATCGGTGAAGGAACCTTTTCCTCCCGTCAAGAATGTGAGCGAGCCTGGATCAGGAATGGGGCTGACATGCGTGAGCACTTGGCGTGGCTCCAAGGATTCCACTTCCAGCCAGGACCGCCCTGCTCGGCGTCGCCGATTCGGGCCAACGATCCGGCATCGACGCCGAATGAAAGTTGCAACGGGTTCGGTGATGCCTATCCACTGCCACTGGCCCGCGCGCCGCAGAGTCCTCGTCATCATGCGTCTCCGAAAATTCCGCTGGTGGAAATGTCGTGGGCCAAGTGTGTAGTGTTCACTTCCCGAGATGTCGAGCGACGAAGCTCACTCCGGAATCGGCTCATCCAACAGCAGTGCCTTCACGAAGCGCACGGGCGGCGAACCAAACGAGAGTGTGCCGTCGTGGTAGCGTTTCAGCGTGAACTTGTCGGCCCAAGTTTTTTCAGCGGCGGTGCGGAGGTCGCGGTGTTCTTGGTAGCCGACAAAGTACGTCGAGAGCTGCGTCGAGGTCAGTTGTGCTCGGACCCATTTGAGAGCAGCTTCGCGTTCCTCTTGGAACGTGTCGTGGACCATCAGCTTCATCGCGTCCTCGCGGTTCATGCCATCGACGTGGATGGCTTGGTCGAGGATCGAGTTGGCGACGCCTCGCAAGTACCACTTGAGCGCGATCAGCCTCATCAGCGGGTCGCGGTCGAGGAAACCTTCTTCGGACATGAGTTGCTCGGAGTACACGCCCCAGCCTTCGACGAACGTGCCGGAGGACAGGAGTGCTCGCAGGCGGCGCGGGCTGCGGTTCGAGTGCGCGATTTGCAGGAAGTGACCGGGCATCGCTTCGTGGATCGTCAGGTCGTGGATCGAGCGGAAGTTGTACTCGCGCAGGAATGATCCGACTTGCTTCTCGGTCCAATCGGCCGGGATCGGCGAGACGGCGTAGTACGTCTTCTGTCCGACGTCGAGCGGCCCCGGCGAGTCGCAATACGCGATCGCCACGCCCCGCTGAAACTCCGGCATCAGAATGATTTCGAGCGGATCGGGCGGAATCGTCACGAGATCACGATTGCGGACGAACTCGGTCGTCATTTCGAGCGACTTCTTGGCGAAGTCCACAATCCCGTCTCGAGCGGGGATTTCGGCATACGCCTTCTCGAGCGCCGACGCGATGACTTTCTGCTGTTGTTCGGGAGACGGCTTTTCCGGGGCTTCGGCGGCTGATTTCGGGTCGGCCTTGAGCATCACGCCACGGGCGATCGAGTACATCTCGGCCCGCACGCGACGCAGTTCAAATTCGGCACGGTCGCGGATGTCCGGTCGCGATAGCTTGCTGCCGAGCGAGAATTCCAGCTTCGGATCAAACAGTTTGGCTCCGATGCGGAAGTTGCCTTTCGCGTTCGGCTGCAATTCTTTTTCGAGCCACTTCTGATGTTGCTCAACCGCGTCGGTGGCCGTTGCCATCGCCTTCTCAAGCCGCGTGCGATCGGCTTCGCTCAGCTTGCCCGTCTGCGGCTTGACCATGTTGTCGAGAATGCTGATCAATCCTCGGTTCTGTTTGACGGCCGTCTCGGCATGAATCGGCGGGACTCGTTTCGCAACAAGCGTTCCACGAATCTGCTCGTACAACTTCGGCAACTTTTCGAGTCGATCGGCGACGTGCAGCAGCCGTTTGTCGATCGGAGCAAACTCGCGAGCCATCAATCCGTAGATCGCTCCGCCCGTGAGCTGCGTGTACGCGACCGGATTCCACGCCCACTCTTGCAGTACATCGAGCCGCCACAAGTCGCCGCGCAGTTGTTGCGTCAGTAGTTGGTAGTCGACTTGGTTCTCACGGCTGAGGGATTTTTTGTCGAGCTTCGCCAACTCGCCAAGAGACCGCTGGTAGAACGCACGCTCGCGTTGCCGAGCCGCATCGCTGATGTCGTCCACCTGTGAATCGAACCGATGATCGCCGAGCGTCGTCGCACCGATCGGCGACAGGGCCGGTGACTCGTCGATGTATCGCTTCGCAAGCCGATCGAATTTCTCGGAGGGCGTCTCCGCGAAAACCGGGATGGGGACGAGACACAACAAGCTCACCAGCAGCAGCGGTCGTCGAGATGACATGGCAGTCCTTTATTTCATCAGCGGTGACGGGTTCCTTGCGGCAACGGTGAGGCAGTCTATTCTGCTCGTGTTGTGGGCGAAACTTCGTGGCGGACCCACGACGGCGAGCCAGCGTCCGAGCCGATGCAAACTGCGTCGGCCACGTTGAGAGGTGGACCATGCTTTCTTTGAGACGAGATGTGCTGCGACGACTCGGCGCGGGCGAGGCGATCGACTCGATCTGCCAATCGGCCGGATGGACGCGAGCGGAATTCGATGAGCATTGGAAACTTGAAGCGGCGAGTCGCGCTCCGAAATGCGATGGGCAATCAGTGGTCGGCGTGAAGACTGCCGTGACGATCGAGCGAGATCGCTGGGGCATTCCGCACATCTTTGCGGATAACCATCGCGACTTGTGGTTCGGCTTCGGCTACGCGATGGCTCAGGACCGACTGTTTCAGATGGACTATCTGCGCCGCAAAGGACTCGGTCGACTGGCAGAGGTGCTGGGGTCGGAAGGAGTGCCACTGGATTTGATCGCTCGCACCGTCGGTTTGAATCGGATCGCGAAGGAGGAGTGGTCGCGGTTGCCGCAGGAGACTCGCGAGTTGCAGCAAGCGTTTGCCGATGGCGTCAATGCGTGGATCACGCAGTGCGGCGAACAAATTCCGATCGAGTTCGACTTGCTCGATTATCGCCCGGAGCCGTGGTCGCCAATCGACAGCTTGGCGATCGAGAGCGAGTTCGGTTGGTATCTGACCGGCCGCTTTCCGGTCATCGTGATGCCGGAGTTGGCCAAGCGAGTGCTCGGCGACGGGCCGCTGTATCGGGAGTTCCTGCTCGGCGAGGCGGACGAAGAAGCAGTCGTTCCCCCCGAAGCGTACCAGCATTTGCGACAGCAACTCGGTCAGCGTCTACTTGAAAGCGTTGGTCAGGCGACCGGTGATCCCGAAGGAACCGGAAGCAACAACTGGGTCGTCGCGGGACGTCACTGCAAGGCCGGGATGCCGATGGTCGCCAGCGATCCGCACATCGCGATCGAAGCGGTCTCGTGCTGGTACGAGGCTCATCTGTGCGGCGGCGACTTCAACGTGGCGGGCATGGCTTACGTCGGGATGCCCGCGATCATGTTCGGCCGCAACGAGCGAGTCGCGTGGGGCATCACCAACAACATCTGCTCGCTGCGCGATCTGTATCAGGAGCGAACCGACTCCGAACACCCGAACTGTTTTCAATTCGGCGGCCGTTGGGAACCGGCTCGCGAAGTGATCGAGACGATTCGCGTCAAAGGGGCGGAACCGATCTCGCGGACGATTCGGTTTTCGCGCAACGGCCCCGTAGTCAACGAGATTCTACCGCCGCCTGCAAATGGCGCTGTTCCCGTAGCTCGGACGCCGACGTCCGAGCAATCCGGCAATCAACCGGACGTAGGCGTCCGGTCTACGGAGACGGGGCCGGTGACGCTCAAATGGCTCGGCGCGTATCACGGCGGTTGGCTCACCGCGTTGCAGGACATGGACCGCGCGAAGTCCGTCGCCGAGTTCCGCGAAGCACTGCGGCCGTGGCATGTGCCGACGTTTAATCTCGTCATCGCCGATGTCACCGGTCAAATCGCGGTGCATTGCGCGGGACGTATTCCGCAGCGCAAGACGGCCGAACGGGGCTATCGTGCCGGTTGGGATCCCGATCAGCAGTGGACCGGCCTTTTGCCGTTTGAGTCGATGCCTCATGCCGTCGATCCGCCGCGCGGCTGGTTGGCCTCGGCGAACAATCGGCTGGCGGGCGACGATTACCCGTTCCCGCTGTTCGGCACTTGGATCGGTGGTTATCGAGCCGTTCGTATTCGCCAGATGATCGAAGCGGGCATCGCGAAGTCTGCCAGCGGCACAACACCGCGCGGTTTCACCGTCGATGACTTTCGAGTCATGCACCACGACACCGCTTCGCTGCGGGCCGTGACCTGTCTTCCGCCGCTGATCGCCGCGCTGACGGAATTTACCGACCCTCAGGTTCAAGCCGCTGTGCAGCATTTGAAGAATTGGGACGGTCGTGTCGAGTCCGAACTGGTCGCTCCGACGTTGTTCAATGTCTTCTTCACGTTCTGGTCGAAAGCCGTCGCCGACGCGCACTTCGAGGGAGTGACCGCCGAACTGCTCGCGAAGCAGGTCGAGGGAGTTGCCAGCCGTTTACTTGCGGACGATTCGCACGGTTGGTTTCCCGCCGGCGAGCGACTGCCACGCCTCCGTCGCGTCTTCGCTCACACGCTGACATACCTCGCTGAACGATTCGGCGCGGACATGTCGGCATGGCATTGGGGCCGCGTGCACCGGATGCCGCTCAAGCATGTGCTGGCGACTCGCGGCGACTTGGCTCAACTCTTGAATGATGGCGGCGGGCCGGTGAAAGGGGACATGATCACCGTTTGCAACACCGGCAGTGGCCCTGATTGGCTCGCGACCAGCGGAGCCGGCTATCGTCTGATCGCCGACCTCTCGACAAATTGTTTGCTGGCCGTGGACTGTCAGAGCCATTCCGGTCATCCGGGCACGCCGCACTACTCCGATCAACTCGCGGCTTGGACCAGCGGCGAGTATCACACCTTGCCGCTGGACCGCGCCGCCGTTTCCGAGATCACCGTGCAACGATTGCAACTGTGTCCGTCCAACTAATGGAGTCCCCTCGATGACCGATCGACAGTTCTCTCGCCGCGATCTCGTCTCCGCTGCGGCTGGGATTGCATTCGTCAATCATGCCGTCGCTGACGAGAAGACTCCCGGCACGCAAGTCGGTGACCGGACCTCGACGATTCGCATCACCGCGCTCAAGACGTTCTGGGTCGGACCGATCGTCTACGTGAAGATCGAGACCAATCACGGCATCACTGGCTGGGGCGATCTGAAGGGCGTTGATCCGCGCGTCTCGAAGCCGCTGGCGGAGTCGCTGTTTGAGCTGCTCGATGGCGAGAACCCGACGCGCGTCGAATATCTCTGGCAGAAGATTTTTCGTGCTCATCGCAACATGCGCGGCGGAGCGTTGATGGTCCACACGCTCGCCGCGATCGACATGGCCTTGTGGGACATCACCGGCAAACTGTGGCAAGTGCCGGTGTATCGGCTGCTCGGCGGGCCGACGCGCGATCGCATCCGCGTGTATCACACGCCGAAGGCTCAGAAAGTACCACCGCACGGCATCTACGAGCACTCCGGCAATCCATCCGACATCGACAACATGGTCAAGGCGATCAAAGCTGCTCGCGAGAAAGTCGGTCCCGATGGAGCGGTCATGTTCGACGCGCACTCGGCCGTGCCACCCGCGACGCTGATTCAACTGGCGGCGGCAATCCAGCCCTACGACGTGCTATTCATCGAAGAGCCCGCCGTCCCCGGCAACATCGAAACCTTCAAGCGGCTGAAGCAACACATCAACATCCCGCTGGCAACCGGCGAGCGCGATCGCACGATCTGGGGCATGATCCCGTATCTGCAAGAAGGCTGCATCGACATCCTGCAACCCGACTGCTGCCACACCGGCGGCATCAGCCAAATGAAAAAGATCGCGACGCTCGCCGAGGCGTACTTCGTCCCGATTGCTCCGCATTGCACGGCGACGTTTCTAGGCATCGCGGCCAGCCTGCACGTCGTCTCGTCGATCCCCTTTTTCTTGATCCACGAGTTTTATCCGACCAACGCCGGCTTCAACGTCCCGGGAGTAACTCGCATGGCGTTCGAGTACGACAAAGACGGCTACATCGGTCTGCCGCCTGGGCCGGGACTCGGCGTGGAAGTGGACGAAGCGAAGCTCATCGAAGAATCGAAGAAGCCACAGACCTACAAGTGGCCCGGAGCCAAATTGAAAGACGGCTCGATCGCGGACTACTGACTGGTCAAAAACTGGATGGTACAGCTTGCATCTGTATAGACCGGGGAGATAGGTAACAGTCGTTCGGTCCGAGATCGAGCAGGGACGCTACCTGACAGCCGAGCAAGCGATCCAACGCTACTAAAAGCAATTTTCGCCCGGCAGTTTTGATGCCTGCCGAATCCAACTCGCCACGAGCTTCTCGTCGAGCGGTTCGTCCTCGTGGATGTGGAAGTAGCGCACGTCCTTTTGCTTGGACTCGACAGGGGGGAGTGGACGCAGCGACGCACCGCGGAAGAAAGCCACCTTCACATATTTCGTGATGCAATGAACGCCGAGGAACCAGCCCTGGCCCTCGATGCCATAGAAGGGCGAGTTCCACCTCACGGCCTTGCGCACGTGTGGCACGGTGCGCATGATGAGCGCGTCGAGGCGGCGTCCGACGTCCTGTTTCCAGCCAGCCGGCATGGCCGCGATGTAGTCCTGCACGGGAGCGTCGCCGTCGGCCTTCGCGATCTGAGGGTTGCCGCCTGAGAGAAGTTTCGGTTGCGGCTTCGCGCCCACCAACGAAGCCTTGCTCTTGGTCATAGCGGGTTTTTCGTTGACGGCGTGCGACGGACGCTTGACCGCAGCGACCGTCGCCGAGTTCTTGGATGTCTTGCCGGCCATTGTGCTTCCTTCTCAGCTCAGATGCCGAACGCTCCGGTTCAGTGGCGGCGCGGAGCGCTGTCCGCAGCAACCAGTTGTGATCCCGGTCATCGTGGGATGACAGGTCATTTTTCAACTTTGCCGACGCACCATTTCGTTGATCCAGATCGGGGCGAACGGGGAGGTGCAGCCTTTGGAGCACGGATAGTCGCGATAGACTCCCAGTTTTTCTCCGATCGCGAGGGCACGCTTGCGAAGCTTGGGGAAGTGAATCCCGATTCCTGCCAGACAGAAGTTCATCGTCCATTGCACTTCCGGAGCGGCTTTCCCCATTTCGGACTCGATCCGGTCCAGCAGCGCTGGCAAATCGAGTCCGTCCGGACTCTTGTTGATTCGCTCGGACGTCAGGCTCCATCCGGAGCGTGCGGCCCAGGGGGCAACCTCTTCCATCCATGTTTTGCGGAGAGCCTCCTTATCGGGATGGTTCTTGACCACATAAGAATTCAGCCAGTCTGCGACATGAGAAAAGCTGATGGACCGCACCATCCGATCCATCTCATCGCGCGACAGGTTGTCAGGCTTGAGCAAGAGGACTGCCAAGAACTGAGCATCGCTGTTTCCGGTGTCCCAGAGCGAGATCGCTAACTTGTGATTGGTCTTGATCTTCGCGGCAAGCTTTCGGATGTCACCCATTTTGACGCCGAATTGATTGTCCCCAGCGCCATTCTTTTTGTTGTGCTTACGGACCTTCTCGTCGCCAAGAGCTTTGAGTTGCGTGAGAGTCTCTTTGAGAGTCATGGCCATGCCTGTATCGCTCCTTGTGTCCGAATGTCCGAAATGCAGGATAACGCCCTGACCCCTGCCGGTCCCAATGCACATCTGACTTCACCACGCCACCTCTTGGCCGAGCTTCAACCGCGCGGCGTTCTCCAACGCGAACTTCGCCGCAATCGCGTCTTGCACGGCAAGACCCACGGATTTGAAAAACGTGACTTGTTGATCGTCGCTGCGTCCGGCCTTGCGACCAAGAACCAATTCACCGAGTTCCGCGTGAATGTGCTCGCGGCCGATCAAACCCGCCTGCAGCGGTTGAATGAGATCGCCCGCCTCGTCCCAAGCGGCGTGTCGGCTATCCACGACGACCAACGCGCGGCAGACCGTCTGCGGCGGGACTTCGCGCGCCGACGGCGTGAACGAGCCGACTGCGTTGATGTGGACTCCCGGCTTGAGATCGGCGTCGTCGAAGATCGGCATCTGCGAAGTTGTCGTGCAACAGACGATGTCGGCTGCGGTCAGTGCCTGTTGCGGCGATTCGGCGGCAATAAGTTCCGCAGGGATGGCGGGACGTCCCGCGAACTCGGCGATCAGCGCGGCGACTTTGCTTGGCGTGCGACTACAGAGGAAAATCTTCTCGATCGGACGTACCGCGCACATCGCAAACAAATGCGTGATGGCTTGCACTCCGGCACCGAACAGAGCGACGGTGCGGCAGTCGCGCCGAGCCAGCAGATCGGTCGCCGCTCCGCTGGCCGCCGCCGTGCGAATCGCGGTGAGCATCGCGCCGTCGAGCAATGCGATTGGCCGGCCGGTGTCTGGTTCCAGCACCACAACGGCCGCTTGAATGCGTGCCAGTCCGCGAGCCTGATTGCCGTCAAACAGCGAGACGACCTTCACCGCGAGCGATTGCTCCGTGGTCCTGTCGCCGTTCACGAACGACGGCATGATCAGACTGACGCCGGAATGCGGAGCGACAGGCAGGTGAATGCGCGGCGGCACGATCACTTGGCCTGAGCTGAACGCGGCGAAGGCTTGTTTCATCGCGTCAATCGCCAGCCGCATCGGCAAGGCTTCGCGAACATCGGCGGAGTTGAGAATCAGCACAGCGGGCTCCAGCGTTGAATGGGCGGACCGTTGGACATTCTGTAACAGACTAAGCTCAGGACGGCACCGACTGAACTCCCACATCCAGGGAGAATCGGTTCATCCCCGTTGGAAAATGACGAGACGACGATACCATCTTCTCGCTTGATCGAGGGAAACCAGGCCAAAGCGGCTCGGAGGACGAGAATGACTCACCGCTCAGACGATCGCAGACTGACACGCTGGCCGTTCGCGGCGCTGGTGGTGCTGTCGTTTGCTCAGTCGGCGTGGGCTGCACCTCCTTTGCAGGACGTCATTGACAACGAAGTTCATGCCGCGTGGCAGCGAGAAAAGATCACGCCGTCCGCTCCGTCGAGCGATGCGGAATTCTTGCGGCGTGTGTCGCTGGATATTGTCGGAGTGATTCCGAATTACGACGAGACCGTGGCGTTTCTGGCCGATCCGTCGCCCGACAAGCGACGGCAACTGATTGATCGGCTGCTGGACGATCCGCGCTACGCCAAACACATGGCTGAACTGTGGGACGTGTTGCTGTTCACTCGCAATCCGCCCGGCAGCGAAGCCGACAAACGCGAGGGATTGCAGAACTGGCTGCGGCAGCGATTCGCCGAGAACACGCCGTACGACAAACTCGTGCGCGAACTGCTCAAGGCGGAAGGAAACTCAATCGAGCAGGGGCCGCCGCTGTACTTCGTGCAGTACCGGCAACGACCCGAAGACATGACCGAGGCGGTCACGCAGACGTTTCTCGGAGTGCAGTTGCAGTGTGCTCGCTGCCACAACCATCCGTTCGAGCCGTGGACGCAGCAGGATTTTTACGGCATGGCCGCGTTCCTCGCGCGGCTGCAGATTGTGTCGGCGGGCAAGGCGGAAAACCAAAATAAACTCATGGTCGCCGAAAAGAGCACGGGGGACATCCTCTTCACCGGTTCGGTCAAAGACGACAAGCCGGGGAAGAAAGGTGATCCGGTCGCGCCAAAGTTTTTGATCGGCGATCCGCTGGTCGAACCGCCGCTCCCCGAAGGCTTCAAAGAGGTCGCGAAGTTTGAAGAAAACAAGCCGCCGCAACCCCCCGTGTTTTCACGCAAAGATCAGCTTGCCGAGTGGATCACTCGTGCGGACAACCCGTACTTCGCGCGAGCGACGGCGAATCGCCTGTGGGCACAATTTCTCGGCCGAGGTTTAGCGCATCCGGTCGACAACCTCAGCGACGCGAACAAGCCGAGTCATCCCGAATTGCTCGCCACGCTGGCGCGCGAACTGGTCGAGCACCAGTTCGATCTGAAGTGGTTCATTCGCGAGCTGTGCAATTCGCAGACGTACCAGCTGTCTTCGGCCGGTCCAGAATCCGATCCGCTGCCGCGCTGGTTCCAGCAAGCTCGAGTCCGCCCGCTTTCGGCCGAAGAGTTGATTGACTCGTGGCAGGTGGCAACGGGATTTGAATCCTCGTTGAAGCCCGACGCGAAGAAGAAAGACGGTCGATTCAGCCCAATTGACGGCGGCTACATGATCCGCTTCTTCGGCCAGCCGAACACCGGGACCGGCGACTTCCAAGGCGGGCTGCACGAGCACCTGTTCTTGAGCAACGGCCCCGTCAGCCAGTTGATCGTGAGCAGTCCCGGCAGCCTGTTCGACTCGATCTTGAAATCGACCGCACCCTGGAATGAGCGACTCGAGCGGTTGTTCGTGTCACTGCTCAGTCGCGCGCCGACCGATGAAGAGCGTCAGAAGTTCTCCGAGTTCTTCTCTGCCGACGAGAAAATGAACCCCGACCGGTTGCGTGACGCCATCTGGGCATTGATGACCTGTAGCGAATTTCGATTCAATCACTGACACAACGCATTCAAAAAGGATTGTCATGATCGATCACCTTTCGCGACGCACGTTGCTCAAGGGAACTCTGGCCACCTCGGCGGGGGGAGTCGTGATGAATTGGGGCGACCTGTTTCACGGCCCGGCGTCGGTCGCGGCGGAAGCGTCTCCGACCAAAAAACGCTGCATCCTGCTCTGGATGAACGGTGGCGCAAGCCAATTCGAGACGCTCGATTTGAAGCCCGGCGCGCGAACGGGCGGGACGTTTCGGCCGATCAGCACGAACGTCGCCGGGGCTCAGATTTGCGAGTTGATGCCGAAGATCGCTCAGCAGATGGACAAGCTGGCCGTGATCCGCTCGATGCGGACCAGCGAGGTCGATCATCCCGGCGGAATCTATCTGATGCACACCGGCTATCGGCCGACCGCCAACGTGCGCTTCCCGGAGTTCGGTGCGATCATCGCCAAATACAACGGTCGCGAAGCGACGGACCTGCCGAACTTCATCAAAGTCTTCTCGCAGGCGGATGCCGGAGCCGGATTCCTCGGCCCGAAGTATCAGCCGTTCGGCATTGGGCCGGAAGGAAGCCTGCCGCCGTTTTCGGCGTCGAGTCAGTCGCCTGAGGTCGAATCGCGGCGGTATCAACTGCGATCGTTTCTCGAAGAGACTTATGGCAAAGTGCATCGAGCCGAAACATCGAAGATGCACCGCGAGGCTTACGAGGCATCGCGCCGCTTGCAGGGAGTTCGCAAAGTGTTCGACATCGACACCGAATGGGCCAAGCATTCCGAGTTGTATGGCGACAGTGTTTTCGGCCGCCGTTGCTTGCTCGCGCGGCGACTGATCGAAGAGGGTGTCTCGTTCGTCGAGGTCAGTCAGAGCAGCTACGACTCGCACGCCGACAATGCGGTCTGGCACAAGGCGCTCGTCCCGCCGATGGAACACGCCTGGGCTGGCCTGCTGGTCGATCTGCATCAGCGGGGAATGCTGGACAGCACGCTCGTCGTGTGGATGGGCGAGATCGGCCGCACGCCGAACATCAACAACCGAGCCGGCCGCGATCACTACGTCCGCAGTTGGAGCACGGCTCTGGCCGGTGGAGGCATCAAAGGCGGCCAGGTCTACGGCGAATCGGACGCGACCGGCGTCGATGTCAAAGACAACCCGGTCACCGAAGGTGATTTCTTCGCGACGATCTACTCGGCGCTCGGCATCGATCCGAAGAAAGAAAACTTCGCCGGCGTCAGACCGATCCCGCTGGCTCCGTTCGGATCGAAAGTCGTTGCGGAGTTGCTTGGTTCGTAGTCCCGCCTTCAGCCGGAATTGTCCCCTTCCTCCAAACGCTTCCGCCTGAAGGCGGGACGACCAACTCATGCCTGACTTCACTCCACAAAATCCGAAGCAAGTTTGGCAGCTTCCGTTTCAGAATCGAAACGAAGGGGCGTGGCCGATGGCCGTCGCGTTTCTCGGTTCCGATCGCCGCATCGCGGCCGGCGACCGCGATGGCCGGCTGTTGGTCTGGGATTTGGCCGAACCGGGCGATGCTCCGTCTCTCGAACAGCAACAAAAAACTCCGGGAGCCGCGCCCGCTCCAAAGCAGAGTCTGGTTGGTCACACGAACGGCATCAGCCGGTTGGCGACAACTCCCGATGGCACGATACTGGTCTCCGCCAGCTTCGATCGCACGATCCGAATGTGGGACGCTGCTGCTGCGCCGAGCGGGTCGGTCGACGTCATCGTCGATCACGAATTGCGCGATGCGATTGCGAAGAAGTCCGGCAAGAAAACAGACGACGCAACTCCGGCCACGAAAGTCGAATCGCTCACATCGACTCACACGCTTGAAGGGCACAAGGACTGGATCGACTCGCTCTCGCTGAGCGCCGACGGTCGCTGCTTGCTGACCGGCGATCAATCGTCGCTGGTCATCGCATGGGATGTCGCGGCTCGCAAGGAGCGGTCGCGTTGGTCAGGTCATCCGTGGAACTGGGTCGTCGCGACGGCACTCACGGCCGATGGCGAAACGGCGGTCATTTCTGAGTACCGCTACAAACGGGACGACTTCGACATCCCCTGTCCGGCGCTGAAACGGTTCCACGTGGCTGATGGTGCCGAACAACTCGATCTGCTCAAGGTGCAGTTTCCGAAGCTGAACCCGAAAGAAAATACCTACGGCTCGGCCCAGGTCTGGCGAAAGTTTGTGGCGAACGGCTTGGTCGCACTCGATATTTCTCCTGACGGAAAACTCGTCGCGGCCGGCCAGGGGGGTGAGACCGACACCGGCCATGTGCATCTGCTGGAAATGGAAACCGGCAAACTCGTGCGGACGATCTCCGGCCATCAATACGGAGCAACCGACGTGAAATTCACCGCCGATGGCAAGTTTGTGATCTCCGCCGGCCGCGACACAGTCATTCGCATCTGCCAAGTCGATGACGGCAAAGAGGTCGCTCAACTCGGCAAGCCGCGCGGCGGGCAATTCAAGGATTGGATTTCGGCAATCGCCCTTTCTCCCGATCAACGCACTCTCGCGGCAACGGACATCGGAGGCTGGGTCCACATCTGGACATTCGGCTGATATGGAGTGCGGTGTCAATCCGCAGCACTCGAATGGGGAACTATGAAAATCACTCGCATCCTGGCCTATCGCGTGGACCTGCCGTTGTTGGAGGGGAGTTACAAATGGTCGGGCGGCAAATCGGTGTCGGTGTTCGACAGCACGGTCGTCGCGGTCGAGACGGATGCGGGGATCACCGGCTACGGCGAGGTCTGTCCGCTCGGTCCGTTTTATCTGCCGGCGTATGCGGCCGGGGCGCGAGCCGGGATTGTCGAACTCGGCCCGCATCTGCTGGGAGAAGACCCAACGCAGTTGAGCAAACTCAATCGCCGCATGGATGCCGCGCTGCAAGGGCATCCGTATGTGAAATCGGCGATCGACATGGCCTGCTGGGACATCCTCGGCAAGGTGACGGGACAGCCGGTGTGCGTGTTGCTCGGCGGACGTTACGGCGATGATTTCGGTTTGTACCGAGCGATCTCGCAGGAGGCACCCGAAGTCATGGCGAGCAAAGTCTCCGGCTATCGGGCTGCAGGCTATCGCCGCTTCCAACTGAAGGTCGGCGGCGATCCGGACACGGATATCGAACGCATCAAAGCCGTCTCGGCTCAGTTGCAACCGGGCGACCGCTTGATCGCCGACGCGAACACCGGCTGGCTGATGCACGAAGCGCTGCGGGTCGTCAAAGCGGTTCGCGACATCGACGTCTACATCGAGCAACCCTGCCGCACCTATGAAGAGTGCCTGACGATCCGCCAGCACTGCGATCATCCGTTCGTACTCGACGAGAACATCGACTCGCTGGACGTGCTGCTGCGCGGCCACGCCGACCGAGCGATGGACGTAGTCAACATCAAGATCAGCAAGTTCGGCGGCCTGACGAAAGCGCGGCAGGCCCGCGACCTGTGTGTGTCGCTGGGAGTCGCCATGACCATCGAAGACAGTTGGGGCGGCGACATCGTCACCGCGGCGATCAGCCATTTGGCTCACAGCACGCCCAGCGAACTGCTCTTCACGACGACCGACTTCAACAGTTACGTCACGGTCAGCTTCGCCGACGGCGCGCCGCGACGATGCCACGGCCGCATGTCCGCCAGCACGCAACCAGGCTTGGGAGTCACGCCGAAGTTTGACGTGCTGGGGAAGGCATTGGTTGAAGTTCGATAAGGCCATCATGCTGCCAACCAAGTCTTGGCAGAATGATGGGGCAGAATTGTGAACACGAGGTGGCGTGATGCGAGCGATCCGAAATGCTGGTTTGTTGGTGATCTGCGCGCTGTCGGTGACACCTGCTGCGGAGCCAACGAGTGGCTGGCGGGGGAATCAAACCGGGCTGTGGCCAGAGGCGAAAACTCCGGTGGAGTGGTCTCGAATTTCGCAAGGGGCGATGGACGGGCTGCGATGCCGAGCGAATCGGCCGGCTGGCGATGAACAGAACGATGCGGCCGTCGTGGAGAAAGGGTTGATTCGCGAGTGGCTCGTCAGTGGCCCATTTGCGGTCGGCGATTCGGAGAAGAACTTCGATGACGATCCGCTGAATGGAGAATCGTCAGTCGAGCCGTCGGTCGCGGACAAAGTCGCAGGGCAGGAGTGGACGCCGCTCATCGCGCCGGCGGACGATCCGATGCAGTTTGGGACGGCGGAGGTGCCGTGGCTGGATGTCGGCAAGGCGGTCGGATTCAAGATCAACCAGTTGGCTTATGCTCACACCTACTTGTTCTCGCCGCGCGGCGGATCGGCACGGATCGTGGTTGATCATGGCGAGGGACTGAAGGCGTGGCTCAATGGACGTGAAGTCTATCGGCAGCCGCAGCGGGACATGGCGATGGGGTACTACACGAACCTCAGCAAGATCGAACTGAATCATCAAGTCGCGAAGTCACCTCGCTTCGATGTGGAACTCAAGCCCGGCTGGAATCGCTTGCTGCTGAAATTGAGCAGCCCGCGCATCGCCGGCCACACCGACATGCGCTGCCATCTGCGGATCATGGACCCGCCGACCGTGCCTTACGAAACTAAAAACATCCGCTGGATGACCGAACTTCCCGGCCGCAGCACTTCGACGCCAATCCTTGTCGGCGACCGTCTCTTCGTGATGGCCGAACCGGATGAGTTGCTGTGCCTCGACAAGAACACGGGCAAGGTGCTGTGGTCAGCAGCGACCAATTACTACGAAGCTCTGACGCCGGCGCAGAAAGCCGCGAAGCCGGAGTTCGCATCGCGCGTCGATCCGCTCGTCGCGGAGATGCGTAGCCGAAGTCGCCAAGCTTCGGGGCTGAACTCTGGCGAGTCCAGCTACGACCGAGTCGGCCGCACTGAACTGCGTGCCAAGATCCAAAAGTCGCTCCTCAAAATCGACGAGGCACGCTTCAACATCCCCGCGAACGATCACTTCGAGGCGCACTTCGGCATCGTCGGTTTCACGATGCCGACGCCGCTCTCCGACGGCAAGCACGTCTTCGTCTGGAACGGCATGGGGGTCGCCGCCTGCTTCGATCTCGACGGGACGCGGAAGTGGATCACGCGAGTCGAGACCGATCACATCGTCTACGGTTCGTCGCCGGCACTGGCCGACGGAGTCTTCGTGGCATTCTTCGGCAAGCTGTTCGGATTCGACGCCGAGACCGGCAAACTGAAGTGGACTCAACATCGCATCAACAAAAACGTCGCCGCCGTGCTCGCCGCGAAGTTGGCCGGGCAAGATGTTGTCATCACGCAAGCTGGCGAGATCCTCCGGCCGAGCGACGGCCATCTGCTGTTCCGTCCGCGAGGACTCACGACCGGCGATCAAGGTTGGGCACCACCAGCGATCCTTGGCGACACGATGTATTCACCGCGATACGGCGTGAACGAGATCAACGTCTTCGACTTCACTGGCTGCGAGGGGGTGACATGGCAACCACTGCATGTTGGTCAAATCGGGACGACTCCGGAAGTGAGTCGCAAACCGGACGGCGGCTGGATCGACCGTTGGACGGCCGGCTCGCCGCTGGTGTGGGAAGGGTTGATCTATCAGATCGACATCTACGGAAACCTGTTCGTCTCCGACATCGCCGAGAAGAAAATGATCTATTGGCGTGATCTGAAGCTGCGCGGCTTCATGCACTACAACTCGGTCCCCGTCGCGGCCAGCCCAACGCTGATCGGCAAGCACATCTTTCTCTGCGACAACCAAGGCACGACCGTCGTGATCGAACCCGGCCGCGAGTATCGCGAGGTCGCTCGCAACCGCATCGATACGGTCCTCGACCGCCACCTTCCGCTGCCGGCTCAGGAGACGCTGACGTACTCGCCGCCAATCACGGACGGCAGCCGCCTATTTCTGCGTGGCGAGCGCTACCTGTATTGCATCGCCCCGTAAGCCGACCGGACGTCCACGTCCGCTCAATTCGATCGCGGACTCATCTGACTCGTCACCAAATTGGCAACCGCACGATGCCCGCTGACCGAAAGATGCAATCCGTCCGTCGTCGCCTCCTCCGAGAACAACACATTGGAAAAAACGCGGCGCGGGATCAGGTGCACGGCGTGGCGGTGAGCCAGTCGGCGTTGCAGGCGAGCGAATTCGTAGCCGCCGGGAATGGGCGGCACGGGTAGCTCAAACATCACCAACGTCCGACGCGGCGCTGTGAGCCGAGCCAGCAGTTGATCCAAGTCCGCTTCGATCTGCCGGGAGTCTCGGCCGCTAAGCAGGTCGTTGCCGCCGATCTCGACCAGTACGAGGCAGTCGTCACATTCGATCTTTTCGGCCTGTCGAAAAGCGGACGCGGTGGTGGCTCCGGCTTGAGCGTGATTCCGCACCGGCACCTGCCATTCGTTCGCGAGCAGTGTCGGCCAGAGGTGCTCGTGTTCGCTGGCGATGCCGGCACTCAAGGAATCGCCGATGACATGCACCTCGGCCGGCAACGCAGGCAGCGGGAGAGCGTGCAGCCGGTGCCGCTCGATCAACTCGGCGGTGACGGTGGCGAGCAACAGGAGTTCGACAAACGGCTGTGCTCGGCGGGCGATCCGCGGCCAGCGTGATTGATCGTCGACTTGAAACGGCACGTTCAGACTGACGAGTGGCGGAATCAGGCAGAGAACGTACAGCCAACAAGGAAGCGGCGTCATCGACGACACGAAGAAGATCAGTCCCAAGAGGGTCAGCAGCCGCCACCACTTCGCGGCTCGATGTCTCCGCAAGTGCCAGGTGGTCGCTCGGCCCAGAGTGATCAAGACCGCTCCGACGAAGAACGCATCTCCGCTGGAGAACAAGTACGCCGCGAACTGGTTGAGACCGCTCATGCCGATATGATCCCGCCCCAAGTTCCTGAACGCGAGAGAGAGCGATGAGCGACGTGATCTACGATTTTGATGTGGTGGTGATCGGAGCCGGACATGCCGGCTGCGAAGCGGCGTTGGCGGCGGCTCGGCTGGGAGCGAAGACGGCGCTGCTGACGATGAGCTGCGACATGGTGGCCGCGATGAGCTGCAACCCGGCGATCGGCGGCGTCGCGAAAGGGCAGATCGTCCGCGAGATCGACGCCCTCGGTGGCGAGATGGGACGAGTCATCGACGAGACCGGCATCCAGTTTCGGATGCTCAATCAGACCAAAGGCCCGGCCATGCACAGCCCGCGTGCTCAGGCCGACAAGAAGGCGTATCAGTTCGCCATGAAGTGGCGGGTCGAGCAGCAAGCGAATTTGACGCTGCGGCAAGAAGTCGTCGAGGGCCTGGATTGTTCGGCCGACAGCCGACAGCCGACAGTCGACAGCCGTTATCCTTTTTCTTGTCGCGCCGTCCGCGTGAAAGGCGGCGCGATCTACCGCGCTCAGGCGGTCGTCATCACCACTGGCACGTTCCTGCAAGCGATCATGCACACTGGCGAAGCCAAAGCGTCCGGCGGCCGAGCGGGAGAAGGGACGACCACCGGATTGTCGCACACATTGACGGAACTCGGTTTTGAATTGCGACGATTCAAGACCGGCACGCCGTGCCGGATCAACGGACGCACGATTGATTTCTCCGTCACCCAGGAGCAGCCGGGGGACACTGAGCCGCAGCCGTTCTCGTTTCTGACCGACGCGATCACTCAGCCGCAGATGTGCTGCCATCTGACCGAGACGAACGAGCGTGTCCACGATCTCATCCGCGCCAACTTGCATCGGGCACCGATGTATTCCGGACAGATTCAATCGACTGGCCCGCGCTACTGTCCGAGCATCGAAGACAAAGTCGTGCGGTTCGCCGAAAAGACCGCTCACCACATTTTTCTGGAACCAGAAGGCCGTCACACCTGCGAGTACTACTGCAACGGCATCTCAACCAGCCTGCCGCGCGTCGTGCAGGAGGAATTGGTGCACTTGATTCCCGGCCTCGAACGGGCCGAGATCATGCGCTACGGCTACGCGGTCGAGTACGACTTCGCTCCGCCAACGCAGTTGCATGCGACGCTCGAAACGAAGCGGGTTGAAGGGCTGTACTTCGCCGGCCAGATCAACGGCACGACTGGCTACGAAGAGGCGGCCGGACAGGGTTTGCTCGCCGGAGCCAACGCGGCTCTGAAGATCGCCAACAAGCCGCCGCTGATTCTCGACCGCAGCCAGGCGTATCTCGGCGTGATGATCGACGACCTCGTGACAAAGGGGGTCGATGAGCCGTACCGCATGTTTACTTCGCGAGCCGAATACCGCTTGCTTCTACGTCACGACAACGCCGACCGCCGCCTGACACCGATCGGTGCTCGCGTCGGATTGGCGTCGAGCGAACGGGTTCGCCGCTGGGAAGCTCACGAAGCAGCGATTACGGCGGCGTCCGAGTTGACCGTCAAGAAGTTTCATCAGGGACACAGCCTCGAAGAGTGGCTGCGCCGACCGGAGACCGAATGGCTCGACGTCTGCGAGTTCAGCGAAGAAGCACGGTCATTGAATTTGCCAACACTGGCTGCGAAGCAGCTTTCGATTGAAGCCAAGTATGCCGGCTACATCCGTCGTCAAACGGCGACGATCGAACGCCAAGCGCAGGTCGACACGGTCCGCATCCCAGACGCCTTCGACTTCCACGCCTGCCCACAACTCCGCGCTGAAGCGAAAGAGAAACTGACTCGAGTGCGTCCGCGTTACGTTGGCCAAGCGAGTCGCATCAGCGGGATCACTCCGGCCGATCTCGCGGTGTTGATGCTGTATCTGACCGAGCCGACGCGAATGGCGACGTAGGATGCAAGCCACATCATCCCGGTAACTTGTGCCAACCGGTGCGTGACTCTTGCGGCGACACACTTGATGTTTCTTATCGGACTGTTATTCTCCGCCTTGCTAGAAATGAAACTGAGTCTCAATTTCCGTCAAGGTCCGCCAGTCGCCAGCCAAGCCTCCACGGCTCGCCAGCCATCTGCGACCCAAATCTGTCGCTCGGTGGTCGTTTTTTTCTCCCGTGGAGGTGCTGTGATGCGAAGTCATCGTCGTGGATTTACGCTCATCGAATTGCTCGTCGTGATCGCGATCATCGCGATTTTGATTGCCCTGTTGCTGCCGGCCGTGCAGCAAGCTCGCGAGGCTGCTCGACGAAGTCAGTGCAAAAATAATTTGAAACAAATGGGGCTGGCGCTTCACAATTACCTCGATGTCAAAAAGTACTTTCCGCCATCCGCCTGCATCGGAACCGCAACGACAACCAGCGTGTTTTGGTCGGCGCAGGCCTATCTCCTGCCATACTTGGAACAGGCGGACCTTCAAAAGTTGATCAACTGGAATCAACCGTACTCGGTACAGGGCAACGTGGCCCGTAAGCGAATCGCAACTTACCTTTGTCCCAGTGAGATTAACGACCGCGCGCGTTCAGACCCACAACCGAGCGACCCAAACTTTACGCACTATCCACTGAACTACGCCGCCAACGTCGGTACTTGGATGGTCTGGGATCCCAACACCAAACAAGGTGGTAGCGGAGCCTTTTATCCCAATAGTAGTTTGTCGACCGCAGCATTTCGTGATGGGACCAGTTCCACGTTGGCGTTCGCCGAAGTGAAAGCCTACACGCCTCACCTGCGAGATGGCGGCAACCCCGCAGCGGCGGGGGTTGCTATTCCTTCGACCGTCGCGGCAGTGGTGGCCTACGGGGGCAGCCTAGTCACCACGGGGCATACCGAATGGGTGTGCGGCCGGACAAATCACATCGGATTCACAACTGTGTTCGGTCCGAATTCGGTCGTGAATTACACGTCCGGTGGGACCACTTACGACATCGACTTCATTTCCCGCCGTGAAGGTGGGTCGACCACGCAAGTTACCTATTCAGCGACCACTTCACGCAGTTTCCACCCTGGGATGGTCAACGCCGTAATGGTGGACGGAGCGGCTCGATCAATCAGTAGCAATATTGATTTGTCGATCTGGCGTGGGCTGAGCACCCGCAATGGACGCGAGCTACTCGGTGATTTTTAGGCCGTGGTTGACCTTCGACAGAAGGAGTCAATGATGGATGGTGAGCCAATGATCGATCCGGTTCGTGACGGTCAGACTCTCGTGGCATCGGCCAAGCGAACTGTCCGCGAGGTTGCCTCCAGCGAGCTGTTGCTCGGAGAGAACGAACTGC
>CAMAWN010000106.1 GCA_945861865.1 Candidatus Kuenenia stuttgartensis | reverse complement strand
CTCCTCTTCATGACGGAGTGGCATCGGGAGGTCATCCCGCGTGAGACCGAAACAATCATTCAAAGCCTCGAACCGAGGATCAACCCGGCAACGAGGCGGTTGTCAGTTGGAGTCATGCTGCGACGTCACCGAGGATCGTCAACAGCGGGTGAGTCTGAATGTCAGAGGCAGGTAGGGTCGAGTTGTTTGGCAGGAGATTCAAGTTGGGGGGAGCTTAGGCTTTGGAAACAGTGGGCACAACATATCAATGTCCACTTGGTTGTCAATCGGCGTTCTGGCTTCCGGTTAGATTGGATTTCTGTCTGCGGCAGGTCCAAATCGGTGACATCGGTCGGTACGAATGATCCACATCGTGTTCCAAGAGCCACGCGAGCGCTTTCGCCGCAGCGTTGCGTGCCGATACAGTATCGTCCTCGTCCTCGTCCTCGTCCTCGTCGGAAGAAGACTTCGTCTCCAAGCTGTCGTAAAGGTTTGCGGATGCACTGCGATCAGGTTCGTCAAAACGTCATCGATGGCCAGTTAATACCAGTCGGAGCATTTGAAGCGGCTCTGTCGGATTGGTTGGCAACCAGCCATTCGTTGAGCGACGGTGACGGGTTAATCCGGTTATTGGTCAAGCAGCAGTTGTTGACCGAATTCCAGGCGAGTGGGCTGTTGGCCGGAGTTCCCGGACCCTATCGGCTGGGACCGTATGAGGTCTTCGATCGCGTGGCTGCGGGTCGATTGGGAATTGTCTTTCGCGCGCGACATCCGGAATTCGATCAGGCGGTCGCTCTGAAGATATTTCCGTTTGACGTGTGCAGCGACCGCGAGAAAGCGTCGCAATTGACTCGCGAGCTCCGCATCGCTGTTCAGGCAGATCATCCGAACGTGGTTCGGACCTTCCAGGTCGGCCGAGCGGGTGAAGCGATCTTTTCGGCCATCGAAGATTTGCGAGGCGAGACACTGGCGACTCGCTTGAAGCGAGAGGGCTCGACCGCGACCCCTTCGTTACCGCTGGGTGAGGCTTGTCGTCTGATTCGAGAAGCCGCGTTGGGGATGTCGTATCTGCACGGCATGGGGGTCGTGCTCCGCGATGTGCAGCCCGCCAACTTGTGGCTGACTCCCGCTCGGCATTTGAAAATCATGGAGTTCGGGGCCGCGCATGACTCGCTCGAATTCCTCGATGACGCCGATTCCGTGCCGACCGAACAAACGGACGAACTTCGCTGGAACTTCGATTACGTCTCGCCAGAGCAGGGAGACGACCAGGATCTCGTCGATGTTCGCAGCGACATTTACTCGCTGGGTTGCGTGGCGTTTCATTGTTTGACGGGCCGAGTGGTCTTCACGGACAAGAACCCGTTGCGGAAGATGATCCGTCACGCTCGTGACCCAGCGCCGTCTGCTCGGGACTTCAATTCGTCTTTGCCCAACGAGGTGGTCGATCTGATGGCAAAGATGCTGGCGAAGAAACCCATCGATCGCCCCGTGGATGCGTCGTTCGTCGCGGCGGCCCTTGAGCCGTTTTGTGACGTGCCGGACGTCAATGAAGAGATCAATGCGTGGGCGGGCGTCGAGGTCCGCCCCAGTTTCCTCGACTGGATTTCAACGGGAAGCACGTTCGAGCAGATCGAAGAGATCCCGCAGGCGGAAACCGATCCAGCGATGGTCGAGTTCCTGCAATCAATGACCGGCGAGTAGCCGCATTTGCGATGGCTGTGGAGCAGCGTCCGATGGTGCTGACGCAGAGAGAACAATGATGACAAAACTGCCCGACTCGATTGACGACGCGCTGGCTGCTCTGCGAGCTGGTCGGTTGGTGATTGTGGTCGATGCTTCGGATCGCGAGAACGAAGGTGATTTTGTCGGCGCGGCCGAATCGATCACGGCCGAGCAAGTTGATTTCATGCTGACGCGCGGTCGCGGCGTGATGTGTGCTCCGCTGACGCGCGATGTGGCGGATCGTTTGCGGTTGTCGCCGCTGGTGGCGGCTGAATCGAATTCTTCGCCGAATCACACGCCGTTTCTGACGCCGGTCGATCATCGAGATGCCGGCACGGGAGTCAGCGCGGACAGCCGCACCAAAACTCTGCGGGCCTTGGTCGATGCGACCTCGATGCCGAGCGATTTCGTGCGTCCCGGACACCTCAATCCGCTGCTCGCCAAAGAGGGCGGCGTGCTTCGCCGTGCCGGACACACCGAGGCGACCGTCGATTTGCTCCGCATCGCGGGACTCAAGCCGGTCGGCGTGCTGATCGAAATCCTCAGCCAGAAACACGCCGGCATGGCTGACCGCGCCGAGTTGGACGAGATCGCTCAGCAGAACAACATTCCGATCATCACGATCGAAGACTTGATTCGACATCGTCGACTGCGCGAACGACTCGTCACACGCGAGGCCGAAGTCTCGATGCCGCTCCGCGAATACGGTCAAGTCACCGTCATCGCCTACAAGGTCGAGCACGAAGACCAAGCACCACTCGCGCTCGTCTGGGGAGATTTGAGGTCGGTCAAAGCTCCGCTAGTGCGGATGCACTCCAGTTGCTTCACGGGTGATGTGCTCGACAGCCTGCGTTGCGACTGCGGCGATCAATTGCGTCTCGCGATGGACTTGATCTCACGCGATGGAACCGGAGCCGTCGTTTACCTGCCGCAAGAGGGACGCGGTATCGGTTTGGTCGCGAAGCTCAAGGCGTATCAACTGCAAGATCAGGGATTGGACACCGTCGAAGCCAACCACAAGCTCGGCTTCAAGGCCGATCAGCGGGACTACATGATCGGCCTGCAAATCCTGAAAGACCTCGGCCTGAGCCAGATTCGCATCTTGACCAACAACCCGAAGAAGCTCGAATCGTTCGAGCAAACTTGGGATCTGCATGTCGTCGAGCAAGTCCCGATCATCGCGCCGCCGCACGAACACCGGCAGAAGTACATGGAGACGAAGCGCGACAAGATGGGCCACAAGCTGCCGCCCACCGTCTGAGTGACCAAACACTCAGCGCGCGATGGCCGTTCTCCAGCGGCGCACGTCTTCGTTGGTCAGGTGGTACACGTCGATCGATGCTCCAACGCGATGCGTCGGCTCGAAGAAGCAGAAGTACGAGAAGTCGTCGGTCGGATAAACCGCGCGGGTTCCTCCGTGCCCGTCGCGAGTCCAATGCGGCCGGCCCATCACGAAGTTCACGCTCACCGCGTGCCAGCCCGCGCGCGGTTGCCGAGTCGGCGGATTCTCGTAACTCAGGCCGAGCGATTCCGGCGGCAACGTGCCGAAGTACGCGAGACTCAACGGTTCGATCTCTGGATGCTCGGCGACGAAGCGTTTCAACTCGTGCAGGTCTTGGCCCCAATCGAGATTCGAATCGAGCAGGTGGAAGCGTCCCTCGTTGATGCCTCCGGAGAACTCGTTGAAGTACGCCAGGTACTCCGGATGAGATTGTCCGAGACCACGAAAGACCGACAGCAAGAGCGCCACCGCGATCATTCGGTGACGAGTCTTCGGCCAGGACCAATCGGACGCGACTTCGCTGGCGAACAGCAACAGCAGCGGGATCGCCGGCAGGATGTACCGAATGCCGAGCTGCATTCCGGACGAACTGGCCATGACGAGCACCAAAGCGGCGGGAGCCAGCAGCCACGCTCGGCGTCGCCAATCGGCGGTGCGGCGCGACCAGATGCAGCGGATCGTCGCCCACAGCAAGAGGGCTTGGCTCCAGTGCGGCCACTTGTAGAGTAGCGCCATCAGGTAGTAACTCGCGAAGCCTTTTGTATTCAGTTCACCATCGAGGTACACCGCGTGGTCCGATTCCATCGCCGTCTTTTGACGGTCGATTCCGGCGATGTAATCGCGAGGCAGCGGAATTGGCAGCGCGGCCAGCGGTCCCAATCGCTGCTGCCACGCGCGAGCCGACTGACTGGCGAACACGAACTCTTTGACTGGCGTCCCGATGCCTCGAAACAAGTACGACGTGTTGAGGCACAACCACGCCGCCAACAGCAAGACGCCCCAGCGTTTCACCAGATCGCGACGAGCCAGCGGCTCAACCGATTCGTTCCGCCAGCGTTCGACACACCACAAGCCGACGATCAGGGGCACGAGCAGCACGTTCGTGAACTTCGCGGCTTGAGCCAGCCCCAGCAACACGCCCGTCACCATACCGTTTCGCGTCGTCGGCCGATTGGCGAATCGCCATGCGGTGAAGAGAGTCGCGATCCAAAACGTCGCACCTCCGGCATCGGTCGTCACGAGCGAGCCGTGCGCGAGCGCCGTCGGATCGAACGCCCACAGGGACGTCACGAGACATGCGGCCCACGGCCCATGCCACAGCCACGCCCATCGCGCGAGCAACGCTCCGGCCGCGACCGTCAGCAGAATGATCGGCAGCCGAGCGATCACGACGAAGCGGTCGATGTTCGAGTGGTTCGCGGCGAGGAACTCGTCGCCGAAGCGGTTCAAGTCGGTTGTCGGCTTCGTGCGCGGCGACTCAACGGACGTCAGCAGCAGCGGCCACGTCGCCCACATCCGCAGCAATGGCGGGTTGCTCGGCTCGACATCGAAGCGGCCAGTTTTCCAATTCAACAAGCCAACGGGGATGTGCCAGTATTCGTCGTGCGTCATCGAGAGCCGAACAGCCGTCAGCGTCATCACGACCGTTTGCCCAGCGAGCATGACTGCCATTGCGATGATCGCCCAGCGATGACCGCGAGGCCGCCCGACACTCGCCCGAAGCGCCAGCGAGGGATCGTCGGACTTGCGACCATTCGACTCCTCGCTGGCGCTTCGGGCGAGTGTTTCGGGAGGACGGCCAGACATCGAACCACCTGCTTCGCGCGATCACAACGAGTAAGTCACGAACGGATTCTCGCACGGATTGCCGAGTGTGACATGCAACCGACGCTGTTCCGGTTCGGCGATCATCGCGGCGACCGTCTTGCCGGACGGGCCGAGCATCGGTCCCTCTGGCCCTTCATGCGAATGGCGGCAGATGCTGACCGGATGGCCGTCGTGATCGGCGAGGAAGCGTTGCACGTCCGCGAGCGTGATCGAGCCAAACTTCTCGTCGATCAGTGCCCGCATCCGATTCAGTCGCGGAAACGAATCGGACAAGCTGAGGCGAAAATTGGCGTCGCAAGCGTGCTCGGAACAGAGATAGTGATTCGAGTGAACCAGAAATCGCTCCTGCAACTCCGGCACGAACGGTCCATCGCTGGTGAGTTCGACGTCGAGGATCGCACTCGTCTCGTGGGGCACATTTTCAACGTGCCCCACGGCGGCGGCCAGCATGTAGTTGCCGTTCGAGCAAACTGGAAACTCGCGCATCAATTGCAACACGCCTCGCAACGAATGCTGTTCGAGGATCAATCGTTTGAGTGGATAGTGCGACAGCGCGAACTTCCAAGCCGGGCCGCCACCGAGTGCGTTCGCGAAGTGCGAGACGCCGTGCTCGTTGATGCCGTGATAGCCCAGCATTCCGCCGAACGTCCACATCAACACGGCGGGCTTGTTGGTCGGCCGCAACCTCAGCACGTAACCGAAGGATTCCAACTCCGGTGGGTTGTCGCTCGTCTGGCCGACGAACGTACCTCCAGTCGCTGTCCCACGTGGGCCGATCGCGAAGGTTGTGCAGCCACCGTCGTCCACTTGAGCGAGTTCGCCTCGCATCTGGGCGACGAGCGCATCTGCCAATTCGAGCTTCGCTCCGTCGGCGAGACCAGCGGCTTCCTCCAGCAAGTCCGGGCAGAGCTTTTCAAACAGCGGCTGAAAACGCAGTGCTCGCGAACGGAGTTGCCCGCGCGACAGCTTCAGCGACGCAGCCAAAAACTCCAAATAGCCAGCGATCTGTTTCGCGGCTTGCTCGCCATGCTGTTGTCCAAGCTCTCGCGGCGAGCCGGACGCTTCGAAGAACGGATATTGGTTGGCCATGAGTCTTCCTTGGTCCTGAGTGGCGAGAACTATAGAGTCCAGCCCGTCGCGTGGCGCGGTTGCCGCGCGAGGAATCTGTGATGCGAGGTTGTCATGTCGAGCCGATCGATTTGCAGAGTCGGGATTCTGTTCGTGGCGGCGATGGTCGCCATCAGCTTGGCGGCTTCTCCGTCGTGGGCTTGGAACGATGCCGGACACATGGTCGTGGCTCGCATCGCCTGGCTCCGGCTGACGGAACCGCAGCGGCAAGCAGTCTTCGCACGAATGAAAGCGCATCCGCATTTCGAGACATCGTTGATCGCCAATCGCCCGCAACACGCGACCGATGCCGAGTGGGCCTTTATGCGAGCCTCTACCTGGTCCGATTACATCCGTCCGCCGAAGTCGATGTCGAAAGAGACTGTCGCCGAACATCCGAAGCACAAGTTTCATCGCGGTGTGTGGCACTACGTCAATTTTCCGTACCTCGCCGGGCAGAAAGAGTCCGAGTTGCCGCGTGAGGCGCTGCCGAACGAGACGAACATCATTCCGCAGATTGAACTGACGCTCGACGTGCTGCGCGGCAAAACCAAACACGACCCCGGAGCCGTCGCCGGCCTGTCGGCCGAGGCCAATGAGGCCGTGCGATTCTGCTGGCTGTTCCATCTGGTCGGCGATCTGCATCAGCCGATGCACGCGGTTGCACTCGTCGATGCGAAGTTATTCCCGCGGGGAGATCACGGCGATCAGGGGGGCAACTTGCTGGCGATTCGCCGTTCCGAATCCGACAAGCCGATGCGACTGCACGCCTGCTGGGACGGCATGTTGAGTTCCGATTCGCGATTCGATTCCGCCTGCCAGTTGGCCGAAGAGTTGACGCACGACCCGTTGCTCGCGCCCGAGAAATTTCTGGAACTGGCGGAGCATCGCCGAGTCCGTGACTGGGCGGCCGAGAGTTATCTGTTGGCGAAGACTCAGATTTACCGCGACGGCCAGTTCCCGCACGTCCGATTTGAGGACGTTGAATCCCGAAAGGTTTCCGCCGAGAAAGTTCCCGCGCTGTCCGAGCAACAGTCCGCTCAGTCGCATCAGATCGCTCGACGAAGGGTCACGCTGGCGGGCTACCGGCTGGCCGAGGCGTTGAAGTCGATTGCGGATCGCTAGAGGCAGTTTCGAAAACGGTGGAATCGGGTTCAAAATTTGGTCTGAATTTCGCGTGACAATGCGTGAGCGAACGGCCCTTTCCTGGTAGGACATCCTCATTCGCGGAGTCGTGCCATGTCAGCGTTCGAACCGAATTGACCGGAAATCCCGTCGCCGAACTGCGATGAACTCGCCGTTGCCCCGACGCAAGTCTTCCCGCCGGATGAATCGTCCTCGCAATTGGCGACGCTGCTCGACGAATACCTCGCTGAGCTTCAGTCCGGACGGCGACACTACTCGCGCCCGTGAAATTGTTCCTCATGCGGCAGCGCGTTGACTTTCCAGGGGGCTGGGTAGAAGCGGACGATGCGGCCGGGGCGGTGGCCTTCCAACAGCATGCAGCACTTGACCTTGATCTGCACACCACTGCTTCCGGGTTCAATGGGCACTTTGCCAATCGAGATGTTCCCGCCCTTGCGATCGTTGACGGGATCATACGTCATGAGGCTTTCTCTCGCGACGGCGATGCCCCCTTTCGGAGCTTTGGGGTCGTCCTCGCGTTTCGAGAATGGCCAGCCGTGAGGATCCTCGTTGATGCCCTTCAGTTCGGCGAAGAGCGGCGCGTCCACTCCGTCGAAGAAGGTGATCGTGACGATTTGTGCTTCGTCATCGACCGCGTCGATCCAGCCGGGCAAGCCGTGATCGCGGACATGATCTCGGTGACGGTCCAACTGCTGCGCGGTCGCGAGTTGGCGGCTCGGTTCGTCGAGCCAGATTTCCAAAATGCGGCCCGGGCCGTAGAGCGTGGCCCAGGTGATGTTGAATTGCACGATCTGCTCCGCCGCCAACGACTCCAAAGTTCCGAACCCATTTCCCGTCCGCACGCGAGTGCTGGCCAGCAAGTTGAAGAGTTTTGGCTTTCCGACTGTCTGGCCATCGCTCTGCAACGTGGCCGTGAGTTTCTTCTCCGCCAGGTTCACGGCATCAATCTTCCAACTCTGCTTTTGCCGAGCGAAGAAGCTGAAGTCATCTTCGAGTCGCAGACAACGTTTGAATGCCGCTTCGGAAGTGACTCGGCGATACGGCCCAACGGTGGACGGTGACTTATCGTCGGGGGCCTTCAGGTAATACGCGCCGTGCAGGTGCGTGCCCAAGGGGATGTCCTGCAAGGCGGCGGGTGCACCGTGGTAGTAGATCGAACCGTAGGACAACATGACGCTGTCCAACGGTAAATCCATGAAGCCCGCTTGCTGGCTGTCGTCGCGATCGACTCGCAGTTGAAACCGGCGTTCCAAGTGGTCCACCTGGATCAGTTCGCCCGAGATGGCGTGCGCCGAGTTCTCGGGCGGAAACTGGCCATCCACGAGCGGAAACCACGGCAACGATTTGTCGGGGTTGGCGTCGGTGCGAAATTTCGGCGCATCCGCCGCGTGCAGCGACGCGACGGGCAAGCTCAAACAGAAGAAGGCAACGAGCGCGAAGTTTCGGCTGGGCATGGTGATTGGTCGTCTTGGGATGAGCCGGAACACGCTAGCGTCCGGTTTTGATATTTGAGTCATGTCCAAACCGGGGGCTAGCGCCCTCCGGCTGATATGTTGCCAGGAATTTTTGCCGTGCCTTCGGCAATCAAGCCAGGACTTTTGAAATGGTGCCGAGGCTGTCTTGAAATTGATTGGTCTCGACATCCACTCGCTGCAACATCGTCAGCAGCAGATTGCTGAGCCGCGCGTTCTCGTCCACGGGGCGTGAGCAAATGCGGTAGTGGCTGTTGGCGTCAGCGACGTTGTATTGGCCGATCTTCGGCAGGTTGAAATCGACGTGCTGGCCGTGCTGATAACCCAACGCGCGGCCTCCGGCGAGAATCGTCGGCAAGTTGGCATTGCCGTGACTGTGGCCGTAAGCCATGCCGCTCCCCCACAGCACTTGAGTCGTATCCAACAGCGGACGGCCCTCTTCTTGATGGGCCTTGAGTTGATCGAGCAGGTAGCTGAACTGCTCGATGAGGAACGTGTCGGTTTCGGTCAGACGACGCAGTTGTTCGGGGTCGCCGTTGTGATGTGACAACCCGTGCCGCGTCTGCGAGATGCCGATGTCTGGGATCGCGCCGCCGTTCGACTCGCTGCAAATCATGCAGGTGATGACGCGTGTCGAATCGGTGCGCAGAGCCAACACCATCAGATCCGAGAACAGCCGGTAGTATTCGCGGACTTGCGACAGATCCACTTTGCGAGTCAGCCGAGCTTCATCAGCCGGGTCGATTTTAGGCTTGGGGATATTCAGCCAGGACTCGGCACGCTCGGTGCGAACTTCGACTTGCCGCACGGCGGTGAGATACTCGTCGAGTTTCGAGCGGTCTTCACTTCCGAGCTTCCGATTCACACGCTTCGCGTCGTCTGCGACGACATCCAGAATGCTGCCGCGTCGATTGAGACGGCGACTGATCGCGCTCTGACTCTCCTTCTCGACACCGAACAGCATGTTGAAGAGATTGCGTGTGTTTCGCTCGGCCGGGATCTGAATGCCGTCGCGCGACCAAGCGAGCGAATGACCTTCGATGGCCAGTTCCAGCGACGCGAAGCGTGTGGACGGTCCCTGCACTTCGGCCATCAGTTGGTCCGTCGAGACCGTGTTGCGGAAGGCACCACCATCGCCGGGCACGTTCGCGCCGGTCAGCCAAACCTTGTCGCAGTTATGGTGCTTGCCGAGCACCATCGGATGATGCAGCCCGCTGATCGGCGTGACGTCCGCCCGATGTCGCTCCAACGATTGCATCGGCTTCGAGAATTCAAACTCCGCTCCGGATTTTTCGATCTGCCAAGTGAGCGTGTTGACGCCGTTGGGGATGTAAAGAAAGACGCTGCGTTTGGGCTTCGTGGGCGCTGGCAAGCTCGGTGCGGCCATGCAATCGAGCAGCGGCAGGGCGATGGAAGCACCGACGCCGCACAGCATCTGGCGACGGTTGATCTGCCATCTGTTGGTGTTGACGTTGCTCATGAGTCATTTCCTTTGAGGGTTATCGCTTCTGGAACAAGTCGGACAGGACGAACGCCTCGACGAGATCGCGGAGCCGGTAATCTTTGGCGCGGCTGGCTTTCGCAATCGCCGTCAAGTCGTTGCGATCGTCGAACGACAGGCTGCGACGCAGGCCGTAAGTGGCGAGCTTTTCGATGAAGGCCGAGTTGAACGAGTCGATGTCGGCCAGCAGCAATTGCTTGAACTCTTCCGGCGTTTGGTAACTGCGACCGTCGGACAGTTTGCCGCTGGGATTCACCAGTGGATTGTCGCCGGTCCCTTCGACGATCTCGGTCGTGCGCCAGCGACCGATGGCGTCGTAGTTCTCAAAGGCCAGTCCGAGCGGGTCGATCTTGCGGTGGCACGACGCGCACTTTGCGTCGTGAATGTGAGCTTCCAACTTCATCCGCAACGTCGCTTTGGGCGAGTCCACCGGGTTTGGCTCGATGGGATCGACGTTGGCGGGTGGTGGTGGTGGCGACTTGCCGAAGATTGATTCCGCGACCCACTTGCCGCGATGAACAGGCCGATGCCGCGTGCCATCGGACGTCAGCGACAGGATCGAAGCCTGAGTCAGTAAACCACCGCGGCGACTCTCCGGAGTCAGCGACACGCGTTGAAAATCAGAACCCGCGACGTCCGGCAATCCGTAGAACTCCGCCAACCGCGAATTCACCATCGTCCAATCCGAATGCAGAAACTCACGGAGTGTCAGGCCGCGTTGCAGCACTTCGCGGAAGAACGCGGTCGTCTCGCCGACCATGCTTTGCTCCAGCGATTTGTCGTAGTCGGGATAGAGCTTCTTGTCCGGCGGGAACATGCCGACCTTCCGCAGGTTCAGCCATTGAGACGCGAAGGACTCAGTGAAACGCCCGGCTTTGGGATCGGCCAGCAGCCGCTGAACTTGTTGCCCGAGTTCCGCCTTGTCGTGCAGCTTGCCTTGCTCGGCGAGCGCGAACAATTCGTCGTCCGGCATGGTGCTCCACAACAGATACGACAACCGGCAGGCAATCTCCCAATCGTTGAGCGTGTGGCGATTGGCGTCCTCATCCCCTTCGGCCAAGAAGAGGAAACTCTTCGAACACAGGATCGCCAACATGCCCGCTTTGACCGCGTCCGGGAATTTCTCTCCGGCGGCGAGTTCCTCTTTCACGATGCCGACATAGCCATCCAACTCTTCGGAGGAAACCGGTCGCCGGAACGCGCGTCGCGCCAACTTGCCCAGCCCGTTGCCGACTTGGTCCACGTTGCCGACCTCCGCCGACCAGTATTCCTCGCGCCGTCGCTGTTCCTGTTCGGTGATAAATGGGCCGCGCCACGAGACCGCATCCATGATGAGGAACGGATAACGCGGGCGACCTTGCTCGTCGGTCAGCTTCATCTGCCAGGGAGTGCGACCGTCCTTCGTGCTGATGAACGGCTTGTTGCTGTGACGTCCCGAACGAAAATTGTTCGAGAGGCCGGGCACGTTGTTGATGACGTCGATGCTCGGACGCCCTTTCGGCAGATGAGCTCGGAAGGTGACGGTGATCGGCTTGTCTTCGGGGGCGATGATGTCTTGTTCGAAGAGGACGCGATCGAGTGATTTCTCATACACGAACAATCGCGGCGCTCGGCTTTTCTCTGGCTTCAGACCGCTGAGTGTGTAGCTGATTTCATAGATGCCCGCCTCCGGCAAATTTTCCCACGCCGAGTTCCGAAAGATGTCCCCCGCCCACATCTCGAACCGCACCTTGTCCAACAGTCCGAGTTCTCGCAGGCGTTCCCGATGCGTCTCGTCGATGTGGTCCGCTGGCACCGCGCGCTTGGTGGATTCAAAAAACGCCGACTTCTTCGGTGGGTACGCTTCGGCCAGGATCACTTCGGCGGCGGCGAGATACTTTTCGATATTGGACGGCGACAACGTCAGCACCGAACCCAGACGTTCGAAGCCATGCCACTCCGGATCTTCGGGGAAGCCGGTTGGATCAGTGGCATCGAAGTGGACGCCGATCAGATCGCGCATCGTGTTGACGTATTCGTCGCGAGTTAGCCTGTTGTAGGAAACCCGCCCCCGCTGCGACATGCGAGCGGCTTCGCCTTCCTGAATTCGCGCCGCCAACCATTCGACAACTGCGGCACTCTCTTGCGCGGTCGGCAGATTCTTCAGCTCTTTGGGCGGCATTTCTCCCGAGCTGATCCGTTCCATCACCTCAGCCCACTGCGGCGTGTTTTCGCGACCGACGTTGCGCGACAAGTTGTCGATCCGGAAATCGCTTTCCTGCTTTTTCGAGCCGTGGCATCGCAGGCAATGCGTCTTGAAGTAGGGCAGCACGTCGGCCGAAAAATCCGGTGCCGCGCTCAATGCTCCAGGAACCGCCACAGAAATCAACAGCGCCACCACAATCATTTTCAGCTTCTCGAACCCACCAAGACCGCTCATGTCAATCAGCTTTCCTCGCCAGCCCGGCGATCCGAGCCACTCCACGAAACAAACCAAAAATATGATACTCGCCGCCACCGAACTCTACGACGAGAGAGATGATTTGGATGAAACCATCAACCTTGCCAACAAGCCTGAGCACCAGTCGTTCATTGAATCATTCTGACACCTTTTCTCCGACCAGGCAGTGCGGCGTCGATTGCGATGGTCAGCAAGTGAGTGGAGTATCACTGGGTGGGGTTTCCAGAAGCGGGCGTCTTTGCCGATGCCGTCTTCGACGAGCAAATGCTTCAAGAGTTCGCCTCGACCGGCGGCGAAGAGGATCATTGTTTGGTGGACTCGGTCCAGCACGGTGTTGCCCGGTGCTGGGCCTTTGAGGTCGGACCAGCCGGCCTCGGCGGCTTCGGCTTCGCCCAGTTCGGCGAACAGCGATTGTTGTTTGACCTTCTTGCGCTTCACTTCCGCCTTCTGCCCTCATCCTTCCCAAAGAGGTACTGCGTCCGCTCGGCCACGGGGAGCAGGCGGGCTTTGTCCCCCTTCACTTCGACCAGCGATTGGCATTGTTCGAGATGCACGCCAAGTCCCTGAGCGATCTGGCGAACTGCGTCGTACTCAAGGATGAAGGCGGAGGCTGAAAGAGGAACGCGCTTCACCATCGTCCCCCGCGTCATCGTCTTCCCCTTCTTCATCCTTCATCCTTCATCCTTTGGAAAAACGAAGTTGTGGATCACTGAGTGACGCATGCCCGACCGCAGTCAGCATCGCAGATCGATGTCAAGACACTGGAGGAGCGTTGCCGCATCGGGCTTCGTTCCGTCAGAGCGGCACCATTCCTTCGGGGGCGGCCGCTTGACCAACGGAAGCATCGCTTTGACGAGTGCTTCACGGTTTTTGTCCATCGCCGACTGCAAATCATTTTTTACAGCGTCCGCAAATTTGGCGACGCCGACTCGCAGTTGCTCGGCTTCCTTTTCGAAATCCGGTTTTCGATTTCGCAAGACCACGCTACCGAAGCCCGCGATCGTTCACAGGTACTTCTTGATAATCAGCGTCCGCAAACGTCCGAGTTGGTCGGCGCTCACGCACTCCGGCTCGCCAATCTCTCACGATCTCTCACGCGAGGTCTGTTTATGAGCCGTCTCGCGTCGCCTGCGGAATCAGAGGTGCGCTGGGGCTTTCAAGCACGCCACCAGGTTTGTGAGCATCGCGGAAGAACGAGCGGAGTTGCAGAACTGGAGGGCCCAGCAGCAGGATGAAAACGGGGGGGGCGAGGCACAGGATGACAGGAAACAGCAGCTTCACGCTGGCCTTGTTGGCTCGTTCTTCCGCGCGTTGGCGGAATTGGCGGCGGATGCCGTCCGAAAATTCGGTGACGGCAACGGCAACGTGAGTTCCGGTACGTTCGGATTGAGTCACCAAGTTGGCGAGGGCGTTGACGTCCGGCGCGTTCATGCGCTTTGAGAATTCTTTCAAGGCTTTGGCCATGGTGTCGGCTTCGGCGTGGCGGCACACCACTTCCAATTCGACGGAGACGTCGGGGTGGAAGTTTTCGACCTCGCGGGAAACTCGTTGCAGCGAGTCACGCAGCGAGAGGCCGCCGCTCAAGCACATGCGGATGATATCCAGTGCGTCGGGCAGCCCTTTCAAGATGCGGCCCAGGCGTCGGTTCGCCTGGCCCTTCAACAAGGCTCGCGGGGTGACGTAGGCCAAGCCCGTGATGACGACTGTCACGACTAACAATGTTCTGGGGAGTGGTGTTCCGGGTTGCGCCCATACGGCCAACGCGCCGCCGACGAAGAGCGTGCTGAGCACCAGAAAGTTACGTGTGGAAAGAAACTCGACGATCGCATTACTGCCGTAAAATCCGGCTCGTTTGAGGTCTTGCGTCAACGAGTCGTATTCACTGTCGGGCAGCGGGATCGCACCGGCGAGATTGACCCGCCAACGGCTGGGTCGGCCGACGCGGAGCTTCTGGTCGAGATCGGCGACGTTGCGGACGCGTTGCCGCGATCGGACGATCGTCATACCGAACACGTACGCCATCAGCGTGGTCGCGAGGTAGGCGATCACGATCAGCGTGTTTGGCGAGATGGTCAGCGGCATGGCAGAATCCTTGTGTCTTGAGCGTGGGAGTCGTTACAGGACGACTCGCCATCGGGGCGATCACTCGCTGGTGTGTTGTGCGGGCTTGATGGGATGGGTGGAGTTGGTCAGTCGCAGGCTCTCAGGGTTGATCGCGGCGTCACTACTCTTCGCTTCGCAACAGGGTGAAGACCCAGAAGAGGCCCGTAATTTCCAGCAGCATCGCCAGGAGCAGCAGCAGCCGTCCGAGGGGTTCATCGAACATCAACTGCAAGTGCGGGCGATGGACCAGCAGCAGAAACAGGAATGCGAACGGGCCGATGCTGGCGACGATCATCGTGCTGACTCGACCGGCACCGGTGGCCGCCAGCATTTGGCGGTACGCGACCATTCGATCGCGGACGACGGCCGTCATACGGTCGAGGGTTTCCGACAAATTGCCGCCGGCACCGCGTTGCACGACGAGCGTTGTCGCCAGGATCTGCATCTCAATCAATCGCACCCGCGCGGCCAGCGACCTTACGGCTCGGTCGAACGACAGGCCCATTTCCAGTTGGCGGCTGCATTGGCGAAATTCCATTCCCAGCGGGCCGGTCACTTCGGACGCGACCAATTCAATGGCTTGATCGACACTCTTTCCCGCGCGAGTCGTTCGCGCAATCATGTCGAGCACAGTTGGGAGCTCTTCGCGAAACTGATTCATGCGACGCGTGCGTTGATAGGCGATGTACAACAACGGAACCAGGATGCCAATCATCGCACCACCGACCCCCAAGAGCGGGTCATCTTGGAAAAATCCCAGAATTCCGCCGGTGACGATCGCGCACAGCATCAGCAAGAGAAAGAAAGCGGACGCAGTGAACTGCGAACCGGATTCGAGCACCAAGCGCTCGAAACCTTGATCGATCCGGCCACGCAACGTCTTCTCTGACACGGTGTCTAAGACCGTCGGCAGCCGCCGCAGCCGCCGCGCCGGAATCGTGGCTCCGCCCAGGCCAGCTCCCGCAAAGAACAAATCGCGAATCCACATGCCGGCCGCGATCCCGACCAGCGTGATGGAGACGAAGACGATGATCGACACGAGGGTGATGCTCACAGCGATGCTCTCGGACGAAAGGAGTGATGGTTGCTGACAAACGTCCCCACCAAGGTTATCTCAGTGGAGTGATGAGTCACGAGCGACTAGGTTGACACAGGAATCCGGCGTCGATCAAACAGTTCGTCGGCTAATCGGAGACCGCTGGAGCGGAGGCGACTGAGACACTTGGGACGATATCCGGTGAAATAGAACTCGCCTTGTGCGATGCCGACATCGTTGACGCCGACTTGTTCAAAACCAAAGATGTCTTCCAGGTGGAAGCCGCCGTCTTTCAGGCCGACGATTTCGGAAACCTGCATCACGCGGCGAACGCCACCCTTCAGGCGAGCGAGATGTACGACCAGCGAGATGCCGGCCATGATGTATTGCCGCACGACCGGGATCGGCAGTTCGAAACCGCTCATCGCCACCATCATCTCCAAACGGGCGAGGGAATCGCGGGCATCGTTGGCGTGAATGGTCGTCAGCGAGCCTTCGTGACCGGTGTTCATGGCTTGCAGCATGTCGAGCGCTTCGGCACCGCGGACTTCGCCGACGATGATTCGATCCGGCCGCATGCGGAGTGCATTGCGAACCAGCAATCGCGGCGTAATCTCGCCGACTCCTTCGTTGTTCGGGGAACGCGTCTCCAAGCGGATGACGTGCCGGTGTTGCAACTGCAATTCGGCGGAATCCTCCACCGTGACCAGCCGCTCGTCGGTCGGAATGAATTTGGCCAAGGCGTTGAGCATCGTAGTTTTTCCCGCGCCCGTACCGCCGGAAATCAGAAAGCTGACTCGGGCATCGATGGCTGCGGCCAGGAATTCCACGATTTCATGCTGAATCGACTGCCCCTCGATCAGGTCTTCAATCTGCAACGGGCTGCGGCCGAATCGGCGAATCGAGAGGGTCGGGCCATTGAGTGCCAGCGGTGGAATCACGGCATTGACGCGTGAGCCATCCGGCAGACGCGCATCCACCATCGGGCTGACTTCATCAATCCGGCGGCCGACTCGCGAGACGATCCGCTGAATGATCCGCATCAGGTGTTGTTCGTCGGCGAAAATCACGCCGGAGGGTTCCAAGCGACCGTGACGCTCGACGAACACTTCTGACGGATGATTGACCAGGATATCACTGACCGAGTCGTCATTCATCAGCGGTTCCAGAGGGCCGAGGCCGAAAACCTCGTCGAGCAACTCGCGCTGCAACCGCTCGCGCTGCGCGACGTCAATCGAGGGTGTGTATTCGGCAATCAGTTCAGCGCTGAGAATCTGCACCTCGCGAGACAACTCTTTTTCGGAGACATGTGCCAGCAACGACAGGTCCAGCGAGTCGACCAACTTTTCGTGAAAGCGGACTTTCAGTCGCTGGTAATCCAGCTCGCCAGTGTTGCCATCGCCGGCCATGTCCGTATCGGGCGGTTCGAGCATCAGAGTTCTTGATTGAATGAACGGCACGTTATTTCCATCCTTCCGTGATAATCCCCCACGTCTCGCGTCGGGATCAACTTTGATGGTTTGATGTTGAGGATTTCGGCGGTGAACTTGCAATTCGTTGCGTGTGGCAAATGTGATTGACATCAGTACTATCGTTGCTGGGCTGGCAGTTGGTTGCGATCCATGCGGACAGTTCCTGTGATCGGGGTTTTCGCCGGAAGGCTTCCGGCCAGCGGTGTGGAAATACGCGTGTCGGTGTTCACGTCGGGGTTTGGTTCATCGAAGTTGACAAGTTGCAGGGCACCTGCTCGGTAGATCTCCATGATCCGGCGTTTGGGAGCGGGCTTGACTCCCAGCAGATCCTCGAGTGTCAAACGCTCACTGGAGTTACCGACAAACCGATCGACGTGTTCTTCCGACCGATCGGCATCCGCCTTCTTGTCGGCTTTGTCGGCATCCGCAGCATCCGCGCGCCCCAGCGTGGCCAAGGCTTCCGCCACCTTCAGCGGCTTACGAGCCGGCACGTTTTGGAATTCCTCGTCCGGCGTGGGCTGCAAACTCTGACTCAGCTTGAAGAGATCCGGCCGCATACCCACTTCGACCGGGGCGAACTGGAAGTCATCCTTGGGATTCCGCAGCGTCAGAGAAATGTCTCCGCGGCCTTCGACCACTTTCAGAATCTTGGCCTGCTGCGGCGTGACGGCCAGCGTCACCGTGCTGGTGTTGGGGCCATTCGTCGGCGGATCATTGCGGTTGCCGGACACGACGATGACGTTGAACGCCATGACTTCGATGCGTTCCAGCAAGGTCAGCGTGACCTGCGGGCGGCCACCCTCGGGCTTGGCTCGAAAGAGGACATCCACGATCGAACCGGGTGCGGCGAAACCGTTGACCGCACCGACGTTCTCGAGGGGAACCGTGACCGCGCGATAGCCCGGTTGCAGCCGTTCGGCGATATCTGGTCCACCACCGTCCGGGTAAAAATCACCCGGATCGAATGGGCGACCAGCTTGCACAGCCTTGCGCAATGAGCGGCCTTGAATCTGCTGAGTGTTGTTCAGGAACGTCAGTTTCCGAAAATCGCTTTTCTTAAACTGTTCCATCGTCATGCGCTGCGGAGCCAAGTCGTTGAGCGTCAGTTTCCGACCGGGTTGCAGGTCGGTGGCCGCCAGCGGAATCGTCACCATTTCTGGAGCCGCTTTCGGTGCCGCAGCCTCGCTCACCACAGGCCGCTGCAGAGTTTGACGGACGACGAACGCTCCACCCAAGCCCGCTAAGGCTGCTAAGACGGTAACCGTCATTGTTCCAGAACTGATCTTTGCCATGATGCACCTCGTGAATGTATTGGTCCGTTAATCCTCAGACGCCCCTGGTACGGTCAGGTCGAGCCCCGCAGGAGCCGCCCCAGGAGTTCCATCACCGGCATCGTTGTCGATGAAGCTCGCCGAAACGACGAGCGTGCCCAGTGTGTAGTTCAACGAAAATGTTTGATCGATGTTTTCCAGGGAGACCGACAGGTCACCCAATTCTTGAGTCACTTGGTCTCGAATGGTTACCCAACCACACAACGTGCCCAGGCAAACCACAGTGACGAAGAAGATGTACGCCGAAGTGTCCACAACTCCCGATTCGTCATTCCAAAACTTCCGAAGCCACATGGCACTTTCCCTTTTGATCGCGTCGCTTGGCTGTTCAGAGCCAGACTCTCAATGGACTGTTGCCCCAGGCCCTCCTGGCCAAAAAACCTTCGAACTACGTACCTTCGCCACCCGACGGAGCCACGATCACCAAGCATTGCGTTCCCAACGCACCGTCTTGATCCGATCCGGCTCCGGTCTGCTCGCAGAAGTCCGGTGCGTCCGCGAACGACGAACCAGCCACGCTCCCGACTGCGGCGGTGATCGCCGCGAACGAGTACGACTGATCGATTTCAGAAAAGGCGTCGGCAACGTCCGCCAACTCCAAGACGATCTGATCTCGAACGGTGACCAAGCCGGTCACCAGCCCGATCACGACGATCGTCATGATGAAGATCAATTCCGAGGAGATCACAAAACCTGCCTCGTCTTGCCAAAGTCGGACACACATGGTTTTCATGGCACACCTTCTTAAGACCAAGCCGGCGAGAACCGGCGTTTGAAACTTTTCCACTGTCAATAAAAGTCAGTCAGTCAGATTTCAGTAGGCAGATTTAGAGATGGCTTCGTCGGCCGGGCTTGGGAGACGACCCCCCAAGCCCTCTGACGATGCCGTTGAAGAACAAATTTCTGGAACGGCCGATCAAAGTCGACCCCTCAAACTACGATCCAGGTCGGTTGCAAAATGACCTCGATTGCAGATTCGTGACGCCAAACTTCTAAGTCAGAGATTTGGCTTGGCTTTAACTCAAGTCACAGCGGTGGAGACAGAGGTGATTTCGGTGCGACCTACGTCACCTCTGTCGTTGCACCACCATGGTTGTGAGTCAGAGGACCACAAGTCGTCAGTCACTAATTACCAATTGCGCCAGATCTGGAAGTCAACTTCCGAATCTAACACAGGCTCATCCCGAGGGATGTATCCTCAAACCTGTTGCGTTCTGCACGTGCCGGTCAACAAGTCGAATGGCAAAAGCAACCGCCGACTACACACCCTCGCCGCCAGCCGGCGCAACGATGTTCAAGCACTGCGGCAACGAGCCCGCAGTCTGATCGTTGGCAGCCGTGTTCGCTTCACAGAAATCGTTCGCGTCCGCGAAATTCACGCCAGCGGTGGACGACGCATGCGCCGTCACTGCACTGTACGCATAGGACTGATCGACTTCTGAGACGGCGTCGGCAACGTCACCCAATTCGCCCAACACTTGGTCACGAATTGTGGTCAAGCCAGTCACCATTCCGATGACCAGCAGGGTTGCCACGAAGACGAGCTCGGACGAAATCACGAAGCCGTGCTCATCTTTCCACAGTTGAAGCAGAAACTTTCGCATGCAGGTTCTCCTTTTTTAAAAGCTGCTATGCATGGTGAGACTGCCGAAAGACACACTCCTTCGGCACTGTTTGCTTGCAAGCGGAATCCGCCAGATGCACCCGCCATGCCATTGGCGAATCAACTCGCAAGTTCTACTCATATCGCAGTCTGGGACGCGGTTTTGGCTTAAACTGACGCCCCGTGTTAACAAGGTTTGCGCTTCCTTCTGATTTCGGCAGACAGTGCATACGACAAGCCAAACGAGTTTCACTTTGTATCCTCGCTGGCCGTCAGCGAAAAACGCTACTGGGCTTCCCCGCCAGGGCAATTGCACATGAAGTCACGAACTGAAGAGGACTTGCAGGAGATAGTCCTCGTCGCTGGCGGCGATGAGTCGTTTGTTTTTGACACCGATTTTGTGGGTGAGGTTGTTTTTGAGCAGGCTCAGTCCGGCTCGGCGGAGCAG
>CAMAWN010000105.1 GCA_945861865.1 Candidatus Kuenenia stuttgartensis | reverse complement strand
CCCTTCAGCTTGTCTTGCAGGTGCGGCGTGTGAATCAGAATCAGCTCGTCGAGCTGCATCGCCAGTTGGACGTGCTCTTGGAAGATGATCGACTCATTCTTCGTGTTCTTGTTGAGTCCGATCTCGCCGATGCCGAGCACTCCCGGTTTATTGATGAACTCCGGGATCATCTTGATGACCTCGCGAGAGAGCTCGACGTTCTCGGCTTCCTTGGCATTGATGCAGAGCCATGTGTAGTGCTGGATGCCGGACCAACCGGCGCGCTTCGGCTCAAATTCGGTGAGCTGCCGGAAGTAGTCGCGGAAGCCGTCCACGCTGCCGCGATCGAAGCCGGCCCAAAACGCCGGCTCGCTGACGGCCACGCAGCCCATCCGAGCGATCCGCTCGTAGTCGTCGGTCACGCGGGAAACCATGTGGATGTGCGGGTCGATGTAGTACATGTTGGTCGTCAGGGGTTGGAGGCCAGAGATCAGTGCGGCACGCTCGGCGACAGGGCCGGGCGTTCGCCGGTGGTCAGATACTTCTTCATCCAAGTCGGGTCGTACTGATCACTGAAGATCTCTTGAATCTGAGCGGCACGATGGAAGCCGTCGCTCAAGAGGATTTCGAGACCTTGCTGGATTTGACGAAAGCGAGGGTCCGAGCGCACCGATTCAGCGGCCTCCGCTCGGTCCAAGCGGTCGAGCGTAGCGGCAATTTCGAGAATGCGGGCGCGGACTTGAAGAAACGTCTGCTCGAAGACTTCGGGGGAGGTTTGGACGGCGGCGATCATGGGAAACTCCGGCGATGGCTCTGGAGGATGGGCACTCTTGCCCGTCCCGGATCAAACAAACTCGAGCGGGCAATCCACCAAAGGCGGACCATCCTCCGGGCGACATCAGTGTCCGGATGCGGGTGTGCAAATTCAAGCGGGGCTTTATCCTGATCGTCATGGCTCGACACGAATCTGACCGCGAGGACTTGATGCAGGAAGCGACCGGCTTGGCTCGGCGGGTCGAGTGGCAGGTGCCGTTCATGGTCGATCCGGTCGTGGCCGGCTTCAAAAAGAACGGAGCGTGCTCGGTCTATTTCGGGACCGAGCCGGTCCTGCAATTCGATCCCGCCGGCCGTCTTCGACGAGCCTTCTTCGAGGGATTTCTGTTTCGCACGCAAGGGACAACGCTGGCTCGGCTACAACGAAACCGGACCGCCAGCGAATCACAACTCCTGCGACACGACCTGACCGATTGCGAACTCGCGACCTTTCGCGTCCAAGCGTGCTCGTGGCTGAGACTGTTGTTGCAAGCCATCGACCTCGGCCAAGTGGTCCGAGTGCAACAAGTGCCCGAAGGGGACGACGTCATCCTCGATCTGTGCGCGGCGCTGCGAACAGCACTCGCCGATGGATTGCCGCTCGCCGCCACCTTGCCCGGCAAACGATGACGACGTTGTCTTAGCGCGCCAACCACTGCACGGCTGCGTTGGCTTTCGCGGAGGCTTCTCCGGCGAAGAGCGTCGGTGGGGTATTGCCTCCCGCAGCCTTCCAACTGGCAGCAGCGAGTTTCGGAAACTCTTTTTCGCCACTCAACCAAACTTCGCTGCCGGCCGACAGCGCGAGCAGTGCCGCGACGTCGCCGTACTTGACGGCTCCGGGCAGGAACCGCGGATCGTCGAATTCGGTCAGTGATGCGAAGCGGAATCCGGCGGTGTCGATGGCGGTGCGATCAATCGCAGGGCCGGCGATGGCTTTCGCAGCGGCCGCCCACAGGCCGGCTCCGTTGAGTCCGACGACGTGAACCTTCGACGCTCCGTGTTCGTCGCCGCGCACGAAGCTGACCAGCGTCAGGATGTCGTGAACTCGCTGAGCGAACAACGGGTGGTTGTAGCCGTAGGTGAAGCCGGCGAATTGGCGATTCGTGTTGACCTTGCGATTCCGCAGCGGCATGGAAGCTCCCTTCGGCACGAGTTCACCGGTGCCGAACACGTCCAGCGACGCGACGCTGAAGTTGGCGTCGAGCAGCGTTTTGATCTCGTACTTCGGCGAGCCGTCCGCGTTGAACAAGCCCGACTTGCCCGACTCATCAACCCAGACAACGACTTGCTTGTTCCACTTCTTCGGGTGCAGGAACACGATCGGCACTTCTTCCTGATGCTTCTTCAGCCGCAGCACGTCGCCGAAGAAAAAGAATTCGCCGCGGTCTTCCTTTTTGATTTTCTCGCGTTCGATGCTCTTCGAGTCCGGCAGCTCGCGGCCGATCAAGACCTTCCATCCGGTGCCGATGACGTCGCGGAATTTCGCCAGCGAGTTCCCGTCGGTCGGAGTCAGTGCCGCGAGTTGCTTTGCGTCGTCATCGGCCAGCGTCTTTGTCAGTGAGCGCTCGAAATCGTCGCCACTCGGCGGTTTCGGATGATCGGAGTCGAAGACCGTCAGCTCAGAGATCGGCAGCGGCTGGAAATCTCCCTCGACGATCGGGTCTTGCTGGCCGAGCTTCAGATGCTTGTTGAACCAGGAATACATCGCGGCTCGGCTGGGCTGGTTGTAGTTGTGCGGGAAGTGCAGGAACGCCGTCGCCTTCACGTTGTCCTTCGCACCGAGCATCTCGTAGAGCTTGGTCAGTTCCGGCATCCCCTTGGTCATGATTTCTTTGGTCCAGTCATCGGCCGCCGCCATGCCGAGCGGCTTCGGAGCGAACAGTCCGGCGAGCTCGATGTTGCCCGTGTTGACGCGCAGCAGCGAGCAGTTCTCACAGGTGCAGCCTCCCTGCATTCCAGTCGAAACCATCACGGCCGGAAACTGCGCGGTGACGCGCGAATCAATCGCCGAAAGGATGAATGTCTGCGTGCCGCCGCCGCTGGCTCCCGTCACGCCGATGCGGTTCGGATCGACGTCGCTCTGGCTGAGCATGAAATCGAGAGCCGCGATCGAATCCAGTGTTTGCAGGCCCATGACGCTCTGCAATCGCGACTCGGCTTGCGGGCTGTAGAAGCCCCACGAATTCGGCTTCTCCATCTCTGGCCGTCGATCTGCGTAGCGATGCACGAGGGCGTGGCTGAGCTGTGAGCTGTCGGCATTGCCGATCATGTCGTAGTGAAACACGACGCAACCCATCCGCGCGAGCTGCACGCATCGAGCCTGCAACGGATATCGCCCGGAGTTCTCGAAGCGTTCTGCCCCGACCACGATCTGCTGTCGCACCGCCGCCGCACCGGCGTCGTAGAACCGCCCGTTGTTCCAGTGCCCGTGAGGACACAGCACGCCCGCGAACGGACCCTTCTTTCCCTTCGGCTTGAACAAGCTGCCGGTCACGAAGAAGCCCGGAGCACTCTCGAAATAAACTCGCTCGACGGTGAAGTCGTCGCGTTCGACCTTGCCGTGAATGACCGGCTTGAGCGGTCCCTTCGTCGGCATCGGCCACAAGCCTTGCGAGACCAGCACTTGTTTGCGCACGAAGTCCGCTCGCTTGGCCCACTCCTCTTTCGTGGCGGGAACCTCCAGCGGGAAGTAGCCGTTGAGGTCTTTCGGAGCACCTAGCCGCTTGTCGGCCGGAGTCCGCCCATCGGGCAGCACTTTCACATCGGCGACAGCGAGCGAACTGACACAGCACACCACGAACGCAAGCAGCAGGCGGGTCATCGGCAGGATCTCCTTCAACTCGGTGGGACGCGGTTTTCTTCCGCGCAGATCGCGGAGGAAGGGAATTTGAAGTGACTCGGTGTCGAAACTCAATTCACACCGGGTTGCTGCGGATTGAACCTTGATGGCAACCTCGGCATGATCGTGTTCCTGTAGCCCTTTCGTGGAGCGAAATGGCTACGCTGAACTCAAGGGAGCCAGCCATGCGTCGAGTCTGTCCGTGGATCGCGTTCGTTGCACTGGTGTTGGTTGTCGTGACGGTTGGTTCATCGAGCCGGAACCTCCGATCCGACGATCCTCCGGCGAAGAGCGCCGCGCTACCGGCCGCCGCGAAGACCGAGCCGAAACGGATCGAAGTCCCGCTCAACGGCCACATCTTTTCGCTGCCGGAAGGCTTCACGATCGAACTTGTCGCCGGGCCGCCGCTGGTCGATCGGCCAATCACGGCCAGCTTCGACGAGGACGGGCGGCTGTACGTTTCCGATTCGAGCGGCACGAACGATCCGTCGGCGAAACAGCTCATCGACAAGCCGCATCGAGTCGTCCGCCTGGAAGACACCGACGGCGACGGCCAGTTCGACAAGAGCCTCGTCTTCGCCGATAAACTGATGTTCCCCGAAGGCACGCTGTGGCATGACGGCTCGCTGTACGTCGCCGCTCCGCCGAGCATCTGGAAGCTGACCGACACCGACAACGACGGCGTGGCCGACAAGCGAGAAGAATGGTTCAAAGGCAACACGCTCACCGGCTGCGCGAACGATCTGCACGGCCCGTACCTCGGTCCCGACGGTTTTTTGTATTGGACGAAAGGCGCGTTCGCCGAGCAGACCTACGAGCGTCCCGGCAAAGAGCCGTGGACCACGAAAGCCTCGCACATTTTCCGCGCGCGGCCGGACGCTCCGCGAGACCCCGCCACCGGCAGCATCAAGACGTCGGCGATTGAAGCGGTGATGACGGGCGGCATGGACAACCCGGTCGATGTCGTCTTCACGCCGACCGGCGAGCGAATCTTCACGACCACGTTCCTGGTGCATCCCGGCGGAGGCAACCGCGACGGCCTGCTGCACGCCGTGTACGGCGGAGTCTACGGCAAGGACCAAGCCGTCATCGACTCGCCGCATCACCCGCGAACCGGCGACGTGATGCCGGTGCTGTGCCATCTCGGAGCCGCCGCTCCCTGCGGCCTCGAACGCTTGCAGTCCTCCGCCTGGGGCCGCGAGTACCAAGACAATCTCTTCGCCTGCTGCTTCAACATGCGCAAGGTGACTCGGCATGTGCTGACGCCGCAGGGAGCCACGTTCGACTGCGCGACGACCGACTTCGTGGTCTCGAACAACCTCGACTTCCACCCGACCGACACGCTGGAAGACGCCGACGGCAGCCTGCTGATCGTGGACACCGGCGGCTGGTACAAGCTCTGCTGCCCCACCTCGCAGTTGTGGAAGCCGGATGTGCTGGGGGCGATCTATCGAGTGCGACGCGCTAACGCGAAACGTCTGGACTACCCATTCGGCCGGAGGGTTATTTGGCCCGAAGAGCCGCTGGACCATTTGATGACGTATTTCGGTGACTCGCGAACATTCGTGCGAGAACGTGCCTACCGTGAGTTTGCGAAGCGTGGAGAAGCGGCCGCGGTACGCCTATCCAAAGATTTTCAACCATTTTCAACTCGCAATTTCACTCCGGAGTTCCTTCGCCAAGCCGCACGGGCTGCTTTGCTTATCCGCCATCCTAGTGGCGTCGAATTCAGCTTGTCCGCTTCTTCTGATCCAATGACGCGAGCAATTGCAGCTCAGATTTTCAGTTTGCATCGTGACCAGGCGGGACTCAAAGAATTGCTGTCGCGGCTTCGCACAGATGGACCAGCACCAAAGCGTGTCGTGGCGGAAGCACTTGGCCGAATTGGCGACGAGAAAGCAGTCGTTCCGTTGCTCATGGAAGCTGGAAAGGTTGGCAACGACCGCTTCCTCGAACACTCAATCATTTATGCCTTGATCGAGATCGCGAAGCCAGAAGCAACGCAAGTCGGACTCTCGGCGTCGAACCCTGCGACGGTAAAGGCCGCGTTAATCGCACTCGACCAGATGCCGAACGGCGGGTTGAAGCCGGAGGAGGTGGCGAAGCATTTGACCTCGCCGGAGCCGCTGTTGCGGGAGACGGCGGCGTGGATCATCAGCCGGCACGCCGATTGGGGCGAACCGCTGGCCGGCTACCTCCGCGAGCGATTGGCCTCCGGCGAACTCCCGTTTGCCGAACACGCCGCATTCGGCAAGCAACTGGCTCAGTTCGCGAAGTCCCCTTCGGTGCAGGAACTGCTCGCGACCACCGCTCGCGACGACAAGTTGCCGTTCGCGATTCGCGATCTCGCCGTGAGTTCGATGCTCAACTCCAACCTCAAGGAATTGCCCAGAAGCTGGACGCCGGCATTGGTCACGACGCTCGGCGAAGGCGACGCGGTGTTGGTTTGGAATTCGCTGTCGACGGTCCGACGCATCCCGCCACACAAGGAAGATCTCGCCGCAGTGCGAACACCGGTGATGAAAATTGCGATCGGCGAACACGGAGTTAATTTGCGATCACTCAACGGCATCCGCTTGGACGCACTGGCCGCATTACCCGGCGGGCTGACTGCCGATGAACTCAAGACGCATCCCGAACTCTTCGACTTCCTGCTCAGCCGACTCGCCCCCGAACTTCCCGTCGCGCAGCGCGGCACGGCGGCCGAAGTCCTCTCGAAGGCGAAGCTCTCGACAGCACAACTCACGAAACTCACCGAGCAATTCGCAACCACCGGCCCGCTTGAAGTCGATCGGCTGCTCGGCGCGTTTGAGCAAACGACTGACGAGCAGGTCGGACAGAAACTCGTCGCTCAACTCAAGACCGCTCCCGCGCTGACAGCTCTGCGAGTGGACGCGATCAAGACACGACTGGCGAAGTACAGCCCGTCCGTGCAAGAGGCCGCACAGCCGTTGTACGTCGCGCTCAACGTGGACATCGGCAAGCAGCGGCAACAACTCGAAGAGATGCTCGCGTCGCTGCCGCCGGGCGACATCGTTCGCGGCCAAAAAGTCTTCCACAACGAGAAGGCCGCCTGCAAAGCGTGTCACGCGCTCGGCTATCTCGGAGGCAAGACCGGTCCCGACCTGACTCGCATCGGCGGCATCCGCAACGAACGGGACTTGCTCGAATCGATCCTGTTCCCTTCCGCCAGCTTCGTCCGCAGCTTCGAGCCAGTCCTGATCGTCACCACCAGCGGCACGACGATCAACGGCCTGATCCGCAGCGAGACTCCCGATGAACTCGTTATCGCCACCGGCCCGAATCAAGAAGCTCGCGTGGCTCGCGCCGACATCGAAGAAATGAAACCCAGCAACGTCAGCATCATGCCCGCCGGCCTGGAAAAACAACTCACGAAAGAGCAACTCGCCGACCTGATCGCGTTCCTGAAGAACTGCAAGTAACTTGCCGACTGACCCCGCTGTCGACTCTCGGCCATCAGCCGGGCAAGTGTCGCTCAACTCGGGATGCGTTGGATTTTGTGTCACTCAGCAAGGGCAATTATGAATCGAATGTCTCGTCTGATCGAGAAGCACATGAAGAGATTGGAGTTGGTCGGCGTGCTGATGCGGATCTTTAGTTTCTCGCTGGTCAGTTGGCTGGGGCCGAACAGTCCGTTCTTGTTCGTTTGGATTTTCAACACGATGGACGCCGTGCTGCTGACGTGGTGCTCGACCATCAAACGCGACTTTGCCTACATTCTGCTGAACGCCTTTTGGATTCTGGTCGGGCTGGTGGGAATCGCCCGGTCCAGCTCCTGGATTCACTGACTCTTCGCCCGCCGCGAAAGTTCTGGAATGAACTCCGAAAAGCAAACAATGACGGATCCCGATGCGGCGGAGAATTCGTCAGAACGGTCACAAAGGCGGATTCGTCGGACGCTGTGGACGGCGAGTCTCGTCGTTTTGCCGCTGTTTGTTTTCGTCGTCAGCCAGCCTGTCGTCACTCGCGTCCAACTTCTGTGGCGCGGTTGCGATCTTAGCCCTAACGAGAGTCCTGTGGGGCTGCCGACTTGGGTTCCGGAGGTCTTTCGTCCGTGGTTCGGACGTGTGGACAATGCCTTTTTTCACGGCACAGAATTCACGGTCGGCGACATCGACCGACTTCGGATTTTTCCACAGTTGGAACAAGTGACGGTCTTCGGTGCTTCAGTTTCTGACGATGCTTTCGCGGCCATTGCGAAACACAAGCAACTGACAACCGTCAGAATCGACTCGTCACGAATGGACGAAGCCGGACTGCGGCACTTGGCGACCCTGACAAAGCTGACGGACATCGAGTTGTGTCGCATGTCTCTCAATTCGACCGCTTGGGAGAATATCGCCAAATGCGGATCGTTGGAGTCATTGACGCTCGACGAGACGACGATCAACAACGAGCACCTAGTGGAGCTTTCCGCATTACCCCACCTGCGTAATCTTCGACTCCACAATTCAGGAACCACCGATCGCGGTTTGGAACATGTCACGCGCTGTGCGAACCTTGAGTTCCTCGACATCCGCAAGGGTCTCCTGACCGACACGAGCATGGCCAGTCTTTCGAGTCACAGCAAACTACGAAGTCTCTGGCTGCGGGAGTGCGGCAATGGAGACGCACATGCCCAAACGCTCGCCCGCGCCTGTCCGCCGCGTCTTGAGCTTTTGATGCTCGCCGGCGTGACAACGACCGATGCGGCACTGCCACATATCGCCAGTCTTTCCAAACTGCGGACCCTCATTCTCTGGGAAGCGTCGATTACGGATGACGGGCTGGCTCCGTTAGCATCTTGTCTGTCGCTCGAAATGCTGCAATTATCGAGAACCCGCACCACGCCCAGCGGCATTGGGAAATTGCAGCGATTGAACCCGAAACTAGGCATTCACCAGCAATGACCGAATCACAATCGGAAATCATCCCTCGTCTTCGCGACATCGTTGGCGACAACGGCTTGCTCTTCAACCCGGAAGAACTGCTCGTCTACGAGTGCGACGGATACACGGTCGAGAAGAAAGTTCCCGATGTCGTCGTTTTCCCGACCTCGACCGAGCAAGTCGTCGCGGTCGTGCGGCTGTGCAATGAACTCAACGTGCCGTTCATCCCGCGCGGAGCGGGAACCAGCTTGGCGGGCGGGACGTTGCCGATCGGCGGCGGCGTGATGATCACGCTGACGCGGATGAAGCGGATTCTCGAAGTCAACCTGCGCGACCGCTACGCCGTCGTCGAACCGGGACTCGTCAACGTGCATCTGACGAATCATCTCAAAGAGACCGGCTACCACTACGCTCCCGACCCCTCGAGCCAGGGGGCTTGCACGATCGGCGGCAACGTCGCAACCAACAGCGGCGGGCCGCACACGCTGAAGTACGGCGTCACGGTCAATCATGTGCTCGGCGTCGAGGCGGTCATGCCGGACGGCTCGGTCGTGCAGTTCGGCGGGCCGTGCGAGGACGGGCCGGGCTTCGATCTGACCGGGCTGTTCGTCGGCAGCGAGGGGACGTTCGGCATTTGCACGAAGGTCTGGGTGCGGCTGACGCGCAACCCGGAGTCGTATCGCACGCTGCTGGGCGTGTTCGAGACGGTCACCGCCGCGACGCAGGCGATCAGCGCGATCATCGGAGCGGGCATCGTCCCCGCCGCTCTGGAGATGATGGACCAAGGCATCATCGGCGCGCTCGAAGCGGCGTTTCATTTTGGATTCCCGCTGGATGCCGGAGCCGTATTGCTCATCGAAGTCGATGGCCTGGAAGTCGCCGTCGAGGACGAAGCCGCCTGCATCGAAGCGATGTGCCTTCAGAACGGCGCTCGCGAAGTTCGTCGAGCACGCGACGCCAAGGAACGGTTGCTGCTCTGGAAGTGCCGCAAGCAGGCGTTCGGCGCGATCGGCCGGCTGAGTCCGAGTTACTGCACTCAAGACGGCGTCGTGCCGCGCACGAAGTTACCGGAGATTCTGGAATTCATCACCGACTGCGGCCGGCGTCACGACCTGAAAATCGTCAACGTCTTCCACGCCGGCGACGGCAACATTCATCCGATCCTGTTGTTCGATGAGCGGAACGAGGACCAGGTTCGCCGAGTGCTGCTCGCCAGCGACGAAATCTTGTCGAAGTGTCTGGACCTCGGCGGTAGCGTCACCGGCGAGCACGGCATCGGTGTCGAGAAGATCAGCTTCATGGACAAGCTGTTCGCGCCGGAAGACCTCGCCGTGATGAAGTCGATCCGCGACGTCTTCAATCCCGACAACCGCTGCAGTCCCGGCAAGATGTTGCCGACTGCCGGCGGTTGCGGTACCGAATCGCATCCCCACAAAAGTCATCCCGGCCGCAGGGCTGCCATGTAGTTTCCCTGCGAGCATTGCGTCTCTGCGTGAAACTGCGGTTCTCACGCAGAGGCACAGAGCTCGCAGAGATCGAGATTGAAAATGCCTGATTCGCAATCTGTTTTTCAACCGAACACGCAGGCTGAACTGGCTCAGTTCGTCGCCGACAATGCGGCGGACTCGCGCCGGAGTTTGCAGCCCATCGGTGGCGGGACGACACCGCATGACGTCAACGCCACTGACGCTTGCGAGGTGCGGCTCGACGGACTCAACCGCGTGATCGACTATCCCGCGCGGGACATGACGATCACGGTGGAGGCCGGCATTCGCATCGCGGAACTGAATCGACTGCTCGCGGCGGAAAACCAACGCCTGCCGATCGACGTGCCGCAGGCGGAACAGGCGACGCTCGGCGGAGTGATCGCGACGAACTGGTCCGGCTCGCGACGATTCGGATGCGGCACGATGCGCGACTACGTCATCGGCATTTCGGCGATTGACGCCTCCGGCCAGCGTTTCAGCGCGGGTGGTCGAGTCGTCAAGAATGTCGCGGGATACGACCTGTGCAAGCTGCTGATCGGCTCGCGCGGGACGTTGGCGATCATCTCACAAGTGACGCTCAAGCTGCGTCCGATCCCAGAAGAAACAAGAATTGCCGCGTTTGGATTCCACTCAACCGAGAAGTTGGATGCGGCGCTGGCTCGATTAGTCACCTCAGCCACTCGGCCGATCGCGATCGACGTTTCCAATGAACCCGCGATGCAACTCCTCAACATTCAACGCACCATCGAGAAGGCCGCCATGCCGACGATGTTGTTCGTCGGCTTTGAGGGAACACGACACGAAGTCGATTGGCAACTGGAAACCGTGGCGAACGAGTTGCGGCCCTTTGAGTGTCCTTGGTCACAGGCGCTTTCTAAGGTCGAATCGGAGGGATGCTGGATCGGCCTCACAGAGTTCTCAATCCGATCCGCATCATCGACCACAATTAAAGCGACGATCCCGCCTTCGCGAACTTGTGAACTCGTCAGGATGGCAACGCTGGCTGGCATGGCGGCTCAGGCCCACGCCGGCAACGGGATCGTCATCGGACACCTGTCCGAACGAGCGAGCACTGCCGATCAAGCGATTGCCGCGACCAGGCCGCTCGGCGATTTCGTTCGGTCTTGCGGCGGGCATTTGTCGGTGCTGCGTTCTCCGAACGAGTGGCCCGCTCTCGATGTTGTTGCGGATTCGTGGGCTGGGTCTCTTGCGTGGACGCAGCGTCTCAAGCGACAACTTGATCCGCACAGTTTGTTGAATCCCGGAGTGATGGCGTTTGGCCCTGCCTGATCACGGATGAAACCTACAGAGCCAAACTCACGGAGTGACATTCATGGTCAAGAAGTTTTTTTTCGGTGATGACCCGCTCGGCAAGCGGGAAAAGAAATCCGCGAGTTCGACCGATGGGGTCGGGCGTAAGAAAGTGTTCGGCCTGAATGCGTCGGCGTTCATTCAACGCAAAATGGCCGAGCAGCAGGCGAAGGCGGACGAGAAAGATCAAAAGAAATAGGCCGGGAAAGGCGAGCGGAGGATGTCAATCCTCCGAGTGAGTCAGGACCGGTGTGCTGTCTCGGGGAACTGACGTCCCCCCGCTCGCTTTATTTATTTGTCGTCCGCAGGTTTCTCTTCCTGCTTCTCGGTCTTCTCCGCTTTGACCTTCTCCGCCGGTTTGTCGGCCTCTTTCTTGTCGGCTTCAGGTTTCTCGGCCGGCTGATCGTCGTCCTTCTTTTCAGCCTCGGTCTTGTCTTTGTCCAAGGACTTTTCCTTCGGCTTGATGAGTACAGCGCGGGACAGGCGGAGCTTGTCGAAGCTGTCGTTGGAGATGACGTAGTACCAGTCGGCGAAGCGGTCGTTGAGTTCTTTGACCTTCTGCTTGCCAGATTCGATCTTGGCCGCGTGCGCCGCGGTTTCGGCGGTGAAGCGTCCCTTTTCGGCGTCGTAGCGTTTGAGTGCTTCGAAGTATTCGGCCTTCAGATCCTTCTTCGGCTCGGCCGGCTTGGCTTCATCTTTCGTGGCATCGGGTTCCTCGGCCTTCGGTTTTTCCGTTGGAGCGTCGTCTTTCTTCTCGTCTTTTTTCTCCGCATCCTTCTTCACGGAGTCGCTCTTTTCGGGAGCGTCCTTCTTTTCGATGGCCGGCTTTTTGTCTTCCGATTTGTCGGACTTGGTGTCGTCTTTCTTCTCTTCCTTTTTATCGGCGGCGACCGTGTCGTCACCTTTGGCTCCTGCGGGAGCATCAGAGTCCTTCTTGGAGTCTGCGGGCTTTTCCTCGTTAGCCTTCGTCTTGTCAGAGTCCGAGGGATCTTTCTTTTCCGCAGCGTCCTTTTTCTCGGCGTCCTTCTTGGGAGCATCTTCCTTTTTTTCAGCGGCGTCTTTCTTGTCTTTGTCGCCGTCGTCTTTCGGATCGGTGACAGGTTCGACTCCCGGGGGCGGAGTCGGCTTCGTCGGCTCGGCGGGCGGATTGCCCAGCAACGTCTCTTCGAAGTCCGCGCGAACTAGGAGATAGCGGCTCTTCTTCAGATCATCCGACTTCTCTTTCGAGGCGTCCTGCTTCTGTTTGCCGTCCGCCTTCGCCTCCTCGGTGACACCGGTTTCGATTTCCTGTTCGGTGCCGGAAAAGACGCTGCCAAAGGTCAGCTTGTAGACAACTCCGTCCTTGGTTCCGGCAGTGAGTTCGCCTTCGCGCGAGACGAGTTGCGTCTGGCCGTTTTCGTCTTGGCCGACACGGAAGCCTTTCTCGCCGAGGTCGGCGCGCAGAAGTTTGACAACACTGCTGCGTGCCTCGGGATTATTCATCAACTCTTTCGGCAGTTCGACTTTGAGGTCTGCATTGAGAATTGGCTTTCCGAAGGGTGCCGGACGTGGGCGCACTCCGACTAGTCGCAGGTCATCGAGCGTGGTGACCATCGTGTTGATGTCGTCGCTCTTGAGTTCCTCGGCGGCTTCGTCGAGTCCGGCCAATTTCCACGGATCGCTGGGTTTGTCTTTGGTGAGTTCGACAACATCGTCCCCTTCGTATTCGTCCGCGTCATTGATCTTCGGGCGACTGCCACGCAGGCGAGTGATGTCAAAACCGCTGACTTTCAGCAGGTCGGTCTCGGCCCAATCGGAGAACTTCGGCGAGACATCGAACCGCCCGCTGACTCTGTAGACTTTGTCCTCGCCGAATTTTCGGATGTAGAGTTTGTCGTCTTCGCCCTCGACTTTCTTGCCGACGATGAAGTCCGCGAGAGCGGTTTCTTTTTCGGAGATGGTGATTCGCTTCCCGCGTCCTTTGGTGGCGGGATTTTCCTCATCGAGAGGATCAATCACACCGTAACGTTCGTGTTCGGTCTTACGGCGCGTCGCCAACGAACCGCGTTTCAGTCCGATCACCGATGCGGCCGCTTTCGCGAGCTGGTCTTTGCCGTCGGCTGGATAGTTGTGGTAGGAGGGAATCTTCCAACCGCCGTCGTACTGCACCGTAAACATCTTCGACGCGGCGGTCGCCTCGTCGAACGAGACCACGCGCATCGACGTGGCCTTTCCGGCATCTGAGAAATCGGGATTGAAATCCCTGCCGTACTCGTCCCCGTCGGCGAGCTTGGCCGGCTTGGTGAGCTGGTTCGATGTGAACGCCAACGCAGTTGATACGAGAGCGGTGGCCACGAAAGCCAAAGTGCGGGTCATCGACTGATTCATGACAAGATTCTCCGTCGGGGACGGTCGTAATTGTTTCAGTACCCCACCGGGCTTGTCCCGGTGGGGTCACACGATCAGAACTAGCGTTTCACGAGTCGGTCGGCTTCGACGTTGCGGTACTCGGCATTGATGCGGGACGACAACACGATGACGCCCAACACGATCGCTGGGATCGGCGGCAGCAGGATGCACCACCAACGAATCCAGTCTTCTTTGGCGCGAATCTGTTGCTTCGTTTTGGCTTCGATGCCTTCGATCTTCTTGGCCCGATCACGATCGATGTTGATTCGCATCACGTCGAGCTTGCGCTGTTCGGTTTCACGAGCGATGCTCAGTTTTGAGGTCTTTTGCTGAGGCATCAGAGTCGTGTCTTTTTCGATTTCCTCAACGAGTTTCGTGAGGCGTTCCTGGGCTTTGGACATTTGCTCTTTGGCCTCGGCTTCGGCCTTGCCGCGTTCTTCGGTCTGAGCATTGCGCAAATCGTCCGAAACCGCTTGCAGCGCGGTCAGCGTGCGGAGTTGAGCGCGACGTTTGCGAAGGTCGATGTACGACGTCTCTCCGGCCAGCACATCGACGCAGTTGAGCACGAACTTGACGTTGTCGATCCGCAGGTTCGGCAACTGCTGCGAAGTTTCCAAGTTGAAAAGCTGATTGCTGATGAGGTCCGCGTCGGAGACGAAGATCACGTTCAAGCCCTTGTGGCCCTTCAACTCTTTGCCAGTGATGTGAGCCGCCAGCGTGAAAGCCTCGTCGGTCAATTGCCGACGAGGATTGTTGTTGATCTCCATGCCGCCACCCCCAAACGGATTGCCGCTCTGCCTGGTGATGTCTTCCCAAGCATGGACGCCCGACTTCGGACTGGACCGCAACAACGCCTCGAATTTCAGCTCGCTCCCTTGTCGTTGCCGAATGTTGCCCGGGAAGAACGTCAGTAGTTCTTGGAGTCCTGAGGTCACAGGACTGGTGGAATGAATCGCGCTCTTGTTCTTGGACTTCGTGCTGACAAAGACCAATTCCGGTTGGATCATGTCACCAAACTCAGGATGAAGGCTCTTGCCCGAGTTGTCGAAGACCACTTCGCCGTTGTCCCAGGCGATCTCCAGCACTTTGAGCAACGAGGTTAGCTTGCCCTCCTCAGCCTTGGGTTCCGGTGGCTGCTGATTGAACCCGCCCATCATGCCGCCTCCACCGGGGCGCGGCTTGGGCATTCGCGGAGCTTGCGTTCCCGCACCATCGAAGACCGGTAGTGGGTCGTCGAAGACCAACGTGGGCCGGCCTTTCCGAACGTAATCGACCAGATTGGGCAACTGCGTTGGCGACAGCGACGAAGGCATCACCGCCACGAGCACGTCGTACTTCTGCTCGTCGATGGGCGAGTCGGCCGGGACTTGCTCCACTTTGTACTGCTTCTTGAGTTCCGTCTGGATGCGCCATTCGGGCAACTGTCGGAAGGCCGACATGTCGAAACCACCGGCCACGCGAGCATCGGTCGTGAGCATACCAACCGTCAGTCGTTTTTCATTCGCAACCGTGCGGATCGAGCGGGTCAATTCGTACTCGATCGACGTGCCCGCCTCGAAAATTGGAACCACGACTTCATCGACCGGACTGCTGACCACGACACCCATGAAGACTTCCTGCACGCCGCGACGGCCGTCCTCGTCGGTCGGGACTTGAAATCCCTGCACTCCCAACAGCCGAGCTTCCTCAGCTTCGGGCGTGAACGGGGTCACGTCCACGAATCGCACGTCCAAGCGTGAGCCACCTTCGCGATCGTACTGTCGCAGCAGACCCTTCAAACGCTTTTGAATGGCCACTTGCTCGCGCGGCACATCGGCCGAGATGAAGGCTTGAATCGTCACTGGTCGCTCGCTGCTGATCTTGCCAATCAACTCTCGCGTGCTGCGGGACAGCGTGAAGAGTTTCTCGGTCGTCAGGTCCAAATTGAGCGGAAACGCTTCGCTCATCTTGACCACCAGGACGTTGACGCTGATCAGCGCGACTGCCACCGAGACCGATCGCACGACGTACTGAATCCACATCGTCGGGCCATCTTTGCCGCCGCTCCAATGCCGCTTGCTGATGAAGACCTCGTTGAGGTACAGCAAAAACGCAGTCAGTGACACAAAGTAAACGAGACTGGTCAGCGGAATCAGACCGAGGCTGTATTCCTTCAGTTGATCGGGCAGACTGAGCGAAGCGAAAATCGGGTGAGCCACTGACAACTTGCCGACGAAGATCGGAATCGCCCCGATCGTCACGCCCAACACGAAAGCGACCGTCACGCTGTTGGTCAGCACCGAGGCAAACATGCCCGCCGCGAGCAAGGCTCCGCCTGCCAGCCAGTAGCCGAAGTACGTCGTAAACAGCAGCCCAAAATCCGGCTCGGCGTACCACGCCAGAACTAACAGGTTGAATCCGGAAAATGCCAGCGCGATCGTGTAGACCGCCAGCACCGCCAGATATTTTCCGAGCAGCACCTCGAAGTCATTCGCCGGCAGAGTGAACAGCAACTCGTCGGTCCCTTGCCGCTTCTCCTCGGCCCACGATGTCATCGTGACGGCCGGCACGATGAACAGCAGCAGCAACGGAAAATACTCGCTGAGTTGATCGAGCGTGGCGAGATTGTTCGTGAAGAACCGCGGACTAAACGCCGCCGCCGCACAGGCCACGACGAACACTACGATGAAGAGGTAGCCGATGACCCCCGAAAAATAGCTGGCCAGATTCCGCCAGAAGACGGCTTTGATCACATGACTTCGCATGGTGGGTTCCGTGGGAGGAAATTCCGAATCTCAAATCTCAGATTTCAAATCTCAAATCACGTCAGTCGGGCTTTGGTCAATTCGCGGAAGCGGCCTTCCATGTCGTGGCCTTGGCCTTCCATTTGTTCGACTGAGCCATCGAACACAATCTGTCCCGCGTTGATCAGCACGACTCGGCTGCAACAGACCGCCACCTCGCGCAAGATGTGCGTCGAGAGCAGAATCGTTTTGTTCTTCGCGAGACTGTGAATCAGGTTGCGGACCTCGTGGACCTGATTGGGGTCCAGACCGCTGGTCGGCTCGTCGAGGATCAGCACTTCCGGATCGTGCAACAGCGCCTGAGCCATCCCGACGCGCTGCTTGTAGCCACGCGATAGCTTGCCGATTGTCTTGTTCCAGACGGCCCGGAGCGAGCATTTGTCGGTCACATATTCCAGACGGCTCTGAAGGTACGGCCCAGCCATTCCGCGAGCATGGCCGAGGTACTCCAGCAACGATTTCGGAGTCATTTCGTGATACAGCGGGCCGTTCTCTGGGAGATAGCCGATCAACTTGACGGCATCGAGCCGATTGGTTGCCACATCAAAACCACCGATCCGAGCCGAACCTTCTGTCGGCGTCAAGAAGCCGGTCAGCATCTTCATCGTGGTGGACTTGCCCGCCCCGTTGGGTCCGACAAACGCCGCGACCTCCCCTTTCGGGACGGAGAAGGTGACATCCCGAGCCGCCGCGAACGGCCCATAAAATTTGCTGAGGCCGCGTGCCTCGATCATCATGCCATGATGGCCATTATTGTCCGAGTTTTTGCTCATCAACCCGATCCTCGTTGGCGGAACCGCTCGACTCCCGTCGTCGGCTCCGCGTTGACCACAAACACCAACAGCGGCCGAGACTCCGAAGCTCCGCCGCTGCCCAATTCGTTTGGCTGGCGATCGGATCATCACACCCGACTTCCAAGCCGCTGCGAATACGCAGGAAATTACTGGTCGCGTTGGATGAAGTCCAGCAACGCGAACGAATGTCCTGCGGCGTTTGAGTTCGCGACAACGATTGGCCGCGATATGCTGCCTAAACTTCCGATGCCCAAAAGAGGACCGCTGCGATGACTCGCTCGCAAAGCTCAATGACATCCGCTCGCTGGCCCATTGGGTTGTCGTTGCTGGCTGTTTTGCTCGGGATGCCTGTGACCGCCCGCTCCGAACCGACCAGCAGTTCAGGCAAACTGGCCGCTGGCAAAATTTCCTTCGATCGCGATGTCCGGCCAATTCTGTCCAACCATTGTTGGAAGTGCCACGGCCCGGATGCGAAAGAACGCAAAGCCGGCCTGCGACTCGATCAGCAAGAGTCGGCCATCAAGCCGGCCGAATCGGGCAAGACGGCCGTGACCCCGAACAAACCCGCGGACAGCGAACTGCTGCGACGAATTCTGTTGTCCGATTCCGACGAACAAATGCCACCCGCTTCGGAGAACAAGCCGCTCAGCGCGGCCCAAAAGGAAATCCTCAAACGCTGGATCGAACAGGGAGCAACCTTCGAGCAACACTGGTCGTTCCGCACCGTCTCGCGGCCAGCGATCCCGAAGTTGCAAGATTTCAAATCTAAAATTTCAAATCTCAAATGGAAGACTCAGAATCCAATCGACCACTTCATTTTCGCCCGATTGGAAGCGGAAGGTTTGACACCGTCCCCCGAAGCTGACCGCGAAACATTGATTCGCCGAGTCACACTCGACCTGACTGGCCTGCCACCGACCATTGCCGAGATCGACGAGTTCCTGAGCGACCGCGACGCGAACGCTTATGAAAAAGTGGTCGATCGGCTGCTCAAGTCGCCGCACTACGGCGAGCGGATGGCACTGGATTGGCTCGATGCCTCACGGTTCGCGGACACGAACGGCTACCACATCGACAACGGCCGAGACATGACTCGTTGGCGGAAGTGGGTCATCGACGCTTTCAATCGCAATCTGCCGTTCGATCAATTCACGATCCAGCAATTGGCCGGCGATCTGTTGCCAGAGCCATCCGAACCCGCCGCGGCATTCGAGCAAAAGCTCGCCAGTGGATTCCATCGCAACCACATGATCAACTTCGAGGGAGGTGCCTTCCCGAAGGAATATCACAACGCCTACATCGTCGATCGCGTCAACACGACCGCGACCGTGTGGCTCGGCCTGACGGTCGCGTGCTCGCAATGTCACGACCACAAGTACGACCCGCTGACGCAGCGCGAGTTTTACCAATTCTATGCCTTCTTCCATAACGTGCCGGAAAATGGACTCGACGGCAAAAAAGGGAACGCCGAACCGCTGCTCAAACTCCCGACAGACGATCAGCAGAAGCAACTCGCCGAGTTGGCTGACAACATCGCCAAAGTGGATGCTCGCCTGAAAACCTCGAAGGACGAAGAAGCCAAGACGCTCAAAGCCGATCTCGATCGGCTGCGCAAAGTTCAAACGGAACTCGAACAACTCATCCCGACCTCGATGGTCATGCGCGAGTTGGAACAACCTCGCGAGACGTTCGTGCTCATTCGTGGCCAATACGACAAGCCGGGCGACAAAGTCGAAGCAGAAGTTCCCGCCGTGTTGCCTCGGCTTCCCGAAGGCGCGCCGCGCAATCGACTGGGACTCGCGCGATGGTTGACGCATCCGTTGCACCCGCTGACTTCGCGAGTCACCGTCAACCGCTACTGGCAGTCGTACTTCGGCACTGGCCTCGTGAAGACGTCGGAAGATTTTGGTTCCCAAGGCGAGCCACCAACGCATCCCGAATTGCTCGATTGGTTGGCGGCCGAGTTCATGACGAACGAATCAACGACTGCGACCGCGTGGGATATCAAGCACCTTCAACGCTTGATCGTCACGTCAGCAACGTACCGGCAAACGAGCCGCGCGACGCCGGCGCTGATTGTACGCGATCCGGAGAATCGGCTGCTGGCTCGCGGGCCAAGACATCGATTGCCCGCCGAGGGGATTCGCGATCTGGCTTTGTCGGTCAGCGGGCTATTGCAGCACAAGATCGGGGGGCCGAGCGTCTCACCGTATCAGCCGGCCGGACTGTGGGAAGAATTGATGGCTCGCGCGGACGGCAAGAATTGGACGGCACAAGAATACTCGCAGAGTCATGGAGCCGACTTGTACCGCCGCACGATGTACACGTTTTGGAAGCGAACCTGCCCACCGGCGCAACTCGCCACGTTCGACGCGCCCGACCGCGAGACCTGCACCGTCCGCCGCGCCCGCACGAACACTCCGCTGCAAGCGCTCGTGCTGATGAACGACCCGACCTACGTTGAGGCCTCGCGCAAACTGGCTGAGCGAATCCTCCTTGAAGGAGGTGCGACGACTGCGGAACGAATCACGTTCGCGTTCCGGCTGGCGACGGCTCGCAAACCGACGCCGCGCGAGTTGACCGTGCTGCGGTGTGTCTTCGAGCAGCAACACGCCCGCTTCGCTGCCGATCCGGCCGCCGCGACGAAACTGCTGTCCGTCGGCGAGTCACCGCGCAACGAACAACTCCCGGCTCACGAACTCGCCGCCTGGGCGGCAGTCGCCAGCGTGATCCTGAACCTCGACGAGGCTGTCACGAAGGGATGATGTCCGCCCGCATTGTCAGCGGACGTACGAATCGAACACTCGGACTTGTGCCCAATTCGGTTTGTTCTCTTCGATGAACTGAGTGTGACGCGGGTGAGCTTGGTAGTCGTCTTGAGCTTTCCGACTGTCGAAAACGACGTGCAGGCTGACGTGAAACGCTCGGTCGTTGACCGGCCGAGCGAGGTCAGGCACCAGAGTGCCGGCCGAGAAAAAGACTTCGCCTGGATGCCCCTTGAGGTATTTGTGGCAGGCCTCGACCAGAGCTTGCTGCGTGTCGGAGGAAGCGTCTTTCAGCGTGAAATAAACCATGTGTGCGAGATGCGAATTCATGGTGTCTGCCATCCGTTTGATCCTTGTGAGTGTGGAGTCCATCAACAGCGAACCACATTCTGGCAGTCCGATTCGGCGACGTACACTCCACTCGACGCTTCAACAGGAACTTCTCACAATACGCGCTACGTTGCGCGCAAGCAAAACGTGGGCAAGTCCACTTCAAGGCCATCCGCCGTCGCCGGACTCTCACTGTTGACGTCAGTTGAAAACGGCGGCGCGGGGAAAGG